>CAZXFH010000032.1:0-38975 GCA_964640055.1 uncultured bacterium | reverse complement strand
TAAGCGACTGAGAGGATAGAAAATGAAAACAAGAAAAAACCCCAAGTTTAGCTTAAAAACAAAATATCCTCTGGTGCTGCGGACCAGTCTGGTGGTCAGTTTAATTCTACTCATTGGTTTAATGCTCTTATTTCCCAAGTTTGAACAAAAACAGACCACCGTAACACAAAAAAAAGTATATATTGAACAAGAGGAAGTCCCGATTACCCAGCAGCAAATCGAACAAGCGGCACCTCCCTCCAAACCTGCCATTCCGGTAGAGGCCGACGAAGATGATCTGGCCGAAGACATTGATTTTGAAATGTCCTCTTTTGAAGATTACGCTCCGGACTGGGAAAACCCGCCACCGCCACCGGAGGAAGATGATGAAGACGGCGGTCGTCAGGTGCGTTTTATTCCCTTTGATGAACCACCGGAACCCCTAGGGGGCTTTGAAGCGATCCAGCGCAATGTGATCTATCCCGAAATTGCACAGGAAGCTGGTATAGAGGGTACCGTGGTTGTCCAGGCCTACGTCGATGAATTTGGGAAGGTCAGAGATTGCAATATATTGAAAGGCATTCCGAATACCGGTTTGAACGAAGCGGCCATTAACGCCATCAAGAAAACCGACTTCAAACCGGCCAAACAGCGCGATCGCAATGTAGGGGTCTGGATCTCGATTCCGGTTATTTTCAAACTGAAAGACTAGTTCCCTCTAGCCCCTAATTTTCCGGCACAATTCTAGAGGGCGATATCTCATCGCCCTTTTTTAATTGATTTAAACTAAACATTGTCAGCCAGATAGTAGCATGGATCAATTATTCTGCGCTCCCTCGTAAATCCAGGTCTCAATCATATTAATTTCCGAGTCAGGCAAGGGGCTGCGCCCCAGCGGCATTCGTTCTCCCAGACTGGGTTGGGGCTCGGATATTTTTTCAAACAGGAGGCTTTCATCCGGCCGGCCGGGAACCACTACCGGTCCGTTGTTACTTTTAGCGGACATCAGGGCCTCATAAGAGGTCAGATCTAAGTTCGCTGAACCATTTTGAAAATGACAATCCAGACAAGTGGTATTAAAAATTGGTTGTACATGGTGGGCATAACTGATCTCCTGATTTTCCGGTTCGTCGCAGCCTGTAATTCCAGCGATAATTAGCAGGGCTAATCCCATGAGGCCACTAATTTTTTTCATGTTTGATCCTTCATTCAATTGTTTTATGGATGGAAAAAGAGGTTATCTCCCCGAAACCACCTAACCCGACCAGGGCAATGTCAAAGACCATAGCGGCTTTACGCATACCGATCCCACAGGACGATCCGGCTAAAAAATTCCGGAAATTCTGCTCTGTGGAAAGCTGGAATCTTTTCGTAGAACTGCCCCAGCGTAAATAAAACCGGTCATACAATATAAACTCGCCGCCCAGCTTGACAATATATCGTTCGGAATTTTTATCCCGGTAGAGATCCAGGGCAATAATCATGGGAAGGTGGGCCAGCTCTTTGGAGATACCGGCATATATTGCTGAATTGAGTTTTTCATCGGTCAAATATCCGGCCAATTGCTTGCCAAAGCCCTGGTATGCCAAGCCAATCGCCAGAGTGGAGTGGGGATCATAATAAAGGGCACCGGTAGAAAAGGTAAGCGCCCGGGCCGAAAGCGAATGAAAATTAGAAGAAGTGTAGCCGGCCATAGCTCCGATATACATTTTATTAAATAGCTGATTACCGTATCCCAGGCTCATATACATATCCTCAATTGAGAACTCATCGATATAATTCCCGGCGGCATCTCTTTCAGTAAAAGTACCATAACTCAGGTAGCGGAACATGGTCGCCAGGCGTCCCTTACTGGTTTCGAAGATGGAATAAACATTAGTGGCAAAAATATCTAAAACATAGTTAGTATAATTGACCTGGGCCAGACTTTCCGTACGACCGATAACTGCCGGATTGGCCTGCAACCCGGTCCCCTCGCGGGACAGGCTGGTAACGGCCGCGCCCATGGCCCATCCCCGGGCATTGACGGGGTGATTAAAGCCTTGAAATAGCGCCTGGGCCGATAAGGAGGTCGTCAGCCAAAAAACCAGACTGATTTTAAAAATATGCATCCTGTTAAGCTTCATATTCCTCATTTGCTTCCCAGTACTCCTGTTTACGCCGGTTTTTTATACGGATAATAAAATAGATCACCACTACCATTACCGGTATAATTAACCACAATATATTTTGAATATCCAGCACAAATATCCAGCGATATTTTTGCCGGATATATTTCCGCCAATAGATTGGAAAATCCACATAATCAATGTTGGTGGCCGCGGTGATACTGGCGGCAAAACTCTGCCCCTCCTTTATCCGATGCAGGATCTCATTAATTATCTGCAGGCCATACACATCAATCAGATAGGCGATAATCGAAGCGCTTTCGGCATAGGCTAAGCGGGTCTGGTTGGGAGGTAAATCTAAAAAACGGGTCAGCTGCGCCATGGGAATCAGTTGATCCTTAAAAAGCGCTTTGGATAGTAGAATATGATTTCTCAAATTATAGTTATCGCTGATGTAGAGCGCCAGTCCCTCAGTAAACCAAGTCGGCGTCGTGTTCAGACCCACAATTTGTCCCTGAACGCTGTGTACCAGCTCATGGATCAACGTCGTGCGAAATTCCCATAAATCGGCTTTGGCCAGCTGCGGGGTTTTCAGGACAACCTTTCCGCTTGGAAAGAGAGTAACCCCCTTTACATAGGTTGGTAAGCGATACCCCACATATTGTTTAAATTCTGCCGAGGAGTTAACCAGTACAAATTCAATCGTCAAGGTCCCTTGGTAATCAAAGATATTTTTAATTTCCGGTAAGACCTCTTTTATTCTGTTTTCTGTATAGGTGGCTAATTGTTTAAACTCCCCGCCTGAGTGAATTTTTAGCTGCACATCGATGGCGCGGTTAAATTGCCAGGGCAAGAGGATCAAAAGACCGGAAATCAGATATTTAACCGGAAGTTTCATTATAATAAATCCAGGGGATCGATATCAATAATAATGCGAGCCTGACGCCGCAGGCGGGTGTATATCTGAGACTGCAGTAATTTTTTCAGTACATCCCGCAATTGATTTCCCTGGGGATCCTGTGTTTTACGGGATTTCAGAATACCCATATAGCGATAGCGGTTTTTAATACGGGGCAAGGGGGCCGGGGCCGGTCCTAAAATCTGGAGACCGGCGGCATGCTTTTTAATATAGTCCATAATCTTTGCGCTTACGCCAGCGGCCCGTTTTTGCTCTTTAGCTGTTATCAAGACCTGTGCGAGGCGGCTAAAGGGCGGATAATTGACCGGGTTGCGTTCATTATATTCATTATTCACAAATTTTTTCAAATTCTGTTGGACAGCACATTGAATGGTAAAATCCTCCGACACCAGGGTTTGGATAACCACCTCTCCGTGTATATCGCCCCGTCCGGAGCGGCCTGCGACCTGATAAAGCAGCTGAAACACCCGCTCACGGGCCCGGAAATCCGGGAGATAGAGGCCCACATCAGCATTTAAAACACCAACCAGTGAAACCCGGGGGAAATCCAGTCCTTTGGCGATCATCTGGGTGCCGATTAAGATCTGAATATCGCCCCTTTCAAAACGCGCCAGGGTCTGCTGCGAAAAGCCTTTAATCCGGGTAGTATCAATATCCAAACGCGCCAGTGTTACTTCCGGAAAAAGGGTTTGCAGTGCGGTTTCAACCCGCTGGGTACCAAAACCGGGATAGTAAAATTTTTGCCCCCCGCATTGTGGGCACTCAGCAGGCGGTTTTTCCATATAGTTACAATAGTGACAGATAAGTCTCACACCTTTTTTATGATACGTTAAGGTAATGTCACAGTTCCGGCAAGACGGACGCCAGCCACAAGCAGCACACAAGATAACATTGGAATAGCCGCGCCGGTTTTGAAGCAGTAAAACCTGTTCACCTTTGTCGATCCGATCCGCGATCTTGTGTAGCAGGAGTTCGGAAAAAAGCGCTTCTTCATTCTTTTGCCATTCCTTCTTCATATCAACCACATTGATCAGCGGTGTTGGTGCGGAAGCGTAGCGGCGGGCCAGGTGCAATTTTGTTATTTTTCCGGTATTGGCATTATAATGGGATTCGATACTCGGGGTAGCGGATCCCAGTACAACGGTAGCTCCACTGCCCTGGCCACGCATCAGGGCGGCATCGCGGGCATTGTAGCGGGGCTCCAAGCCTTTTTGTTTATAGGAAGAGTCCTGTTCCTCATCGACGATAATTAATTGCAAATCCGGCATAGGGAGAAAAATGGCGCTGCGGGCACCGATTACCAAAGGTAATTCACCCTTCAGGATGTTATGCCAAATTTTTGAGCGGTGGCCGCGGCTCAGCTGGCTATGCCATAGGGCAACACGCGATCCAAAAGCACCTCTGAAACGGCCGGCCAAATGGGTGGTCAGCGTTATTTCCGGAACAAGCACAATCGCATTTTGCCCGGCTGACAATACCTTTTCAATTAATTTGATATATATTTCCGTCTTACCGCTGCCGGTAACACCTTCAATTAGAAAAGGGGCATAGCGTTCTTGGGTAAGGCTCTGCGCAATTTGCCCGTAAACCTGGCTTTGGTCAGAGTCCAGTTCAACATCTTTGCTCCTGACATGATAACTATGCCAGAGGTCCTTGAAGGTAATGTCTTGTCGCTCAATGGTAATAAGTTCCTTTTTGGCCAGACTTTTTAAGGCTGCGGAGGAATATTTCGACAGTTCTTCAGCACGGAGGGGCGTCCGGTCTTCAACCAAGCGCTGCAAAATTTCCCACTGGCGCGGGGCTCTGCGTTTATACTGTTCCAGCTCCGGTCGCAGGGCATCCCGGTCAGCCATTAACCGGACCCATCGTTCGATAATCCCTTCTCGGAAAGGATGGCGATAATGGATCGACTCGCGGATAATCCCGTACTGTTTCAAATAATGTAGCCCTTTTTTAAGATAGTCCGGCGAAAAATGCTTTGTCAGCGCAGAGACACGCCGCACTTCCCGGGTAACAATTTTATCATATAAAGCCGCATAGGGACCCAGTTCTGATTTATTGGCTATGCGCCGGATCTCCAGCTGGCGATATTTCAGTAACTGTATTTCCGGTGGGATAGTAGCAGAGAGAACCCTGCCCAGGGGGGCGAGATAATAATTTGCCAGCCGCTTTAAAAACTGAAACAGCTCGCCGGGGATCAAGGGTTGCGGATCGATAATCTCACTTATTTCCTTGAGTTTGATGTCCCGGGGTTTTTGGGAATGGACTTTTAATACAAACCCAATGGACGGCACATTCCTCAAGGGTGCGATCACCCGCTGTCCCTCTGACAGGTCTTGCTGAAGGTGTGCAGGTGTTTTATAGGTAAAAGATCGGCGCAGGGTATTCGGGAATACCAAGTCGACATACTGTTCCATTTCAGAATCCATGACTTAATTTAGGAATGCCATTGGCAAAAAATAAGGCTTTTTCAGACCTCGCCGTGAGTTGGCTTAATCCAAGCTCCCCTTAAAAACCATTGCACTTAACCAATTGAACGGCATAGATACTAATTTTTGGAATACACACAAAAAAGGCAAGATGAAAATAGTAGTCCATCTTGCCTCGTTAAAGTACTGTTTAAAATTATACTAAGCTTTAACCACCCACAGTTTTACCGCGGTGATCACCTCTGGATGTAATTTGATCGGAATTTCATAAATGCCCAAGGCCTTAATGGGTTCTTCCAGTTGAATTTGGCGTTTATCGATATCATAGCCCTTTTCCTGCAGCTGTTGAGCCACATCCTGAGAAGTGACAGATCCAAAAACGCGATCCTCTTCACCTACTTTTACTGGTATGGTAATCGAAAGCGCCTGTAGCTTTTCAGCCATTTGCTTGGATCCCTTGAGGGCTTTATTCTTGCGTTGTTCCTGGAGTTGCGCCAACTCTTCGAACTGTTTTATATTGGTTTTGGTCGCCTTGAGTGCAATACCCTGGGGAATCAAATAATTGCGGGCATAGCCATCTTTCACATCGATCTGTTCACCTGAGGTGCCCAAATTTTCATAGTCACGCAGTAGAATGACTTGCACATTAACCTCCTATCTGGGAAAACATTGATTTTAATCTTGTGTTACGTCGTATGAGTAGGGCAATAGCGCGATATTCCGGGCGCGTTTGATAGCCCGGGTCAATTCGCGTTGATGCCGCGAACAGGTGCCGGTTATACGGCGGGGAATAATCTTGCCTTGATCAGTAATAAATCGTCGGAGAGTTTTATAATCTTTATAATCTATTTGCCAATCAAGGTTTTCACAAAACTTACATATCTTTTTTCTACTAAGAATCGCCATAAATATTCCTTTCTAATTGATATTCTGAAACAGGATTTACGCCTGCTTCAATTCCGGCTTGGTATCTAACCGAACCGTTAAATAGGCGAGGATACCATCGGCATATTTCATCCAGTTTTCCAATTCATTCACCCCGGTGGGGTTGTCGGTTTCAAAGGTCAACAGGACGTATTGTCCGTATTTATGACCATTAATCAAATAAGATAACCGTTTCTTGCCCCATTCATCAGTCGCCAGAACATCTCCCCCCAAACCAGAGAGTTGTTTTTTAACCGACTCTACCAGATTTGAATAACGGTCCCGCTCGTAATTGGGATCAACAATAAACAAGTTTTCATAATATCTCACTGACCTATTCTCCTTCCTATTTTATTACTACAATAAGGGTGCAATGACCAAGGAAACGATGGACATTAACTTGATCAATATATTCAACGAGGGTCCGGCCGTATCCTTGAAGGGATCGCCGACTGTATCTCCGGTAACCGAAGCCTTATGTGGGTCACTACCTTTGCCTCCGTAATGACCGGCCTCGATATATTTTTTAGCATTGTCCCAGGCGCCCCCGGCATTGGCCATAAAAATCGCCATTAAAACACCAGTAACAGTGACTCCG
This sequence comes from uncultured bacterium, assembly GCA_964640055.1. Classification (GTDB taxonomy): domain Bacteria; phylum Fidelibacterota; class UBA2242; order UBA2242; family JAFGTP01; genus CAZXFH01. Next base: position 32,018 of record CAZXFH010000032.1, on the reverse strand, counting down.
GCCAACAGACCGCCCAGCATTTCCTTATTAAAGAATCCCAGAAGGGGGGGCAGAATAACCGCTAATATGCCGGGTAATATCATTTTTTTTATGGCGGCCCGGGTGGAAATATCCACGCAGCGCGAGAAATCAGCTTCCGCTTTCCCTTCCATCAGCCCTTTTATTTCCCGGAATTGCCGGCGTACCTCGCGGATCATCTCATAAGCGGCACCCCCTACTGCCCGCATCAACAGACTACTAAACAGAAAGGGCAGCATAGCGCCGATCAGTAAGCCGGCGATCACAAAGGGTTCGGCTATATTAATTGATGTAATACCCGCAGCGGTCTGAAAGGCCGCGAATAAGGCTAAAGCGGTCAGGGCGGCCGACCCAATGGCAAATCCTTTGCCAATAGCGGCGGTGGTGTTGCCCACGGAATCAAGCCGATCCGTTCTTTGACGCACTTTTTTATTGAGCATGGCCATTTCCGCTATACCCCCGGCATTATCTGCTACCGGTCCATAAGCATCGATAGCCAGTTGGATACCGGTGGTGGATAGCATACCCAACGCGGCAATAGCAATACCATATAACCCGGCCAGGACATAGGAGAGCATGATGGCACCGGCAATGAATAATACCGGTATCACGGTAGACAGCATGCCCAGACTGAGTCCGGCAATTATATTGGTCGCCGGCCCGGTCTGCGACTGTTCGGCCACTTTTTGAGCCGGCTTCTTATTGCTGGCAGTATAGTATTCAGTCACCAGACCGATCATAATACCGGTGATCAGGCCGGCCAAAGCAGCCAGGAAAATATCCCATGAGCTGACCAATCTGTTGCCAATCTCTAATCCTCGGGGGATGAACAAACGTGTCAATCCGATCAGCAGTAACAGCATGAGCAGGTCCGCCGAGAAGAATCCCCGATTCAAGGCTTTTTGGGGGTCTCCGTTTTCTTTGGTCCTGACCAGAAAGGTGCCGACGATGGAGCTCAGGATACCCGCTCCGGCCATGGCCAGGGGGAGGATCGTCAGATCGATCCGGTATGTCGCTCCGATCACCATGGCTCCGATGATAGAGCCAACATAGCTTTCGAACAGGTCAGCCCCCATTCCGGCCACATCCCCCACATTGTCCCCTACATTATCGGCAATGGTCGCCGGGTTACGGGGATCATCTTCGGGAATACCGGCCTCGACTTTACCAACCAAATCAGCGCCGATATCAGCGGCCTTGGTATAAATACCGCCGCCCATCCGCGCAAACAACGCCACGGAACTGGCCCCAAAACTAAAGCCACTTAAAATAGGTAAGATCCGGGTCGACAATTGATCAAATCCAAAAATAAGGGTGTAAACAGAGAATAAAGTTCCGAGTCCCAGCACGCCCAGACCGACCACAGAAAGCCCCATGACCGATCCGCTGGAGAAGGCAATCCTGAGGGCATCCGTCAATTTATGCTGGGCTGCATGGGTGGTCCTGACATTGGCTGTCGTGGCGGTTCGCATGCCAATGTATCCGGCCAGACCGGAACAAAATGCGCCCACTACAAACGAGAGGGTAACCAGCCGGCTCCAGCCGCTGTTTACTAAAATCAGTAGAAGCCCGACTACGATTATAAAAAGAATTAAAACTTTATATTCACGGGTGAGAAAAGCCATCGCACCATCTTTGATATGTCCGGCGATTTTCTGCATGGTTTCATCTCCCATGTCACGGCGGGTAATCCAGCGGGATTTAATTAAGGCAAAGCAAAAGGCAATGGCCCCGGTGATCAGAGCAATATAGACCCAAAATAGTGAGACTTGGTTATTCATGCTTCCTTCCCGGCAATTGTTTGTTGGTTTAGATTTATAGCGTTATAATCGTTCATTAAGCTGCGGATGGTTTTATTTCCCAAATCAATAATAAGCTCGTCGGCCTTGCGGATCACTTTATCCCGAACAGGCAATTCCTGCCTGGTAAAATTTTCCAAAACAAACTCTTCCGCAGGAACGCCTTCGGTCTGGGGACCGATGCCCAATTTCAACCGGGGAAACTCCGAGGAATTGATTTGATTGATAATGGATTCTACTCCGCGATGGCCCCCGGCAGATCCTCTGAGACGCAAGCGTAATTTGCCCAATGGTAAATCAATATCATCATAAACCACCAGCATGTTTTGCGGCGGTAGATCAAAGTAAGCCAGTGCCTGCCGGGCCGCTACACCGCTCTGATTCATATAGGTGCGCGGTTTACATAGAAACAGTATGGTTTCCAACGATGATTGCAATCCCGAAGCGTCATTAAGACAGGTATAGAAGAAAGAGCCGGCCCCTTTCCGAAAGGAGAGGTCCCGGTTTTCTACTAGGGTATCCAGAACCTGAAACCCGAAATTATGACGCTGACCGGCGTACTGGCGGCCGGGATTACCCAGTCCAAGGATTAATTGCGAGGCGGTTTTTTCCGGTGTGTATGTCACGGGAATCATCCTAAAAATATTTTATCTCTCTTCCTTTTTTTCTCCAGACTCTTCACCGGATTCCTCACCTTCACCTTCACCTTCGCCTTCAGCAGCTTCAGCTTCTTCACCTTCCTCAAGTTCTTCTTCCTCAGCTTCCTCTTCTTCCTCTTCGACGACAGGCAGGCCGGTGGGCTGTACCACGGATACAATAGACCGTTCGGGTGCATCGAGAATTTCACCGGCCTCGATGGAAATGTCGCTTACATTAATGGAATCACCCAAATCCAATTCACTGACATCCAGCTCCACTGAATCAGGAATATCCTTTACCCGGCACTTGATATTCAACTGCCACAAATGCTGGTTTAAGACACCACCAAAAGTCTTGACCCCTACCGGTTCTCCATGCAGATGGATGGGAATATTGATATGGATAGATTCTCTTAAATCAACGCCCATGAAATCAACGTGAATCGGCTCTTCGGAAACCGGATCATACTGAATCTCCTTCATGATGCACTTATGCCGTTTATCGCCCAACTGCAGATCAAAGATATGGGCTCCCGAATGCAGTCCCATGTGAAATTCATGGGAATCAACGGCAATCGAAATCGGTTCTTCACTGTGAAAATAGTAAATCGCAGGGATCTTCCCTTCCCGGCGCAAGGCATTGGTATGACTTCTCTTGAGATTTTCTCTGAGCTCAGAGGAAATTTTATGTTCTGCCATTGTGATCTCCTTTATCTAGTTCGCTTAATATTTAAACAACTTGCTTATGGATTTTTCATCATGAATCCGTTTGATGGCCTCTGCCAACAAGGGGGCCGCAGAGACTATTTGTAATTGATCAATGCACTTCTCCTCCGGAATATCGAGACTATTGGTAACAATGACCTTATCGATCGGCGCCTGGGAAAGACGTTGCAAACAGGGGCCGGAAAAAAGCCCGTGAGTGGCCACCACCGTGATGGTTTTGGCGCCGCGCTTTTTGATCAATTTGGCCGCTTCGGTCATCGTCCCACCGGTATCGATCATATCATCGACAATCAGCACATGCTTGAAATCTTCCCGTCCAATAATGTTCATGACCTCAGCCTGGTTCGGTTTGGGGCGGCGTTTATCAACAATGGTAAGCGGCAGCCCCAGAATCTGCGCATAGGAACGGGCAAATTTCACTCCGCCGATATCAGGAGAGACCAGGGTATAATTCTTCCCTTCAGTCAATTCTTTAAGGCGTTCAATAAAAAGCGGCTTGGCATAGAGATGGTCAAAGGGAATATTGGAAAAACCCTGTATCTGAGTGGAATGCAGATCCATAGTCACGATGCGATCCACCCCGGCAGTGACGATCATGTCCATGAACAATCGGGATGAAATGGGCACGCGGGGTTGATCTTTACGGTCCTGCCGGGCGTACCCGTAGTAAGGAATAACGGCGGTGATACGCTTGGCGGAAGCCCGTTTGGCCGCATCGATGATCAGAAATAGCTCAACCAGATTATCGGCCGGTGGATTGGTAGACTGCACAATAAAAACGTCGGCCCCGCGGATATTGTTCTCAAAGCGTAACCATATTTCACCATCGCTGAAATTCCGGAAAGTAATTTCACCCGGCGGATAGCCCAGGATGCTATTGATTTCTTGGGTTAAAGCGGGATTGGACCTCCCTGAAAAAACTCTGACTTTAGTATACATAACACATTCACTCTTTTTGTGTTAATAAAAATCTTGCTCGGGGACTAGGATTCGAACCTAGATAAGCGGCCCCAAAAACCGCTGTCCTGCCGTTGGACGATCCCCGAATCAGATTCTTTTCCAAAGTTTAGGGAGGGAGACATAGGTGGGATATTGTCTGAAATGAGGCTTGACAGCCTCGGCTTCTTGCTTATTTTTAAAAACCCCAATCACAGTCGAGCCACTCCCCGACAAACCGGCATATTGAGCACCCTTTGATCGCAGGGCTTTTTTAAGCACACCGATTTCTGGATATGATTGAAAAACAACCGATTCAAATTGATTTTCAAACAGCTGCCAATGAATTACCTCATCGCCATACAGACGAGTAAATTTATAACCCGCTTTTTGTTTTGTCAAGTCAAATTTACCGTAGGCCCAGCGGGTGGAAATATGGATTGGCGGACATACGAGAAGCAGGGCAAAGGCCTGTGGCATGTGCAGCGGTATCAACCGTTCACCTATCCCTTCCACTCCCTGGGTCTTGCCATGTATATAAAAGGGTACATCGCAACCCAATTCCAGGGCCAGGCCACTCAGCGTGGCACGGTCCAGTTGCAGCTGCCAGTGTTGATTTAAAAATTTGATCACAGCGGCTGCATCGGAACTGCCGCCTCCCAAGCCGGCCCCGATGGGAATATTTTTTTCCAGATGTATCTGCCAGTCCCTGTAATTCTCACCGTTCAGTGCTGCGATCCGGCGATAGGCCGCCACGCATAAATTGCGCTCATCAGTAGGCAAGTTATGATCCGTGGAGCTAAATCCGAACTTTTCAGCCGGAGTGAATATCAGCCGGTCATGCAAATCAATTTCCTGAAAAACGGAACTGATGGTATGATAACCATCGGGCCGTTGACCAGTAATGCGAAGGGCCAGGTTGACTTTGGCGTTGGCTCTGATTTTAATGGTTGTCGACATAATCCAGGGCCTTTTCCACACGGGCTAGACAACCTGACTTGCCCAGCAATGCAGCGATCCGGGGAATCTCCGGTCCATGAATTGCACCGGTTAGAGCCACCCGCAGGGTCATCCACAGGGGTTTGCCTTTTATGCCCGTTTCTTTCTGAACCGCCTTAATCAGATTAAGAAAAATCTTGGCATCCAGTTCCTCTGTTTGCGCGAGCTGCTTTTTAAAATTGTTCAGCACTCTAGGGGCTACATCCTGGGTTAATACCTGGTCACTCTCCGGCTCAGCATAATTGATATCCCCGGACCAGAAAAAGGCAGCGGCCTTGGGGATCTCATCCAGACGGGTGATGCGTTCCTGGATCAGAGCCAGGAGCTCTTTTACTTGTGCCGGGGTATAGGGTAGCTCAGCCGGCAAAAAGGGCTGGGCTAATTCGTAAAAGGCCTGGGGGTCCAAATTACGGATATAGACGGAATTCATCCAATCCAGTTTCTCCGGATTAAAAACCGCACCGGATTTGGAAACGCGATAGAGATTGAAAACTTCTACCAATTCCGCTTTGGTGTACAGTTCCTGATCACTTCCCGGATTCCATCCCAGTAGGGCCAAAAAGTTAATCAGGGCTGCAGGTAAGTAGCCTTTGCGACGGTAATCCTCTACGGCTACATCTCCCTGGCGTTTGGACAGCTTCGCGCCATCCTGGTTCAGGAGTAAAGGCAGATGAGCAAAAACGGGTAATTCCCATCCGAAATATTCATAAAGCAATTTATGTTTGGGCGTGCTGATCAACCATTCTTCTCCGCGGATAACATGGGTAACCCCCATCAAATGATCATCCACTACATTGGCCAGATGATAGGTTGGGTAGCCATCGGATTTCATAATGATCTGATCATCCAGTTCATGACAGGTAAAGCTGACCGGTCCGCGGATCAAATCCTCTATAGTGACCGCCCCATCCAGCGGTGTTTTTTGCCGAATAACATAACGGGCACCGCTATCGAGCTTGGCCTGCACTTCCTCCTCTGAAAGTCCCCGACAGTGGTTATCATATCCGACCCGTTGCTGTTTTTGCTGTTGTGCTTTCCGCAAACGCTCCAGTCGCTGAGGAGAACAGAAACAGTGATAGGCATAGCCTTCGGCGATCAAATGCCGGACATATTTCTGATAGATATCTATACGTTGCGACTGCACGTAGGGTCCTTGCGGGCCGCCGCTCTGGGGACCTTCATCTATGCTTAATCCGGCCCATTGTAACATAGCAATCAGATCCTTGGCTGCTCCGGGAACCGCCCGGGATCGATCGGTATCTTCAATCCGTAATACAAAATGACCCTGATGTTGTCTGGCAAACAAGTAATTATACAGGGCCGTGCGTAAACCGCCGATATGTAAAAACCCGGTCGGACTGGGTGCAAATCTGGTCTTAATCAAGCCTGTCTCTCCTTTTATATTTTTTTCAGCCATATTTATTCCCGTTTTATTACCGTAATAATACAAGTGACCTGAAGCCCCTCCCCCCGGCCACAGGCGGTTAGTCCTTCACCACTGGTAGCGGTTAATCCAATGTTTTCCGCTTTAAGATTCAGCAAGGCCGCAATGCTCGCTTTCATTTCTTCGATTTTAGGCGCAATACGGGGCCGGGCACCTTCCATGGAAATAGAGACATGACTCAGTTGCATAGGAAAAAGATCCAAGAGGGCCACTTTCAGGTATTCGCGACTGTCAGTAATGCCCTCTTTCAGACACATACGATCACTCACTGCGCCCAGTATGTTGCGCCCGGTAATACCGGCAATCGCATTGGTCAGGGCATGCAGCACTACATCGGCATCGCTATTGCCTTTCAGAGGCGGTTCCGCGTCAAATACCACCCCACCCAAGATCAATTTTTTCTCTTTATCCGAGGGATCAAAAACATGACTATCCTGTCCGATAGCTGTTTTTACCCACATATTAACTCCCTTTCCTTTGTTCTAAAATCGCCGCTACCAACTGCAGATCTGCAGGCAGGGTGACTTTGATATTGTATTTATCCCCCGGTACAACCTTGACCGGGAATGGCAGTCGCTCTACCAAGCTGGCTTCATCGGTACCGGTAAAATGCTCCTTCTCCGCCCGGATAAAAGCCTCCAGTAGAACGGATTTGGGAAAGACTTGTGGAGTTTGAACCTGCCAAATTTTCCGCCGGTCAAGGGTCTGCACGACCTGTTGGTGATCCACCTGTTTCAAGGTATCCATCGCCGGGACCGCCAGAATGGCGCCGGTCTGGGGATTGCAGGTGTCCAGCAGCTGTGTGATGTGAGCAGGCCTGAGTAAGGGTCGGGCGCCATCGTGTACCAAGACGTATTCCGCATTTTTATGCACAGCTTGCAATCCATTCCGGACCGAATCCTGTCGGCGTTGACCGCCGGTCACGATTTTTATCCGGTCTTTCATTTGCGGAGGAATGGCTTGGTTAAGCCTAGCCGAACCACGCTGCTGAGCAGCGGCTACCAGGATAATCTCAGAAATTCCGGGGCTGTGCAGGAAAGCCTGCAGGCTGTGGTAAAGCAGCGGATAGCCCCCTATGGAAATATAGGGTTTGGGTGTGGCCGACCGCATCCGCGTGCCAGCTCCAGCGGCAACAACTATGGCACTGGCGATTGGCATGGAATTACATCATCTTCATATGATTAACATGGCATCGCCGTAACTAAAAAAACGGTATTTCTTTTTAATTGCTGCCTTATAAGCCTTCATGATCAATTCATGATCGGCAAAGGCAGATACCTGCATCAGAAGGGTGGATTTCGGTTGATGAAAATTAGTTACCATGGCATCCACCATTTTAAATTCATAGGGGGGATAAATAAATTTATCGGTCCAGCCTTTACTGGGGGTAATCTGGAATCCGGAAACGGTCACGGTTTCCAGGGTACGCACCACCGAGGTTCCTACCGCAATAACCCGTTTGTTTTTGCGCTTGGCTTCATTGATGGCGATCGCAGTGTCAGGTCCCACCTCATAGTATTCCGAATCCATTCTGTGACGGGAAAGATCTTCCACGGTTACCGGCCGAAAAGTGCCCAGTCCGATATGCAATACAATTTCCTGTATCTTAACGCCTTTACTTTTGATTTTGTGCAGCAATTCATCCGTGAAATGCAGCCCGGCCGTAGGTGCGGCTACGGCACCTCTCCTTCTGGCGTATACGGTCTGATATTTCTGCTTATCCTGGGGGGTAGGGTCCCGATCAATATAGGGAGGCAAGGGAGATTCGCCCAACTCATCGATTACTTTATACAATTCTTCCTGCGAAATATCTTTGAAGCGCACCACGCGCCCCCCGGAGACCGTATTATCGATCACATCACATTGCAGGTCTTCGGTGATGGTCAATTTGTTCCCAATGCGTACTTTGCGGGCAGGTTTGACCATTACTTCCCAAAGGTTGTTGGACAATTCCCGAAGCAGGAAGAGCTCTACTTTGGCCTCGGTGCGATCTTTAACGGCGTGCAGGCGGGCCGGATATACTTTGGTGGCATTGAGAATTAACAGATCGCCGGATTTCAGATAATCGGGTAGATCATAGAAATGTTTATGTTCAAATTTTCTTTGTTCTCGATTAATAATCATCAAACGGGAATGGTCCCGTTTATCAATCGGATATTTGGCGATCAATTCTTGGGGTAAATCATAATCAAAATCGGAAAGCCGCATATTAACTCCTGTTATTTTTAAAATATTTTTCCTTGACCATCTGTTCTATTACCCGGCGACAGGTTAAAATATTTATAGGTTTCCGGTGTGGCTTTACGTCCCCGGCTCGTGCGTTGCAACAACCCCATTTGGATCAGATAGGGTTCATAAACGTCTTCAATGGTCTCTTCGTCCTCGGCGACGGCCACAGCCAAACTCTTCAACCCCACCGGGCCGCCCTGAAATTTATCAATGATGGCTTTCAGGATCAGGCGATCCATGGTATCCAGTCCATTGACATCAATTTCCAACATTTGCAGGGAATTGGCTGCCACCTTGCGGTCGATCTTGCCGCTGGCTTTAACCTGGGCGTAATCCCGGGTGCGCCGCAGAATACGGTTGGCAATACGGGGTGTTCCGCGTGCCCGATGTGCGATTTCCCGGGCCCCTTCAGGGGTCAGTTCAATATTCAAAATCCGGGCGGTGCGCATCAGAATATGGTACAGATCTGCCGGTGTATAATAATCCATACGCAAAACCACACCGAAGCGATCTCTTAAGGGGGAAGTCAGGCGACCCAAGCGAGTAGTGGCCCCGATCAGGGTAAATCCTTCCAGGTTGAGTTGTACATTCCGCGCATTAGGCCCTTTGTCAATCACAATTTCTATATAAAAATCTTCCATGGCAGAGTATAAATATTCCTCCACCACGTTGTTCAAACGATGAATTTCATCAACAAAAAAGACATCCCGGAACGCTAAATTGGTCAGCATGCCGGCCAGATCGCCGGCCCGTTCAACCACCGGACCGGAAGAGGTTCGAATATTGACCCCCAGCTCGCGGGCCACAATATGAGCCAGAGTGGTTTTCCCCAAGCCAGGCGGACCAAACAGTAGCACATGATCCAGCTGTTCACCCCGCTCCTTGGCGGCCTTGATATAAAGCGCCAGATTATTGACCACCGTCTTTTGACCAATAAATTCGTCGAAGCTCGCCGGCCGGATACTCTGTTCAATATCAGTATCTTCAGCCAATTTGGAGGGATCTGTCGGCTTTGATCTCAAGTTACCTTCTTAAACGTATTTGGGATTTATAAAAATATATTTTCAGTAGCGAATTATTAACAAAACTCAACAATGAAAATTATAATATATGTTAAAATTCACATTTGGATCACAATTTTAAATTATCGTGGCAAATATATTAAAAATAGTCGCCGAAAGCAATACAATTCTGACATAGGGGGCCGGTAAATGTATTGATAGGGGGTGTCATTACTGCGGTTAGCGGACAATAATCTGATCGCGTCCCTTGCCTACCGAAATATACTTGATCGGTACGCCCAGCAGTTCCTCAATTCTTTCCAGATAGCGGCGGGTAGCAGTCGGCAAATGGTCGTATTGACGACAGTCCTGCAAGGGGGTCTGCCAACCAGGCAGGGTCTCATACTGAGGCTCACAATCCGCCAGATCAATGGTAGGATAGCTACCGTTTTTATAGTCGGTACAGATACGGAGCTCTTGCATATCGTCCAGCACATCCAATTTGGTAATCACCGCAGAAGAAAAACCATTCAGTTGCACGGAAAAGCGTGCCAAGGCCGCATCAAACCAGCCACAGCGACGCGGTCGGTGAGTTGTTGCGCCATATTCGGCCCCATTATCCCGCAGGCGTTGGCCGATCGCATTCTTCTGTTCCGTGGGAAAAGGACCGGCTCCGACGCGGGTGCTATAGGCTTTAAAAACCCCTAAAATCTCATCAATACGGGTGGGGCTGATGCCCAGTCCGGTGGCCACGTTACCGGCGATCGTATTGGAGGAGGTCACATAGGGATAGGTACCATAGCTGACATCCAGCAATATGCCCTGGGCCCCTTCGACCAATATTTTTTCCTTGCGGGCTAATTTTTGATAGAGAATCCGCATCACATCTTTGATATAAGGCACGATCTTTTCCGCGGCCTGGTAAAATTCTGCAAACTCCGTTTGTATTTGCGGTTGATCGGTTTTGGATATTAATCCACGGTCGATGGCTTGTTCCAATTTTGCCGTCAGGCATCGGCGAACCCAGTCCGTCTTGTTTAATTCTTTAAGCCGCAAACCGGTGCGTTCCACCCGGTCCATATAACAGGGTCCGATCCCGCGCTTGGTGGTCCCGATAGCCTCATCAGCCCGGGCTTTTTCCTGGACGGCATCCAAGCGCTTATGCAGGGGCGTTACCACATGCGCCAGTTGGGAAATATGGATGCGCTTTTCCAGTGCTGCCACCCCTTTAGATTGCAACATATCAATTTCTTTCAACAGCCCCACCGGATCGATCACCATCCCGCATCCCAGCAAGCAATCCACGGCATTGCGCAAAATGCCACTGGGCAACTGGTGTAAAACAGTTTCCTCTTTGTTCACATAGATGGTGTGACCGGCATTGGCCCCGCCCTGGAAACGGGCCACGGCATCTGCATCTTCACTGAGGATGTCCAGGATTTTGCCTTTACCCTCATCGCCCCATTGTCCGCCAAGTATGGCTATGACCGACATTCATTACCTCAAAAAATTAAAATGCTCCTCTCATTCAGAAAGAAAGAAGCAATTTCAGATTACTTAAAATAACTTAACTCATTTATTTGGCATATTTCGTACTGAAACGCTTTTGCCAGGCAATGATAACCGGCCCTGCGATATAGATAGAAGAATAGGTTCCGATGAAAACTCCCACAATCATGGCATAGGCAAAAATCTGGACCTCTCCTTTGGAAAAGGCCAGAACCACAACCACAACCAGGGTTGTCAGGGAGGTGATTACCGTTCTGCTTAGCGTTTCATTGATACTGGTGTTGACCAGTTTATCAATGGCCAGCCGGCGGTTGCGTTTCATATTCTCCCGGATACGGTCATAGAGTACAATCGTATCGTTCAGCGAATAACCCACAATGGTCAAACCGGCCGCAATAGTGGACAGCGAAATTTCAAATTGGGCAATGGAAAAGACTCCTAGGGTAAAGAGCACATCATGGATCAGGGCAATCACGGCCCCCAGAGCGAAGCGGAATTGAAAGCGAATGGAAATATAAACACCGATCACAAGAATGGCTGAGATAATGGCCAGAAGCGCATCCCGGCGTAATTCTTCACCGATCTTAGGGCCTACTTTTTCCGTACGTAATGTCTGATAGGGATTGTCCAGGGTATTGACCGCGGTTTTAATCTTTTCATGTACGTTTCCCAGGTCGGTGGCCTCGGCAATCCGGATCATGTACTCCCGTTTGCCACTGACCGACTGGATTACATTCCTTCCCAGCCCCTGCTGATTCAACGCCCCGCGGATCTCTCCGGTGGATACATCTCTTTCAAACCGTAACTGTACCAGTGTACCACCGGTGAAATCGATCCCGAAATTCAATCCGCGGATAAACAGCAGGGAAATCAAGCCGATCAGCAACAGAATTGCTGATGCAATGGCCGCGGTTTTACTGAATTTGACAAAATGAATATGAGTATCTTTTAAAAATCGCATATACTTGTTTCCTGAGTTTTATATACTTAGTTTTTTTAACACTTTTCTTTCAGTGATAAAATTATAGATCGTGCGGGTAACAAAAATGGCCGTAAAGAAACTGGAAACCACGCCCCAAAAAAGCGTCACGGCAAAGCCCTTCACCGGGCCGGTGCCGAACTGCATCAAAATCAGCGAAGCAAAAATGGTCGTCAGATTAGCATCCAAGATGGTTATCAAGGCGCGGCTGTAACCACTGTCAATCGCAGCCCGGACAGTTTTGCCCTTATCCAGCTCTTCCCGGATTCGTTCAAAGATCAAAACATTGTTATCTACTGCAATACCTACGGTCAAAATTAAACCGGCAATACCCGGCAGGGTCAGGGTGGCTTCCAGGGTCGCCAGGACGGCCAATACAAACACAAGATTAAGTATTAGGGCCAGATCCGCTAACAGTCCGGAGGCTCGGTAGTAAATTACCATAAAAATTACGATGATCGCAAAACCGATCATCCCCAGCCGGGTGCCCAGCAGGATGGAATCCCGTCCCAGAGTGGGACCGACCGTGCGCTCCTCAATAATATCAACCGGAGCAGGTAAGGCACCGGCGCGCAGCACAATGGCAATATCCTTGGCCTCTTCCATATCTTTAAACCCTTCGATATAGGCTGAACCCTGAGGGATCTTTGATTTGATATTGGGGGCCATATACACTTTCTTATCCAGTACAATGGCCAAACGGCGGCCGATATTGGCACCAGTCAGCCGTGAGAACTTACGGGCGCCTTCATTGTTCATGTACATATTGACGATCGGTTGTCCGGCTGTCGTGGATTGAGCCCCGCCCAGATCGGCCTTGGCACGGGTTACATATTTACCCTGCATATCAGCTTCCCGTTTCAAATGGTAAAGCAAATAATAACTTTCGGTTTCCCCGCTGGCCAGGGTCATGCGTTCCGGGAAACCCGACCACAGAATCTGGGAATCATAGGGCAACAATTTCTGAACTTCCGGATCGGAGAGGATCTTCTCCACGGCATATTTATTGCGCTCGGGCACGGCAATCATATTGCCCACATTGCGCAACAAAGAGGAAAAGGGTTTTTCCCTGAACATCTCTTTATCCACCACCAGGGAACTGGTGTCAGTGGTATCGGTTTCCATAGCAATATCCGCTTCAGTGGTGCCCAGCAGGTCACTAACACTGATCGCCTCATCCTGGGATTCCTTGAGGGCCACCGTCGTATCCTGAGATTCAGTCTCTTCTGCTTCTGCTAAAATTTCTTCTCTTTTACCGCTCTTCAGATATTTATCTACCGAGGTGATAAAGGATTGGGTGACCTGGGGATCCTTAAGCAGGATGAATTCCAGCAGAGCAGTACTTTGAATCAGTTCGCGGGCTCGCTCCGGATCCTGTACCCCGGCCAACTCACAAATAATGCGATATTTACCCGCTTTCTGAATCACCGGTTCGGAAACCCCAAACTGGTCCACCCGATTCCGAATAATGGCCATCGCTCGATTCCGGGCATCCCGGGCTTCCTCTTTGAGGGTTTTGATGATTTCAGCGTTCTTGTATCCGCGATTGCTGAAATGCCGCACCAGTTTCAAACCAGCCGCTTCTACGCGGGCCTCAAAAGCATCAAAGAAATCTTTATCTTCCTCAATAGTGGCTTGTTCGGTCTGGTTCAGAATAGTATAAAATTGATCGGTTTTATTGGCGGCCATACTCTCGATCAGATCAGGAATATCCAGCTCCAGAATAATATGCATACCTCCCTGCAGGTCCAGACCGAGTCGCAGGATATTATCCTCAAATTTTTCCAGCTTGCCCTGCGCACGTAGCTCTTCCTTTTTTTCATCGGAAAAGGAATTATAAGCCAAACTCCAGTATAAAGCGTAAGCCGCCAGTACCAAAACAAGGGCAATAATAATGAAACGCACATTCGTTCTTTTAAACATCTATCTTCACCTCAATCAAACTGTCTTCCTCGATTGCTTGTTTTTTGAAAAGCCGTTGAATTTATTTTATGCAAGCAGGAAAGTCAACGAAAAAGCCGCGCAATTTTGGCATAAATCACGACTCCCTAAGTTGACAGGATATATAGCGGCTGGATTGAGTATCATTAGAAAATCGGTAAATTTGATAATCACCAGTACTAGGCAAGCTTTGATATTGTCACCCAAATTGAAGAAATTGTTTTATGATTTATGCTCTTCAAACTCCAGCCGAATATATTCCCCTGTCGGTCTCTATTTATAAACAGGAGGGCATTATCGTTAGCATTCGTGGATTCCTTCTCTTATTGATTGGCTTCTGGCTGTTATTATTGACGGATTGTCAGTCAGCGGATCAATCAACCCGTTCCAAGCCGCAGCTGGAAGTCTGGTTCCATTCCGGTAAACCCAGCGAACGCCGGGTATTCAACGAGCAGGTCGCCCGTTTCAATCAAACCCATGCTGATCTCACCATAAAAGCCCTTCTGTTACCGGAAGGCAGCTATAATGATCAGGTGAACGGCGCCGCCCTGGCCGGTGACCTGCCCCCTTTACTCGAATTTGACGGTCCTTACCTCTATAACTATGCCTGGTCCGGTTATCTGATCCCCCTGGATAGCTTTGTTACGGGCCAGATGAAAGCGGACTTTTTACCCTCGCTCCTGGACCAAGGCACCTATGGCAGCAAACTGTTCAGCTTGGGGGGTTATGATTCCGGGTTAGCCATCTGGGCCAACCGCAGCTATTTGCAAAAAGCCGGGGTACGCATTCCCAAAAGTATTAACGATCACTGGGACAAGGCCGAATTCATGCAGGCCGTAAAGCAACTACAAGCCCTCAAAGAAGTGGAATATGCAATTGATTTTAAAATGAATTACCGCCAGCGGGAGTGGTACACCTATGCTTTCTTACCGATCCTCAAATCCTTTGGTGGTGATCTGATCGACCGCAGTGACTACAGTACCGCGGAAGGGATATTGAACGGCCCGGAAGCCGTGGCTGCCTTGCGCTTTATTCAGCAACTCTTTGCCCAGGGGTATGCCAATCCCGAACCGGCCGGTGATGATGATTTCTATATTAACCAAATCTGCGCACTCTCCTGGGTGGGTCACTGGATGTGGGGGGCCCATCACCAACATCTGGGAGATGACCTGGTTCTGATCCCCATGCCTGATTTCGGCAAGGGGCCCAAAACCACCCTGGGCTCCTGGAACTGGGGGATCACCACCAATTGCCGGCAGCCGGACCAAGCCTGGCAGTTTTTAGAATTTCTCTTATCCCCCCGGGAAATATTACACATGACCGCAGCGAACGGCGCTGTGCCGGCCCGCGAAAGCGCCATTGACAGCTCCCGATTATACGGAGCGGAAGGACCGTTACGGGTACTGGCGGAACAACTTAAAAGTGGCTGGGGGGTGCCCCGGCCGGTAACACCCGCCTATCCGGCCATCAGCGCCGCCTTTGCCGAAGCCCTGCAAAACATCATTGTCGGCGCCGATGTGAAAAAAGAACTGGATCAAGCGGTGGAAAAGATCGAATGGGACCTCCAATATAATAACGGTTATCCCATATCGGAATAAATTCGCATTACCATGAAATTGACGCCCTTGTATAGCGCAGAACTAACCCAACATCAGAAAGAAAGTCTGACCGCCGGGCTGCTCTCCGCACCCGCCCTGCTCCTCTTGCTGGTCTTTCTGATCACGCCCTTCCTGATGGCCCTGGGCCTCTCCTTCACTGACCAGCGCCTGATCCCCAATCCCCATGTACCCACAGAATTGACAGGCCTGGCCAATTTCCTGCGTATGTTTCAGGATCCCACCTTTTATCAGGCTATTTTCAATAATTTTTGCTTTGCTATTGTAGTGGTCCCGGTACAGACCGCCTTTGCTTTACTGCTGGCGATGCTGGTCAATCAGAAAATAAAAGGGGTTCAGATCTTCCGAACGATCTATTTTAGTCCGGTGGTGGTTACCCTGGTGGTGGTGTCCGTGATCTGGACCTTTTTGTACCATCCGGAAAAAGGATTTGTGAATGAACTCCTACAAACGCTCTCTTTGGGTCTACTGGGGCCGGTGGACTGGCTCAACGATCCCCGCTTTGCGCTGCCGGGCATTATGATTCTGTCCATCTGGCAAGGGGTTGGCTTTCAAATGGTGATCTATCTGGCTGGCCTGCAGGACATTCCCGAACGTCTCTACGAAGCAGCCCAGCTGGACGGGGCATCCAGCTGGCAGCAATTCATCCACATTACCCTGCCCCAGTTGCGCAATAAAACCATTTTTGTGGCGCTTGCCACTACTATCCTGGCTTTCAAACTCTTCACGCAAGTCTGGGTCATGCACGGACCCACCGGTCAGCCGCGGGGGAGTACCATGACCATGCTGGTGTATACGGTCAGTCAGGGCTTCAAGCAGGGCAAGATCGGTTATGCCTGTGCCATTACAGTCACTTTTTTCATGATCGTACTGATCGTTTCCCTGGTCCAGCGACTCTTCCTGCGCGAAGAGCGGGAGGTATCCTGATGACCGGTTCAACGAATCTGAAGAATTATCCCCTGCAACGCAAAGTCAAAATGACGTTAACCTACCTGCTCATGCTGGCCCTGGCCTTTTTCTTTTTCTTTCCCATTGTTTTTATGCTGGTTTCTTCCCTGAAAAACAGTGAAACCCAGGTGCTAAAAGATATGAGCACCCTGTATGCCTTTGTACCCCGCGGCGAAATCGGAATTAAAAATTATATTGATGTTTTTCAGGCCATGCCCTTTGGCCGCTTTATGTTCAATTCCATCTTTATTGTCGGCACCATGGTGGGCTGTGGTTTGTTCGTTAACAGCCTGCTGGCCTATGCCCTGGCCCGGCTGCGTTTCAAAGGCCGGCAATTTATACTCTCCCTGATCATCGCCCTGATCATCATTCCCTTCCAGTCGGTCGCTATTCCTTTATTGCTGCTGGTCAATAATCTTGGCTGGCTGGAAAGCTACCATGTCCAGATCATCCCCTATATCGCTGATGCGCTCTCCATTTTTCTGTTCTATCAATTCTTTATCAGCCTTCCGAAAAATCTGGAGGATGCCGCCCTGGTGGACGGGGCCAGCTATTTCCGGATCTACTGGTCAATTGTCTTGCCGCTGTCCAAACCGGTCTTTGCGGCGGTCGCCATCCTGCAATTCATGATCCACTGGGGAGACTTTCTGTGGCCCCTGCTGGTGACCCGCGGGACCACCTATCGACCGCTGCCAGTCGCCATGCAGCAATTTTTTAGTCAGGATCCCAAAATGTGGGGCGATATCATGGCCTTTGCCGCCATGATCACAATCCCGGTGCTGCTGGTATTCCTGATCTTTCAGAAATGGTTTGTGCGCAGTGTGGCTATGAGCGGGGAGCGGTAATAAATAAAGGCCTATCCGCTAGATGTGCTGCCACCAGTGATGGCTGTAGCATAAAACTTTCTCCAATACAGCGGTTTTGGTGCGGCCTTTCTTTTTCCCCCATGATAGTGGTTTCCAGCCGGTAGCTAAACTCTAATTGACCTCGCAGGACTATGCTACATTATTATTTGGCTGCTTCTCTGATATCTCCTCGGACCGTCATCAGCTGATTAAACTGCGCAACACTTTCCTTACCACCATAATCAGCAAGATAGTCCCGGAAAAGCGCAGCGGTCAGGGCCTTGCCCTGCAGATCTGCATAGAGCTCCCGCAGCAGTGCCTCCCATGTATCCTCTCCCAGAATCGTGCGCACCCGGTGCCAGATAAAGGGTCCCTTACCCACCAGGATATGTCCCTTGGCCTCGGTGTCAATCATATCCACATCAAAAACAGGCACATCATTCAGCTGATCGGTATGATCAAGATAACCCTGATAAGCACGCTCCAGGGTTGCTGCCAAGCGCTCTGCTCCTCCCTGGGCTTCCAGATACATCATGCGCAGGTAATGGGGTAAAGAGAGTGAAAAAAACCAGAAACCCGGCGCCTGCCATTGACCAAACACACCGGCCCCAAACCACTGAGCTGCTGTGGTTAAATGCAAGCCGCGATGATATCCTTCCCGGTACTGATCCATCACTTTTGTATTGGTCAGGACCAAACCGGTGGTAATGAAACTGGCCCCCGGGTACCTGTCAATTTCAACAAAAGTGAGCTTGTTATGATGATAGTCTCCAATTTTCCTGTTAAAAAATTGAAACGTCTGAGACGCTTCATTAACAATCGACTGATTCTGTTCATTACTCTCCTGGATAAAATAAAAAGTGAGTGCTTTATCACCACAGGGGAGACTCCGGGTGGAATACTTTTTTTGACCCAGCAGAACAAAGGGAATTTTAAAAACCGGCATTCTGGTTTTCCAAACATAGGTTGCCTGGCCCTCCTGTTGCTCTGATGCTTGTAAATCTCCTCCGGAAAGCAGTTGAAACCGGGCGGGTACAGTAACAGATAATTTAACCCGGGCCAAATCATCGATGATTAAGGGATACCAGCGATTGCCCCGATCCAGATAGAAAAAATCACTGACATCTTCTGTGACGGGGTAGCTATATTCAAACCGCAGGGATAATTCCCGGTCTTTGGATAGATCCGCCGGTAATGTGATAGATAGTTGACCATATTCACGGTCATAAGCCATTACCTGCCATTTACCCTTGCTCTGGGCGGTGATGGATTCGATCCTGGCGATTGAATTTAACCGGAAATTAAGCGCTTCCACACCCGGCTTTTTTCTACAATGGACTATAACGCCCACATTGAGTTGACCGGCTTCTGTATATTTTACCTGCATATCATAGGTATCGATATCAACCTCCCGGACCAGCTCCTGCTCCGTGCAACTATAAATCAGAGCCAGCATCAGGATTGTGATACCGTAGAAATGAGCACGCATAATTTCACCCTTATTTAGTAAGATTGACTTGTCAATAAAAACTTATTCCAAAGGAACCTGGAATCCAATTAAAATTCATATTCTATCCCAAAGATCGGGGTCAACTGCCACTGATACTCGGTATCCTTTTGATTTTTCTTTTGGTTCCAGAAATATTCCGCCACATTTTTATGATTATAAGCATTCCAGATACTCATGTACAAAATCAGGTTCGCATTTTTAAAATTAAAGCGCCGGTCAGCCCTGACATCCAGGGAATGATAATCCGGATAGCGTTTTTGGTTCACCTGTTGCTCTTTTTTAACACCCCGGTTTAAATCCTTTGATTTGGCGATATCAAAAGGAGTGTAGGGCCGGCCGCCCGCATAAAGAAATTCCAGACTGAATTCCCATTGCCGATTGGGTTTATAGCCACCATTGATATTAAAAATATATCGATTCTCAACAGACCGATTCCGCCAGTTACCTTGCAGATCCTGATATTTGGCGATAAAATAGGAGCAACTGAGCGCGCCATAGAAATCGGTTACCATTTTCTTTTGCACCAACAATTCAATACCCTGAGAATAGGCCTGGCCTTGATCTACGATTTGGTTATGGGCATAAAACATGTTTCGATAGATCTCTTCATCAATTAAAAATAATAATGGTTGTTCCGGATCAAGCGGAAAACGCTGGTAATCCTTATGATAAATCTCGATGCTCAAACGGGTCTCAGCATTTAACAAATGTTCTAAACCAGCAATATAATGAATGGCTCTGGGGGTATGTAATGCTTTTGCAGCACGGGATTGGGACAGTAATATCATGGGCAGATTCTGATAATATTGACCCCAAGAGACCTTCAGAGTGGTTAGCTCTCCTATTTTGTAAGCCATGGACAAACGCGGAGCGAGATTATAATTACCATTAAATTCAAAATAATTCATGCGCAAACCACCCCTGAAAGTCCAGTGATGGTTGGGCTGAAAACGATAGCTGAGAAAACCAGCCAGGTAATAAGTATGAATACGGGTTTCTATGACCAATTCAGGTGTTGTATTTCCCATGGTATTGGTAAATTCACCGAACAGATTATGGTAATTAAAGTGCATGCTTTGGGTTTCAATTCCAAATGCAATTCTATTTTTCGGATTGAGTCTAAAACTGTTCAGATTTCTCAATTTGAACCGATTTTCTTTTGATTCTTTGTTCACCACCTGAATAGCAGTACCATATTCTTTGAAATTCCGGTCAAAACTGGAATAGGTATGGGCCAGTGAAGTATTGGAATAGCCCTGTCGGGGCCACAGCCGGCGCCAGTTGACCCCCAAGGTATTTTCCCAATGCTGATCATGGCCATAAACCGGCCAGTCCGATTTTTGAGCTTGTTGTTCTTGAACATGATTATCATCGGTACCCAGAATATTCAATAGCGTTATTTTATTCCTCTGATTCAGATGATAAACCCCCTTAGCCTGGAAATCAGCATAACTGGGAATCGCTGTAACGCCCATGATATCCACGATCAAGTCCAGGTAACTGCGCCTGCCCGCCAGCATAAAGTTGGTTTTTTCATTCAGCGGTCCCTCGATGATACCCCCCAATCCGGCCATATCAACATTCAGTTGACCTTTGATCCGTTCCTGATTTCCTTCCCGATAATCAATTTCCATAATAGAAGATAATTTATGCCCATATTCAGCAGGAAACCCCCCGGCAATAAAGTTGACCTCAGCGATCAGGTCCACATTCAGTATACCCATGGACCCGCCCGAAGTCCCATGAGTGGGAAAATGATTGATATTGGGCAATTCAATATTATCCAGGTAAAATCCATTTTCAAATGGACTACCCCCGCGGACAACCAGACTGTTGACCTGATCATCCAGCTGAGCCACGGCGGGTAAAAATTTAACAATCCGGCTGATATCACCACCGGCGCCAGCCGTGCGGCGAATCTCTTCCTGAACTAAACTGGTTGTGCTAACCGCTTGCTTTTGCGCCTCGGAAAAATAAGCAGCCCTTACTTTCACCCCCTGCGTTTGAAGCACCACGGGATGCATTTCCACTTCCAGAAACTGAGTGGCGCCGGATTTGATCACAATATCGGTCCGCTTGACCGGTTTATAACCCATATAAGTGAATTCCAAAGTATAGGTACCCACCGGTATATTTCTGATCAGAAAAGTACCCGCTCGATCTGAGGCGGCACCATACCCGGTATGCGTGACATTGACATTCACCCCGAGCAGCGGGGCCTTGCTTTCATAATCCTGCACGATTCCCCGAACGGTGCCAGTCATTGCTTTCTGACCAGCACTAAAAAGGGTATTCCCAAAGGAGCAGATCAGCAGGATAAACAAAAATTTCCAAATCCTCTTTAACGTCATTCTATCCAGCTCATTGCTGACTAAAATTTTTATCAACCAGATTATGGATAAATTTTTGCTGCATTTGTCGATCCGATAAGTCAATATCCATAGCACCATAGAGTTTAGTGGTAAGACATACAAAGGTAATTGCGGCAACGGTCTGGATGACACTCATTTTGATCGCATCCCGGGTCATTTCCGGCAACAGTTGAGCAATCCGCTGCACCAGCTTGGTAACATATTGATCCCAGCGCCTGACAAAAAGGGTGTCATAATCATCTTCCATCACAGGTTTATATAGGTGGGCCTTGGTAATGCCTGGATAACGCAATCCCCCTCTGAAAAACTCTAAAAATAAAGTCTTCAAAGCGGTGATCGGTTCTGCTTGCTGCAATAGTTCCTCGGCGATCATATTGTCAAAGGCCTCATCCAGAGTCTGATTTAAAGCGATCTCAATCAGCTGCTCCTTGGAGCCAAAGTAATAATTGATAGCCGCCAAGTTGACTCCAGCCCGCTTGACGATCTCCCGCGAGGTGGTGTGCTGTACTCCTTTTTCTTCAATGCAGTTAATGGTAGCCAAAATCATTTTACTGTGAATATTTTCTTCCGGTGCTTTCATCGCGCCCTCAAATTTAAATCAACTGTTTTATACATTTGTTTGAAACGTCTGTATTAATATAGCCTCAAAAGAACTGGTTGTCAAGAAAAATCCGAGCATAAATCTTGGCCCCGACTAACCTTCTCGATTAAAGCTCACTATTTTGATTCATGTGATGCTCCGTCTTGTTCGCTCAGGCCGCAACCTTTTGGCCGAAATAGCGTTGATAGGTCCGCGCCAGGGGCAGGGAAATATGGCGCGGCAGTTGATGGTGCACATGCCGGAAGGTCAGAAACAGCCATCTGTGTTCCAGAATATTAAAAGCAGCCGTGATATCCCAAAGCGGCGGCACCAGGCAGGTAACTTGCCGGGCGACCCGGGAGAACTCCCGGTAAAAAGCGAGGGGATCCTCAATATGTTCAACCGTATGGGAACACAATACCCGCTCAAACTGTTTATCCCGGAAGGGTAGCTTATAGATATCTTTAACCAGCACAAAATTATGCACCGGCCGGTGACAGACAATATTGGCATTAATGCCACCACCGTCAGTGTGGCCACAGCAAATATTCAGCGGCCAGACGCGACTATCCAGAACCCGCTTTTTCAGATGAAAATAACTGCGGCGATTCAGGACATTAAAAAGTATGTACAAAAGGCCTGCTCCGGCTAAAATGATCAAGGCGACTGACATCTACTGACCTCTCCTGCTCACCATATCTGATAATATTGCAAAGAAAAATAAATGCAGATTAACATTTGCTTAAAATCCAGATGAATTGATGGCCGGGTGTGCTGATAATCAATAACCAGAGGCTGCCTGATCCCGAATATTGCGGAGTAATAATATCGCTCCCGTGATGGCCAGCAAATTGAAAACCGGAATAATAAAAATGGCCGGGATGATGGTATATCCCTTCAATCCCATGGCAATCAGTTTGGCGGTCAGAGCACTCATCAACAAACCGAGAAAAACAAAATAGACCGGGCCCAACAAATAGCCTATCGGCTGTTTCCGGATCAAGAGGATCCCGGATACGACGGCCAGCGGCAATAACAGGCCCAGATCCAGCCCCTGCACGATCAGGGTAGTATAATGATCCAGAGCGGCCGGATAGACCGTTCCTGCCAGTAAAGGGGGGACCACAATGCTCAGCCATAATAATCCGATCATGATGGCGTTGAAGACCAAAAATCCGCCGGCCAGTTTGACCGGGGTCTTATCGCGGAAAGCGTGGGGTAAATTCACCGGATCAAAGGACTGTAAAGTCAGACTGAAGGCAAAAAAGGAACTGCCCAGCAAGAAGGCATAAACCAGGAAAAGTGGATTATACATGCCCATGACCAGATAAAAAAGGTAGGTCACCAGAAAATAGCCCAGGGTACCGGCCAGCAGGAAGCGGCCTTTGAGTGCGCCGGTCCGGGCCCAGTAAAGGGCGATCAGCAGTAAAGGGATCCCCAGAAACAGGGTGATGTAATCCTGGGCAATGCCCTGGATCGCTACTTCAGCTGACATGTGTTTGTAAAGGCCCTGACCATAGATTTCAACCCTCTCCCCACGAATGGATTCATACTGGTAAGCACCGGGTCCGTCACCTGAGAATATACCCATGTAAGCGGCAATTGCCGCCATAACGGCAATTAAAATGGTTAAAAGATTTATTGTTTTTTGATGCTTCATACAAAAATCCTCCCGGTCAACTTTTTTGTATTTTACAGACCTTAAAGGGTTACCTACACCTGCTATCCAGTTCCGCAGCAGTTGGATTTTCGCCCTCCTTTGCGGGTCATTTGTGAAGCAACCAGAAGACCGGCTTGAATAATCATATCCGCCGGAATGGTTTCATATTCCCGTCCGCCGGTTTCAATAGTGCGGCAATCCGAGGGGCCACAAACATCACAGCAGGCACTTTGGCCCACCTGAGCTTGGATACACTCTTCCAGCGGGCGGTCATTAATCCAGATGCGGTTTGATTGTAAAGGATCCCTTTTGAATTCCGAAACTGTAAGGGCTTCCTTCTCCAACAGCACTTCAATTCCCAGGGGCGTCAAAGATTGCCGCAGGGTTTTCACCGCCCGGTCGATTTCTTCCCCGGTTGATCCGCAACGCGGACAGGTCTCGTCATTATTTAGTAGGCGTTGCCATTTAATTTGCAGTGTTCTTGCTGACATTTTACATTACTCCTTCCAATTAATTCGGTACTTTCCCTGACAGGTCCCGGATATATCGTTCAAGTCAGTTCTATACCCATTATATGTTTATCGCTCGTTGAATCCATTTGGCCGCCCGTTCCCGTTCACCCGCCTTTAAAGGTCCTTCCGTGCCTTTGACAATAAAGCCTTCCGGCTGTAACACCAGCCGGCCACCCTTTTTCTGCAGTTTCCTGGCAATCGGTTCCGCGGCATAGCCAAAGAGTTTCACCATAAAATTGAGCAGCCGGGAGTTGACGTCCGCCAGAGAAACCCGGGTATCAAAAGCAGCAACCTGAGTGCCTTTGAGACCCTGGTCCGGAATCTGTTTCAAAAACCGATGGATGGCTTTGGTGGGCTTGAAAGCGCGGGTCGGAGAACCAACGATCAACAGCCCCAGATTCTGCAACGGGGCCGGTGTCACCTCGTCTGCCCGCCAGGTGGCTACTGGTTCTCCGGCTGCAGCCAGGGCTGCGCCCATGGCCTGTGCTACTTCTGCAGTATTACCAAAAAAGGAATCATAAACGATCAATACGGACATATGAATTGATGACTCCCTTGTTATTTAAACCGCTCATTTCATCTGCCTAGGGATTGCAAATTAACTCCCATTTCTCCGCAGGATTCTCTTTACAAAATTTAAGAATACCACCGCATTGATTAAAGTAAACTTTATCAATCCGGGAAGCAGATTGGTCCTGATTACGAATCATTAACACTTCATGATACACATGCTCGCCAATCAGCAATGAATCTTTGAATTCTATATGCGGAAAATCATCAATATGCGGAAGTTCGTTGCGGAAATCGAATTCAAAATCGTAGTCCAGGAGCTGATATTGAAAATACTGCACATCCGAGACATCGCTCTGTTCCATTCTCAGGAATATATAGGGATCCGGATTCTCCGTGTCTGTGGCCATAACTTCCACATAGTCGGTACAGGCGCAGATCCCATACAAATCCCGACATGTGAAATCATAGGCCTCCGACTGGCGCAATTCTTCGATGTAGATCTGATAGGATTCTGCCTGTTCATTGTGAAAAACCAGGGTATCACCCGTGACATAGGGCAGGTACTGCAGATCAGCCTCATCAAAGGCGGGACATTCTTTATATTGAGTACAGGACAAGGTCAGGATACAGGTAATTACATACAGACAGAATATTATTCTTTTCATCTTGATTGTTCCTCCGCGGAAAATTAACTCCATCCAGGGAACTCACCAAGAATTTCCGGACGGTTCGGAGGCCACCGTACCAGGCCGGTTTTTAAAATGTTTTAACACCCGCCAGGCCCGTAACGTATTCCAGCGACTGGGTTGGCCGGCGGTGGATTTAAGCGATAATGCACGATCCACTGGGTTTTGCGAAACAGTTGGCAGTGCCGGAAAATTTTCATCCAACCCATTACCTGGGGATCAGTGTCAAAATAGGACCACTCATCCAGTAATTCAATTCCTTTAGACCAAGTCTCAATTTCATGACCATTGCGGATTCCAAACCGGTAGACGGCGCCGCGGCCCAGTTTCTGTTCCTTATGCAGCTTAAAGGTCACTATTTTCTGCAGCCAGCCCTTGAGCCAGATGGAATTGACTACTTCACAGACCATTTCCGAACCGGGAAATTTTTGCTGCAGTGTTAAAAAGAGCTTTTTCACATCCCCGGGCGCACAGTACATGAAGACCCCTTCGGCCAAAAACATGACCGGCACAGTGGTAATATTCTCTGTCCACTTAAGGTCAAAGACAGAGCCGGGAATAAAATAGTAGCGTGCTGCCGGAGTAACCAACTTCTTTTTCAGTGCCAGCACCTCCGGAAAATCCAGATCAAAAAAAGTCAGTTGTCCGTTATCGATCCGGGCGAACCGGTTATCCAGACCACAGCCTATATTAACAACCGTACTCCGCGGATACTCCCGGAGAAAATCAAGTGCATATTGATCATACTGCCGGGCCCGCACCGTAATGTAGGTCACTAAACGGGGATCTATTTTGCCCTTTGCCAGGCGACGGGATAGTTTTTTATCGGAACCGGATATCAACAGCGTCAGCTGTTCAGTCATTCGGATAGCGGGTCGGTCATTAAGGATCGGTTGTGCAGATTGGGCATCTAAAGCATGGCAGTGGAGGGTCAGCAGAGCGGTTTCGCCCACATCGGTGATAACCATATTGGATTCCAAAGCCGGCATCTCAATGCTTGCTGCGCTTGACCAAACGGATAATTCCCAGCAGAAAATTGGTACGCGGAACCTGCGGCATGTAGCGCTGGTAACGCTCTCCGAATTTTTCGATTTCATGCTGATCGGCGATAACTATATCCCAATATAACAAGGGCACCACCACTACGGTCATGCTGGTGATCAGCCAGTTTTGTCCGATCAGCATCAGGGCTAGGCTGAGCAGGATCCCGGCGGTATACTGAGGGTGACGGACAATGGCATACAGGCCGGTATCCACCATTGTCGTGGTATGCACATAGCTGCGGCCTTTGCCAACTCCACCTTTGCGCTTCAAGGCCAGGATCGGCCACCAGCCCATGACCAGTGAAATCCCCCAGATGATCCAGCCGGCCCAGAGCAGAACCGGTTGTGCCGCCAGATTGTACCTGCCCAGGAAAAAAACCAGCACAAATTGGACCGCCAACACCGGCCCCCATATCCAGGAAAGAAGATGCAGTTGCCACCTTTTTAACGCCATATCAATCCTCTTATTTTATATTATTGACCACTTTACCGCATGTAAAATAAAAGTGATCTTTCCGCAACTCGCAATGAAAAATTTTATAAATAACCCCACTATTACTTTGGGTGATTTTTAAGCGCTGAGCTCTTTCTGACAGACCAGCACGAACTCCGTTGACGCCGAACTTAATTCATTCCCCTGATAATCACCCAGAATCTGATATTTTTCAAAGGGCGAGCGCTCCAGCAGATGTTCCAGTTCATACCGAAAAAAGAACCTCATGGGAACAGTCCAATCCTCTGTTTGCCATCCGGTTTTGGTTTGCCATTCCAGCCGGAAAGTGACATCGATCATCTGGCGGATCAGATCCGGTTGGGTGGATACGATTCGTTTCAGTTTCCGGCCCGGCTCGTATTCTCCCTCAAAATCAACCTGCTGATCGATTCCGCTGAGCAGCTGTTTCAGATCCGGAACAAAAACATCGAAAATAAAACGCCCCACAGCGTTTAAATGGTGATAAACATTGTGCAAGGCTTGCAGCTGCTCCGCTTTGTCAAGCAGATGCATAAAGACCCGGAAAGGTGCGATAATCAGATCAAACTGAAAATCATAATGAAAATCAATGATATTCTGCCGGCTGATGCGGAAGTGCTGCGCTGGCTTTAATTTACCTCTCAGGACCTCGAGCATGTTCGGGCTGAGATCACACCCGTAGATATCCGCCCCCTGATCCAGGGCATCGCTAAAAAAGCGGCCTGTGCCCACCCCGATTTCCAGTATTTTGCCCCTGGTCTGTTTGATTTCATCAAGGAAAAACCGGTGGTCCACCCGGTCCCTTAAGTTCTGATAGATCAGATCATAAAAGCGCGCGAAATGGAGCGGATATTCAGGGGCCATGCTACCTCCTATTTTAATTTGTCCCCGCGGTCTTTTTTGAATCGCTGCACCATTTTGCCAAAGGCCCGGTCCTTTTGACGTCTTTCCGCCCGGCTGGCCTTAAAATGGGCCGCTTCTCTTTCCATTTTCAGGTAATTCTGATAGGCGGCCCTGTCCAGCGATCCTTTTTTCAGTGCTGCCAGCACCGCACAACCCGGTTCGTGTTGATGGGTGCAATCCCGGAATTTACACTGTCTGGCAAGGGTGGGAATAGATTCAAAAGTCTGCCTCAAACCAGCCTCCGGATCCGCAATGCCAACCGCCCGCAAACCCGGATTATCAATAAAAACACCCCCTGTTGGCAATACAAACAAGGCGCGCCGGCTGGTTACATGTTTACCCTTACCCGTACTTTGACTGATTTCATCCGTTGCCATGAGCTGTCTGCCGGCCAGATTATTGAGCAGTGTTGATTTACCAACGCCCGAGGATCCCAGCAGACAATAGGTCTTGCCCTTTACAATCCGGGCCTTCAATTCAGCATATCCCTGCCGGATTTGGTTACTGATCGAAATAACAGAAACCCGCGGAATCCGGGCGGCCACCTCTATCTGGATCGCTTTTAACCTTTCAGCACCGATCAGATCAATTTTGTTCAGAATAATAACGGGGTGCACCCGGGCAGCATGGCAAAGGGTCAGATATCTTTCCAGGCGATTGAGATTAAAATCCCGGTCCACGGCCTGCACGATCAGGGCCACATCAATATTGGCAGCGAGCGGTTGTTGCTCCGCAAACTGACCCACTGCCTGGCGGATAATGACGGTCTGGCGGGGAAAAATGGCCTGGATCAGCACTTTATTTGTATCATAGGGTGTAATGGCGACCCAGTCGCCAACCACGGGCAGATCAGCTCTGTTTTGAGCGACATAACGCAAATTCCCGAGCAGCTCGGCTGCCATTGCCCCCTGCGCTGTTGTGACCCCATAGCTATCCTTATGGGCGGCACTCACCCGCCCCACCTCAAAAGCAGCGAGTCCTCGTTCCCGGCGAATGGTTTCCAGCGGTTGCTGATAGCCCAGATCTGCTAAAGTCATCCCCTACCCTTATATAAAATAAAAATAAAGCGCGATACTCTAATTAAGCTTGCAGAATTTTTTGACATACAGAGCCATTGCCTTATCATCATCAAGCCCCCGGAACACTTCCTCCTGAATAGCTATTAGAAATTGCAGCAGGTCAATTATATTCCTTTTTAAAAAATAGCCATTTCCCGCTACATTTCAGTTCCGGTAATATGCACCGTGCCGTTATGGATGCACGGGAGTTATACATTATGCAGTTCTTCCATTAAAGCCCTCCGGTTCGGATATATTTCCCGCAGTCTGGCAATCGTTTTATTAGTCTGCTCTCTTCCTCCTAATTTTATCATTCGTCTCAAATACCGGCATATATACTGATAATGTTTTCTACCCACATTATTTTCCATGT
Source organism: uncultured bacterium (assembly GCA_964640055.1). Classification (GTDB taxonomy): domain Bacteria; phylum Fidelibacterota; class UBA2242; order UBA2242; family JAFGTP01; genus CAZXFH01. The sequence goes on along the minus strand of CAZXFH010000032.1, from coordinate 2,708 downwards.
ATTTCATAATTCCCTTGGCATATATATCAACGACATCGTCGCTATAATCTTCTGCAAGGTATTTTTCGTAATGTTCAATGGTCCGTAAATTAGAGTTTTTCTTTACTACTTCCAGAAGCCTGTGCCACCATTTTTCCCTGATGAAGATATTGGCAATCCGGTTCAGGTCGACCCATCTTTGCTTATTGGAGATCTCTTCAATGACCTTTTCAATAAATTCCGTCCAATCTGCAGGGTTTACATGTGTTTTCAATATCTGGTAATAGTCCTGTTCATTTCTGAAACTATCAATTAACAAATACCGGGCATATTCAATAATCTTTTCTGTTTTACCCTGGGCTTGGGCAATTTTTAACAACCAATCATACCATTCTTTGGCCAAACCCGGTCTGTCTTGCCGATCATACTTCACCCCATATTGTGCCAGTTGATTGGCTTTGGCAAACTCTTTGTAATCAAGCGCTTTTTGGAGGGCTATGCGCCGGAGTTTCGAATTGGTAATATTCTTTTCCAAATAATTATCTGCCGCTGCTGCCCCTTTTGTTTTTAACAGTATCTCATATTTAATGCTTTGGGCCATTTCTTGCTCGTATCCCGGCCGCTTCGCTCGATCAATTTGGTCAAAAATCCGTTCGGTTTCCTTTTCGGTTTTAATTAATACGGCTGCGATTTGCAAAACACCGATATGCCAGTCCCAGCCTGCGAATATTTCTTTATCGAACGCCTTAAAACAATATTCCAAAACTAATTTTCTGATCTGTTCATTGGGTTGCGCCTGGGCCACCTGGTATAAAATATCAAATGCGGCATTAATGCTCCCGCCAATATCGCCGTTACTATCATCGGCATATTGCAGGGCTTTGGTCATTTGTTCCATTACGGCTGTACTGATAAACACAGCACTTTTATAATGCTTGGTATCAACTTGTTTTTGAGCGGTTTTGAGTAACTGATCAACGGCCACCCCCACACGCCCGGCAGCCGACCAGTTAATAAATCCATGCCTGTCAGCAGCAGCGGATAAAATGGATCTGACCTGTTTCACATATAGGCTTTTCGATTCATCGGTATTCAGATGGGCAAAGGAGGCCAGGAACATATTCCGGAATGTCCGGTCCCGCTCTGTTTTTGTACGGATAAATTGTTCGAGCTCCTCATGCGAGGTTCTTTCCAGTAACTCGTTGACCTGATCGGTTAGGGTTTTGCGTTTCTTTTTTGCGGTATTTTTCTTTTTGGTGATTTTGCGGTTTAATTCCGGCTCATCCTGTTGCAGGTAATAAATAACCGCGGCCACGTGCTTACAAACCGGCCCCCAATCATAAGGGCAATCACAAATATAATCGCTGATAACTCCGTTTTTAAGGCTGATTCGCACCGTATAATCTGCAGAGCCTTCCACGCTAAATTCGTATTTCCCGGGGCTTAGTTCAGCAGGCTTATGCACTCGGCCCTGCCTGAAATACAATAAACCACGCGACAGGATGGTTTTATTGATTTGTCGTTCAAATTCATTAAGTGTTATTTGCATATTACCCCCGGCTTTCTTTTATCTATTTTACAATCTAGCGGGTATTATTGAAAATACAAAAATATCCGGCAGCAGAATATTTCTGAGTTGTAATTTAAAGTTGATTCTTTCCGCGGCATAAACGCTGTGGTAGCTGTAATGCGAAACGAAGTGGAGCTTTAAAGGTGACATTGCGGTTTACCGCTGTTGTTTATCTGGAGACAGCCAGCCCATTTTTTTCTGGCTTATTTCCTCTCCCTTCGCGCGCTTAAATCGTCTTTTACTTTTCTAAAAATGCTTTTTTCCATCTTTTATAGGGGTTCCAGAATTCTATTTTACTCTTATCAAAATTTTCGGGATGCCAATTTTTCCCAACCCATTCTCTCATCTCCTGATAGTCTTCACTTTCCGGATTTGATAAGGTGTTCAACATTTCATAGTATCCGCTTTCTCCACCGCAATCTTCTGGAGGACATGCTCTTTCACCGTCAAGGCATATGGGATATTTTGTTTTTTTCTCTTTATTTATATATCCTTCTAACTTTACGCTATGCCACCAAGAATCGCCATAGTCATAGAGATATTTTGCCGTCATACCCAATTCGCTGAAATAACTTATAACTGGAATTTCCCATCCGGGATACACTTCCGGTAAATCGCCAAATCGATCGAAATCAGGAATTCCAATTCTAACTTCATTTCTTTTATGTTTTCCTTTAATTTCAAAATAGTGCAAATGATAATCTAACCAACCCATTGAATCTTGAATCGCAACATGCAAATCCCAGAAATTATAATCTGAAGGAATCAATATTCTCCTCCAAATCAAAGGCAGTATTTCAGTCATTTCTATCTTAAATTGTAAGACCCAATTTTTATACGGGGATAGTTTTAGTCCTTTTTTGTATTTCATCAAATATCCATTTTCCGTATAATTCTTTTCATATTTGTATTTCATAATGTCCTTCCGATTAAGCGTTAATTTCTTACTTCTCTTCTAGCTATAAACCATTCAAAAAACGGACTGGCTGGCTCTTTTAGGGAACGGTCAAGTATAAGCGTAGTGCGAAATTTCAAGATACTTTCCTGTCAAGTTGCAGTAAAGTATGTTTGAAGAATTGAAAATTGAATAGCATGTTGTAGGCTGGCCTTTCCTGTATTTCATTATTCTTTCCCTAAACTCATTGACTCTCCTTCTTGG
>CAZXFH010000031.1:0-39459 GCA_964640055.1 uncultured bacterium | reverse complement strand
ATTCGATCCTTGGGTATGACGGTCTTAACTTCAGTTGCATGCCTGCAGTCAAGTCCCTTGCCCTTCCAAGGGCTTCCAAAAGGGAAACGGCCCCAAACCAACTGCATCCCCTATCAAAAAAGGAAATAGAGGGCCTTGGCGTATACCTCAATGCCAACCTTCCGAGGCACCAGGCAAACCTGGGTTTATAAAAACCAGGGGCTCGTAATGAATGGAGTAAAGTTCCGGAACGTAACTCCGGTAATGATGGCTGAAATTCAAGCTTAATCGCCGCATGCTTCCATCCGGAATACAGGGGAATTTCTTTGCCTGATGCTTATATTTTGATTATATTTAACGGCTGTAACCGGAGTGCATAAAGCAATAAAGGAGGTTGAATAAAAATATGGGTTTAATGGAAAAATTAAGGGAACAAACACATATAATACTGTGGGCTTTAATCATTTTATTTGTACTCAGTATGACGATCGGTGGTTTGGTCGGTGGGGCCAATGTAATGGATATCATCACCGGTAAAAGTAAACTGAGAGGCTTGGCCGGAATCGTCGATGATCGTGAATTAAAGGCGGAAAATTTTTCCCGCATGGTTGAGTATCAGTTGAATCAGTATCGCGAACAGGGCCGGCCGGTCGATGACCGCACTGTACAGCAAGTATCCGACCAAGTCTGGGATTCCTTTGTTAATGAAGTGGTCGTTGGGGGCGCTATAAAGCAACTTGACCTGGCCACCACAGACCGTGAGATCTATTATTATTTACGTAATAATCCGCCGGAATTCCTGCAACAGCATGAAGCCTTCCAAACCGATGGCCAGTTCGACTATCAGAAGTATTTAGACCGTTTGAATAATCCCCAGGGAAATGAATGGTTTCCCGTTGAACAGCAGGTGCGCGCTTCATTACCCTATCAAAAAGTTTCTAATTTAATTCAGAATCTGGTAACGGTCAGTGAATGGGAAATCAGAATGGAGTATATGCAGGCCAACTTAAGCTTTGAATTTGAAAGCCTTACCCTGCCCTTTGCACTGGTCCAGAATGATAGTCTCTTTATTCCCGCTCAGGAAGTTCGTGACTATTACCAAAGTCATAAGGAAGATTATTTTGTCGATGAAACCCGGGTACTGGATTATGTCTTTTTTAAGCTCAATCCAGCCCCGAGCGATACCCAAATGGTGCGTCACCTGGCCCAGGATTTAAAACAACGGATCAAAGGCGGAGAGAGTTTTAAAACGGTGGCCGCCGAGTATACAGAGGATCCCAGCGGTAAAAACAGCGGGGGGGATTTGGGCTGGTTTGAACGGGGTCAGATGGTTCCGCCTTTTGAAAAAGTAGCCTTTAATACCCCTATAGGGCAGGTCGCTGGTCCGGTCTTGACTTCTTTCGGATATCACTTGATCAAAGTCGAAGATAAACAGGTGCAAAAAGGTAAAGAACAGGTAAAGGCCCGGCATATTTTACTGAAAATAAATGCCGGCCCGGAAACCCGCAGTAAAATCAGTTCCCAGGCCAATCTGTTTGCTTTTGATGCCAATGAGTTTGGTTTTCAAGCTGCCGCTGACTCCCATAACCTCCGGATTGCGCAAACACCAGCCCTAAAGGAAGACACCCGTTTTATCCGCGGCCTTGGACTTTTTCCGCAAGCCACCCGGTTTGCTTTTAGCAATAACCCCATCGGCTCGATTTCAGAAGTTTACCGCAATGAAAATGGATATGCCGTCTTTCGTCTGGCCCGGGTCAAAGAAGCCCATCATAAACCCCTGTCAGATATCAAAGAAACCATTGAGCAAAAGATTTTAACCGAAAAGCAGGTCTTACGATTGCGACAGAAAGCGGATACGGTTTATCAGCAATTAGACACCGGGCAGGCCCTCAAAGCCTTAGCGCAAAAGTATTCTGGTGCTGAATATCTTCATCACGAACTCACTACCCTGGAAAAACCCATCAAATCCTTGGGACGTGATCCCCAAGTGATTGGAAGCCTCTTGGGTTTAGAGAGGGTACAAATCAGCCGGCCGATCAGGATCCGCAATAATTTTGTTATCCTGCGCTTGATCTCCCGCTCGGAATTTGATAAAGCGGATTACCAGGCAAAAAGAGCAGAGATCTACACCCAGCTGTATGAACAGAAACAACGGGAATTCTATAATAAATGGGTTGCCGCACTGAAAACGAAAGTGGAAATTATCGATAACCGGGCCAATATGTATCAATAATGTATCCTGATTGCTCCGTTAACTGATTCCGCGATATAACAATATATCTCTCAACCATAACACACAAATTTTATTGGATTGTTTTTAAAATCCAAGCGGCATAAACGCGGACCGACTGAATAGGCCATTGCGTCTGATATACGGCGCAATGTGCAAGATCCCGGATGGGATAAATATTTTGCCGCAGAGAGGGCTGAAAAATTCTTAATCAATATAACCTTTACCTGATAATAACTATTGATTTTTTAAATTGTTATCGATATTGTTAAACAGAATATGGAACTCAAAATCATCGGTCGTTAATGCAGAGAATCAAGGTCAAACGCAAAAATCCGTTACGCAAACAGGAAAGCCGGAAAGATCGCTTTTTTCGATATAGCGGTTTGATTTTAGGGGGACTGGCCGGCCTTCTGGGTATATATTTTAACAGCGTAGCTGATCGTAACAGTGTTATGAGTCTTGTGCTGAATATCCTGATTGTTTTGGCAGCCATATTGGCCCTGAAAAAAGTGGGGTTGGCTGCCGTGGCATTGATTATGCTGGGACTGATCACCAGTCTGGGACAGGGACAGGTGATCGGTGTACTGGCCATTTTTGCTGCGATTGTACTGTTGCTGGGGGCTGATGTGAGGAATGATAAACTCTGATTTATTCCGAGTGCTAATTGACATATTCACTGAATATGCTTAGCTTGGTAAGAAATGAGTGTTTTTAGGAATTTAGCTAGTATCTATAACAAGGATAGGGAATTGTGCAAGTAGCACGCTGGTGGGAAAAACAGACCGATCAGAAAGTTCACTGCTTTTTATGTCCACAATCTTGTCGGATTAAAAAAGGCGAACTGGGGGTTTGTAATGTACGGCGTAATACAGACGGTGAACTTTTCTCATTGAGTTATGCCCATCCCATTGCTTTGCATGCCGATCCAATCGAAAAAAAACCTTTGTATCACTTTTTGCCGGGCACCCGTTCCTTTTCCCTTGGCACTATGGGCTGCAATCTGAAATGCTCTTTCTGTCAGAACTGGGAACTGGCCCGGGGAACCTATGAAGATTTTAATGCCCGCAAAGTCTCTCCCCGGCAGGTGGTGTCCTTAGCCCAAAAAAGCAACTGTAAGTCCATTGCCTTCACTTACAACGAGCCTACGGTTTTCGGCGAATATGTGGTTGATATTGCGCAGCGGGCTCAGCAGGAAAACCTCAAGACGGTCATGGTGACTAATGGCTACATTAATCCCCAGGCAGCCAAAGATATTTATCAATATATAGATGCCGCTAATATTGATTTAAAATCTTTTTCAAAAGATTTTTATAAAAAGGAATGTCAGGGGCGCCTGGAGGCGGTATTGGACGCTATTCAAACCATAAAAAAAATGAATACTTTTATAGAATTAACGACCCTGATTATACCGGAATTGAATGATACCGACCAGGAAATAAAAAAGATTGTCCAGTGGGTAGACCAACATTTGGGGAGGGAAACACCACTGCATTTCTCCGCTTTTTATCCTGCGCATAAAATGCAGGACCGGGGACGGACTCCTAAAGAGGTCTTGGACCGCGCCTGTGAGATCGCCCAGCAAGCGGGTATCCATTATGTTTATGAGGGTAATGTTATGGCTGACCGGTATAATCATACTTATTGCCCGGAATGTGGCCGTTTACTGATCGAGCGGCATGGATTTTCGGTCGCCCGGCATAAGCTGAGCGAGGGACGATGCGAGTGCGGCGCCGAGATCAATATTGTGCAAGGTTAATGATGACCACAGTAAAAAGGACCGGAAAGCGCTGATTTTAACAGAAAAATGTTGAAAATTAATCCAAGATTTGTAAATTCAAGATTGAAATTTAAAGAAGGATTTTAGATCCATGGATGAATATACAGACAATATCAATTTTAGTGATGAAGAAAAGTGCCGCCAATATTTGGAAACCAAATTTGATGATCTGCTGCAAGGGATAAATAATCTTTACGGCAATGAGTTACGCGAAGAATTATTACAGCGGCTATCAGATACCATCGAAATATTCCACCGCGATATCAGTGAATTGCTTCAAGAGTTAAAACAAGAGCGGGAACCTGATGCTCCGCAAGACAGTCCATCTACGGCTGCACCTGACGCCGGCGCGACTAATAAAACCGGGACAACTGCTCCGTCTGCGGAGAAGTTTAAACCAAAAGAAGGTGATTGGGAACGCCACCTTAAAGAATAAAAACAATATTGTTGATTAAAACTATAAGAAAGGATAGGAGTCGTTGATGAAAGAAGTAATTAGGACAATCATAATTGTCATCCTCATTGCCGCTGCAATTTATTATGCTTTTGTCGTTAATAATGTTAAGGAACGGATGGCCGTTCTCAATGAACAGGATTCCCTGCAAACCATACAGGTGGAGGAATTTGATCACAAAGTCCATGACCTGGAACTTCGCTTTGAGGGACGGGGAAAGCACATCCGTCAGTTTCAGGCGCGGCAAGATGAATTTGATATGCACTTGAATATATTAAATCGTAAAATTGACAATAAGGCTGATTCCTTGGGCCTGATCATCAGACAACTGCGGGTCAATACTGAAAATGAGCTGACTAAATTGAAAAATCAGCAGGCTGAAACAGAGCGTAAACTCTCTGAATTACGCCGTAAAGAGCAGAGCGATATTTCTGATTTGCGCCAGATTATGCGGCGGATGAACCAGGAGGTTAATGATCTGGATGACCGGCTCGAAAGTATTGAAAAGAAAATGAAAGAAAAAGAAAAGAAATGATCCTGAAGAGGTGTAGTAACCTTTGCAAAAGCATCCGGGGCGGGTAAAGACTTGATCGGATGCTTTTGTACTTTAGAAGAGGTGGAAGAATGCGACAGTATATATTTCTGACTTTTTTGTTTACTTTTTTAGCCTGCGGCGGTGGCCAAGAAGCCCTCACCGAAAAAGATGGGGGGGAAGCAACCACCACTACTCCGCAGGAAACTTCCCCTGTTCCCCCTAAACCAACTACAGTGCGGGAAGCGGATTCACTGGCTTTGAGTATGGTAACAGAAAAGTCCTTTGCCAAAGACACCACTCAGCCCTCTGTAAAAAGTGAAAGCACGGCTAAAGTACCTGAATTTACTTTTAAAACCGATCCGCCGGATAGCTATGATGTTAATATGAAAAAGGATCTGAAATTTATTATTATTGGTAATAAGGATGCTGACATTACTTTTCAGTGGCATGACCCATCCGGTGAACAAAAACGCTATAAGCAGATTGATAAAACCACCCGTGTCTATATCCGCCCCTACACGCCCCATCAAATTAAACGCCTGATCGGTACCGGACGAAAATCCATCCTCGCCTTGATTCAATATGATGAAGATCAACCACCGGTGAAAAAAGAACGGCAATTGGTTATAACCGATCAAAAGGAAAGCGAGCTCCAAGAAGCAGCCGAAGCAAAGCAGGATTCAACCTTGATAAAAGCCATGGAACCGGATTTGGATGCAGCTTTACAGCAGGTTCCTGAAGAATGGCCGGAACCGTCTCTGCCGATTTCCAGCTTGGCCGATACGGTTACTTCCGAAACCCCTGCGCCGCTGAAAAAAGTAACACCCCCCCCAATTTCAGAGACTCAAACCAGAGCGGTAAAAAGCACTAAAAAAGTTGCAAAGATGGTTCCACCTAGAGCGATCATCACCTCGGATCTGTTACAAGTGCTCTCTTTCGACGATATCTTTTTTGATTATGCGGAACACCAAACCCCAAGTTTGAGCTTTAATTCAAATTATTATGTCACGCTGGGGAAAGTAGTCAAAGCCCTGAAAACCGATGATTCGGTTAAAGTAATTCTAACCGGGCATACCGACCCCGATGGGTCGGAGGTGTACAATCAGCAATTAGCCCGCCAGCGATGTGCTACTGTAGGCCAGCTCATCCTGGACTTATTCAAACCTGATAAAAGGGCGGCTATGGCAGATCGTATTTACCTGCAAAGTGCTGGTGAAGAGGCTTTATTGGTGGAAAGTGATAATAGTGCCAAGCAGGCCTTGAATCGGCGGGTCTCTATTGAACTGGCTTATCAGCCGAGCCATGCCATGCTCCTGAACGATTTCCTTGAGAGCGAAAAGAAGGCCTCAACGACTGGTAAGGTCAAGCCTCATCCCGCTGAGAGACCAGCACCCCGCACCACCACCCAGGATACGCAGAGTGAATTATACCAGAAAGCCCGGCGGCTGTATCAGGCTGAGCAATATGATGAAGCGTTGACCTTGTTTGCGGAAATTCTTGAGTTAGGGCCAACCCATCCCTTGGCTGATAATGCCCAGTGGTGGATCGGAGAGATCCACTATTATCGCAAGCAATATCAACCAGCCCTGTCCAACTATATGCAGGTCTTTGGCCTGGGTGACGGGAATAAAGCCGCCTACGCGCAATTAAGAATCGGCTATTGCTATTACCGAATGGGCCGCAAAGAAAAAGCGATCAAAGAGTTCCGTAAGGTCGTTCAGCAATATCCTGACCACCAAGAAGAAATTGAAAAGGCACAGAAAGTTATCCGTAATATAAGTGGATAACAAATTGGGGGTCACTCATTATTTAGAGATAAAATCTGAAAGGGGTGGTAAAGGATTGCCTGCTTTGCCATCCTTTTTAATGCGTTAAAGGTTCTAAATAATTGTTTATAGATTACTGTTATATTAACCTGTAAAACTGAATAGTGTTCTTGGTGAATATGGATATGATTATTCGGCAGTGTTGCGTTCAACTCCTTGCTAATAAGAAGTGCCGAAGGGGGGAGTCGAACCCCCACCCCGATCACTCGGGGGCGGATTTTGAGTCCGCTGCGTCTACCAATTCCGCCACTTCGGCAAAGAACGCTGAGAATCTAAGAGAATTTTAAATAAAAATCAATTTGGAATTTAAGGGGTGTAAAATGGAAAAAAGAGACTTTCAAACTATCTCCCAAATGTTCCTGGACATATCTGAACAGTATAAGGACAAGATTGCCTACGGTTATAAAGAAAATAGTGAATGGAAAAACCTGACCTTTGGCGAAGTTCGCAATTATGTGAAAGAAATCCACGGTGGTTTACGCTTCTTTGGGCTCAGTCCTAAGGAACATGTGGGCATTGTCTCGGAAAATAGTCACTGGTGGGCCATGGCTGATTACGGGACCATCTGTGCCCAGGGAGTGGTCACGACAATTTATCCCACCCTGACCGTCAAACAAATGAAATGGATAATATTACATTCGGAAAGTAAGTATCTTTTCTGCGGGACCATGCAACTGGCCGAAAAGATCCTGACTATCATTGGTGATCTGCATAATGTCCGTCGGGTTATTGTGATGAATAATGACAATGACAGTCTGCAGCATCCCAAATTTATTTCCATGCAGGAGCTGATTGAGAAAGGGCGCATTTTTATTGATGATCATCCCGATGATTTTGAAAAAGATGTTGCCGCTACAGAGGAAGACGACCTGCTCACCCTGATCTACACTTCAGGCACTACTGGCGAGCCCAAAGGGGTGATGTTGACGCATCGGAATTTAGCAGAGAATATCAAAGCGTCGCTGGAAGTCCTGGAAGTTTATGACAGCGATACACTGCTCTCTTTTCTCCCTTTGAGTCATAGTTTCGAACGCATGGCCGGACACTTTTTGCCTTTTTCCAAAGGCGCGAAAATCTGCTATGCAGAAAACCTACTTAAAGTAGCGGAGAATATGACCGAAGTTTGTCCGACACTGATGGTATCGGTGCCCCGTTTATATGAAAAAATATATTCACGTATCATCGATAATATCGCTAAAGCCTCTTTTATTAAGAAAAAATTATTCTGGTGGGCTATTAAAGTGGGTAAAAAAGGCTTTCACAAACGCAATAATCAGCAGCCGATTGGGTTTTTTCTGCGTAAAAAATTAAATCTGGCTGATAAATTGGTATTTAACAAATTAAAAGCCAGGATTGGAGGACGGTTACGCTTCTTTGTTTCCGGAGGCGCCCCCTTATCCAAGGAAATCGGTGAGTTCTTTAACGGGGCCGGGGTCATTATCATAGAGGGCTATGGACTGACTGAGACCTCGCCGGTTATTTCGGTCAACCCCATGGAACGGAATAAAATCGGTGCGGTGGGTCTGCCTCTGTCAAACTGTAAAGTGAAGATTGCCCCTGACGGTGAAATTCTGATGCAAGGCCCCAATTTAATGCAAGGCTATTTCAAGGATCCGGTGGCTACAGATGACGTTATTGATTCCGCCGGATGGTTTCATACCGGTGATATCGGCGATATGGATGAAGAGGGCTATCTACGCATCACCGATCGCAAGAAAAATATTCTGGTGACCGCCGGGGGAAAGAATGTGGCACCGCAACCCATGGAGAATGTGTTAGTCACCTCCAAATGGATCGAACAGATTCTCATCATCGGCGATAAACGTAAATTTATCGCGGCTCTGATTGTACCCTCTTTTCCAAATTTGGAAGAATGGGCTCAGGAGCAGGGGTTGCAGTGGTCCGACCGGGAAGAATTAGTGCAACTGCCCCAGGTTAAAGCACTCTATGCCCGAACCATTAACGAGTCTATGGAAGGGTTTGCCCAATTCGAGAAAGTGAAAAAATTCATTTTATTACCCAGTGAATTTACCATTGAAGGGGGCGAGTTAACTCCTTCCCTGAAAATCAGACGCAAGATCGTTTTAAACAAATATTCTGATCTTATCGATTCGATTTATTCAAACAGGAAATAGAAAATGACAAAATCGACCTACAAACAAGCCGGTGTTGATCTTGAAGCCGGAGAGCAAGCTGTATCTGAAATTAAAACCCTGGTCGCCGACACTTTCGATGCCCGGGTCCTCACCGGAATCGGCGGGTTCGGGAGCTGCTATCAATTACCACTTGATCAGTACCGGCAACCGGTGCTGGTGTCAAGTACCGACGGTGTGGGAACCAAACTAATTGTGGCCAGTATGATGAATCGCCATACCAGTGTGGGAGAGTGTTTAGTGAATCACTGCGTCAATGATATCCTGACCACCGGTGCCCGGCCGCTCTATTTTTTGGATTATATTGGAACCGGCAAATTGCAGGCACCCAAATTCAAAGCCATTGTCAAAGGGCTTGCCCGGGCCTGTAAAACGAACGGTTGTGCCTTGATTGGCGGTGAGACCGCAGAAATGCCCGGTATCTACCAAAATGAGGATTACGATTTAGTCGGTACAATTACCGGTGTCGTTGAAAAAGGACATCTGATCCATAACCGTGTTCGCCAGGGAGATGTACTGATCGGTTTGGCCGCCAGCGGTTTACATACCAATGGCTATTCTCTGGCCCGCCAGGTACTCCTGAAAGAGCACAAAATAGATGATTATATTCCTGAAATCGGGGCGGTCCTGGGTGAAGAGTTGTTAAAAATACACCGCTCCTACCTCCCAGCCCTGGACCCCCTGCTGGAAGACAGGGACCTACATGGGATTAGCCATATCACCGGTGGCGGGATCGAAGGGAATACCCGCCGTATCCTGCCGCAACATCTGACCCTCAGGATTGATTGGAATGCCTGGAACTGGTTGCCTGTTTTTACTTACATTCAGCGTTTGGGCAGAATCAATGCTCAGGAGATGCGCAGAGTATTCAATCTGGGAATCGGATTAATATTGATTTGTGCATCAGACAGAGCGGCGGAATTCCATCGACTCTTGGACCGGGATAAGCTGCATCCGCAGGTCATCGGTGAAGTGATAAAAAAGTAAGGAATAGCTGTATGCAGGCACATAAAAACAGATCAACCCCGCTGGCTGTTCTGGGGGCTGGTAGCTGGGGCACAACTATTGCGATCCATTTGTATAAAAAAGGATATCCGATAAGGTTGTGGGAACATTTTCCGGAAAATGTGGCCCTGATGAATAAAACGCGGCGTAACCCGCTGTTGCCCGGCATTCCGATCCCCCGTGAGTTACCGATTTCCAACAGTCTGGATGAGGTCATTAGCGGCGCCGAGGTGATTGCCACGGTAGTGCCATCCCACGTTCTCCGGGCCGTACTGGAAAAAGTGGCCGGAAAAGTTGACCGGAAGGTGCTCATCGTCAACCTCGCCAAAGGTATGGAGCGGGATACCCTGAAACGCATGAGTGAAGTTATTCAGGAAGTACTGGGACATCCTCAGGATAAAATCGTGACCATCTACGGACCCAGCCATGCCGAAGAGGTCGCCCGTGAAATTCCCACTCTGGTGGTCGCTGCCAGTACTGATCTGCGCAGTGCGGAACGGGTTCAAAATATATTTATGACCCCCTATTTCAGAGTTTATACTAACACTGATATTATCGGGGTGGAAGTCGCCGGATCCATTAAGAATGTGATCGCAATTGCTTCCGGGATTTGTGACGGGCTGGGCTTGGGAGATAACTCCAAGGCAGCCTTGATTACCCGCGGCTTGTTGGAGATAACCCGCATGGGTATGCGCCTGGGCGGCAAGGAACAAACCTTTGCCGGGCTGAGCGGCGTCGGTGACCTTATAGTTACCTGCAACAGTAAACATAGTCGGAACCGATATGTCGGCGAAGAGATCGGTAAAGGCCGCAAACTAAATGAAATTCTGGATGGTATGACGATGATTGCGGAGGGGGTACATACCTGTGAGACTGTCCATCAATTGATGCAACGCTATCAGGTTGTTATGCCAATTTCTAATGAAATATATCGTATTCTGTTTCAAAATAAAGATCCCCAACAGGGATTGAGAGACTTAATGACCCGCGAACCGGTTAAGGAGAGGCATTCATTACCCAAAGTAAAATAAACATACTGCGCTGTATTTTTATCTGCGCCGTTTTCTGCCTTCAGTATCTATTTTCAACTCCACAGAACAGTCCAACTCCCCGGGCAGTCAGTCCGCCCCCCAGATTATGGCGTGAAATACCGGCTGTGCGTATCGTCCAGCCGCTGGCTAAACCGGTCGCCGGGGATACGGCTTTTTTTATTCGCAAAGATATTTATGCTTCCCCGGTGGATCTGATCGAAGTGGCATTTTACCGGAAAAAAGTAACGGATCGCTTGGAGATCTATGTCGAAACAACCGAATTTGATGCAGAACGGGTGACCCAAAGTGATGTGGACAATTTAAAGGATTATCTCCTCTTCCAAACTCCCGCTGGCTCGATTAATCCGGATAAGGGTATCTATGCCAATGAAATTGATATTTTTGGTGAGCCGCCCGATGTGGATAATAATGGGAAACTGTTTGTTTTGCTGATCGATGTCAGAGACGGTTTTGTGGAGGGTGAATCGGATACCTATGTTGCGGGCTATTTTGATCCCCTGGACCAATCCAGCAGTAAAGGCAATTACAGTGATATCATGTACATTGACACTAATCCGGCCAATGTGACCGATAATTTTACCCTGGGTGTTGTGGCCCATGAAATGCAACATTTAATCCATTATCGGTACGACACAAATGAAAGTACCTGGCTGAATGAAGGGTTATCTGAATTGGCACCCCGTTTACTCGATTTACCAGGCCATTCGTTTGCCTCATTTTTGCATGATACCAACCGACCGCTGAATAATTTTGATGATTCCATCACCGATTATGCCAAAGTTGGCTTGTGGACTTTTTATATGTATAAACGTTTTGGTGTTGATTTGATCAATGAAGTGGTTAGCCGGCCGGAAAATTCACTGACCAGTTATGAAATCTCACTGGCTAATATTGGCCAATCTGACTTGACAAAAGAGCGCATATTGCGTGATTGGTTTATCGCCAATTTAGTTAATGATCCTGATATAGCAAACGGCCGATATAGTTATGGAGGAGTAGAAATACCGGCGGTTACATCCGAACATTTTTCATCCAATTTTACGCAAGGTAATAGTATTCCTCTTGAGTTGAAGCCAGCTGCAGCGGCTTATATCCAATTTTACAGTGGTCATAATATTACCTTTGATATGCAATATCCGGTGAATGATCAATTCGGGGTTGTAGCCGTAAAACACTTTCCCTCGCCAGAAATAACCCTCTATCAGGCTCAGGATGGCCACTATCAATTTGAAGATTCGGATTTTGGAAATACCTATTCCCCGGTCTCCTTCATTCCCTTTTGGACCTCTGTACAAACCGGTACGGCCAGTTTAGCCCTTACATACCAGGCTCAGGGGATTGGGGGCGTGCAGGAAACCGAACTGGTGCATGATGGTGATTCCATCAGTTTCTATATCAATTTACAGGACTGGACCGCTGCAGAAAAATTCATAATTCCCGATACACTGAGCAACGCCAGCCTATCCGCCATTAAATTCAAACTTAATGACGAAAGCCCTGTTAAAGTGGAGGTCTATACCAATCTGTCTGCGAGTCCCTTGGCTATTTATCAGAATATTACTCCGGATGCACAGAGCTGGACGCGCTATGATTTGGGTGATTCAATTCTGCCGGAGGGAACCCGCTCTTTCTATTTGGCGCTGCAAAGCGAGGGTGGCTTGGGATACAGCGCCACCGGAGAAGGAGCGGGACGTGCCTTTCTGGATCCGGGCAGTGAGTTCCGTAATTTGAATGAATTCTCTGTTGACGAAGGTCAGAATCTTAATGGTGATTGGCTGATCAGGGTGGTAATTGAAAGTCATATTGAGAGACCGCCTGAATTAACCCTGGAACCGGATTCTGTTTTTTTATGGCAAGCTGATGAATATTCTAAGACCATTGATATCATCAACAAAGGCACTCAGCCGCTGGAGTGGGAATTGGAAACACGGTATCCGGAATGGATATCCTTTGATCAAACCGCAGGTACAGTCAAAACCTACAAATTACCACTCGTCGTCACCATAGATCGCAATCTGTTAGAACCGGGTCTGTGGAATGAACGTATCGGTATGAATTCCAACGGCGGTCAGGACTCCCTGTTCCTTTCTGTACTAGAACCTAATCCCCAACATGCCCAAACAATTTTATGGATGCCCTCAACCCGCTTTGATAAGAATAAGCCAAAACTTTCTTTTCAGATATTCAATATCGGCCCCCGGGGAAGCAATTTCGCTTTTACAGACCTATCACCATCCGTAGCGGTCTATCCCTCATCCGGATACGTTGATCTTGCGGATACCCTTTCGGGGGAAGCCTTTGTCGGCATCAACGCCGTTACTACCCGACAACTGAATTTGGGATTCTTTGACGGGGTGGATACGCTTCACTTCCTGTTGACCTATACCGGAGAGTTAACAGAGGATACGGGTACGCTGCAGGTATACCCGCCCGTTCCCAATCCCTATCAGTACGGCCATCATTCCCACGTCTCCCTGCGCTTTCGGTTAGAATACGATGCGCCGACTTCACTGGCTATCCACAATCTCAAGGGACAGCAGGTAAAGACATTTACCGGGTACAATGAGCGTCAGGGATTGCAGCTGGTCTCGTGGGACGGCAAGGATGACCAGGGAGAAATTTTGAGCAGCGGGGTCTATCTGATTGTTCTAAAACAAAAGAACAAAATTAAAAGCAATAAAATATTATTTATAAAATAAATTCCCTGCTTTTAAAGCAACCATATATTTTTTATGGTATTTATCTTCTGATTCAATTCTTAGAAATAGATAGAATTTACTGTAACTAATCGGAGGTTATAGCTACGCCCACCTCAAAGTCCATGGCATCATAGCGGGTACCACGGATAATTTCCAGACCTTTGAAGAAAGCTTCCTGCGACTTTCCGGAAGTCCATTTTGCTTTTTTCCATTGCGCAATCGACTGATCAACTGACGAAGCATATTCCACCGAAACGATTAGAATACCACCACCGGCATAGGCATTCACATTACCCAGAATACGAATGGCTAAATTATCTTTAATTTGTTTCTTGGCCGCGAAGGTCAGGGGCGCACTTTCCAACAAATCTTCCAAAGAATCGGTATCCAGCAACTCTTGTGAAGCAGTAATCTTAAAATCATGTCGTTTTAGGTAGTAAAGTGCATCGGCGTACACATCTGCCGGTGGTACGGCTTCTTGTTTGAGCATGATGCGATTGGCACCCTGGGGTATTTCATGGGCCACGCCATAGGGCAAGGTCCTCTGAGGGAGTGTATGACAGGCCGAAACTATTAACAGCCCGCCCATAATGATCAAGATAAGGTAAGGTTTAAAACTAATTTTTCCCATCGTTTACCTCCTTTTTTAATAAAAGGTTCATACTATTTCAATAATTTGCAATATCTATGCCTTTGTTTTTTAAGGACATAAACCCTGCTTTATTGACAACTTTGCGGAGTTTGTTGAAATAATGGCGTATGCAAATCAACAAAAATGAGCGTAATTAGGCGATAGTATAAGAATGAAGCAATTTTATTATTGTCAATTAAAACGCGAACCTGCGCTGAGGGATTCATTTGGCAGGTGAGAACAGATTAAAATATTATGATCCATAAGGAACTGTTCTGGTCAAGAAATTAATAGCTCGTTTTGATAATCTGGATTGGTTTATATTAAGGAAATATTAGTGGCCGGATCGCAAATATTCTCTGGTGATCTGATTCTGAGGATTATTGAATATTTCTTCGGGAGGTCCCTGCTCGACAACCTCACCCAGATATATGAATACCACATTATCTCCCAGACGCTTAGCCTGCCTTAAGATGTGGGTGACGAGGACGGAGAGCGGATTTTAATTTTACGCAGTCTTGTCTATATACCGGAAACAATTTCAGCTGCCTCTTCCGGTGGACAATAGAAACGCAGTGCTTTTATTTTTCCGGTTTGATCCGTTGTACAAGCCACTTTTTGATGTTTAAGTGTGGAATGTTCCACGGTGATATTGGGCTCTATAACTGAGCCAAGGATATGAGAAGTTCCTTTGATGATAACGTTTTCGCCGATAATCGCCGGGAATTCCCGGTTACCCTGTATTTGTGTCCCCTGCTCAAGTTGACAGTTCGTGCCGATGGTTATCTCTCCGTTGATGTAACAGTCTGACAAAATGTTGCAGTTGTTGTCTAGGTGTATGGTTTGATTCGCTGTTGTGATGAGTATTGTACGGGCACCGATCTCTGTATTTTCACCGATAGAAACATTGCCAATAATCTTTACACCTCTATGCAAGCTGATGTTACGATTAAGGCTTACATTTTTATCCAGATGAACGCCTTTGCCTGTTTTAATATTCAGTACCCGGTATTGTTCGGTCAGTTTTTCGATTTGTTTCACAACTTCATCGGCAATATAGAAATCATCTTTATCTTCGATAGTGATCAGGTCACGCAATCTTTTCCAGGTTTTCTCGCGGTATATTTGATTCATGCGGTAGAGTACACTCTTGGTATTGAAACCAATTACTGCCTGATTATCAGTTGTCGGAAAAGCACCGACTGAAATATTATTTTCGTTAAAGATAGAGATCAGGTCGGTAATATAGACTTCACCCTGGACATTATCGGTACCAATGGTACGGATGTATTTATTAACATGTTCAAATTTAACCGCATAAGCACCGGAGTTATATTCTGTTATATTGAGCAGATCCTGTTTTGAAAAATGATAGAGGCGCCCATTGTATTTGACCTTGTATTTTTCGTCTTCCTCAAGGGCTAAGATATCTTTATGTTCCTTAATTTCAATGACTTTTCCAGCATCCTTCCCTGAAGAATTGCCATCAGCATCTTTTTTAGGAACTCTGATAATGCGGCCGTAATAATTTTGCGCCGGGTCACCTTGATAAACGCCGGTCAGGATCATCATACCGGTCTGTGACTTATTAAAAGCAGCTTGAAAATCAGCCATGACTTTTTCGGTGAGCAACCCCATATCACCCGGCAGGATAAAAATATCACCAATTTTTTGGGAATCATCCAGGGTATCCAGGGCAACGCGGGCGGCATCCCCGGTACCCTTTTGCGCTTCTTGCAACACAAATAGACGATGCTTTGCTGGTCCCATTTGGGTAGCCACTTCCTGGGCTTTTATGCCGACCACGATAATACTATTCTGTGACCGTAAACCTTTTTCACAGGCTTTGATCACCCGGTTGACTGTGGGCTCACCCCATATTTCATGCAGCATTTTGGACTGGTCGGACCTGATCCGTTTGCCATGGCCGGCGGCCAGGATAATGGCGATTGGATTTTGGTTATATTGAATGGCCCCACTGAGCTCGGCAAGTCGTTTTTTTAATTCAACCGTCGTTGTCGCGGACATAAATAACTCCTTTTATCTTAGGATGAAAATATTTAAATAGAGATAAATTACGGGAGCAGTAATAATCACCGCATCGAACCGATCCAGAACACCGCCATGTCCCAGGAGAATGGCCCCTGAATCCTTAACCTGTGCATCGCGTTTGATCATTGATTCGATCAGATCGCCCAGCTGTGCGAATATACCCACCAGCAGGGCAAAGACAAGTAAATCAAGGGGGGCAAGAAAAGCAGGCGTCCAATTCAGTAAAAACAGACAAAAGGCGCCCAGGAGAGCACCCGCGATACCAGCTAGGCTGCCTATAATTGATTTGTGGGGGCTGATCTTGGGCGCCAGTGATTGACGGCCTAACCAGCTGCCGATCAAGTAGGCCAAAGTATCGCATACCCAGACGCAGATCAGTAATAAGAGGATCAGTAGCCAACCTTGATGATCAGGTAGCTGCTGCTGCTGAGGGAGTTGACGTAAAAGGATCAGGGTGGATAAAAACAGTGGAATGTAAATAAAGCCGGTCAAGGTAGTGGACAGCTTGATGATAATATTCTCTATCGGGCGGAATAACATGATGAGAAAAAAAATGGTGCAGATCAACACAAGTACCAGAAGCAGGGCCTGAAAGGAGAGATAGAAAGTCAACACTACCCAGCAGAATCCCAGCAGAATGGCCATGCTAGCAAAGGAAAGGATATTGCGCTGTAACAAAAGGGAATAGAATTCATACTGACTCAGGGCAGCTATCAGGGCGATCAGCAAAGCAAAGAATAGCTGTCCCCTAAATCCTAAAAACAAGATCAGAGGGATACCCATAATGGCGATTAAGACGCGGGAAAATAGATTTTTCATAAGCGAACTCCTCCGGATGGATCCTTTATTTGCCCAGACCCCACTTGACAACAGTCACTTTTACTTTTCCGACGCCATGTTTAATAAGGCCCAACTGGGCTGCGGCTCCGTACGACAGATCGATATCGCGTCCTTCTACAAAAGGTCCCCGATCATTGATCTTCACCAGAACCGACTTGCCGGTTACCGGGTAGGTAACCTTGAGAATGGTTCCAAAAGGGAGCGATTTATGGGCCGCGGAGAGACCGTACATATCAAAAGTCTCACCCGTGGAAGTTTTGCGGCCATGAAACTTTTCGCCGTAATAAGAAGCGGTAAAGGTTGCCGTGTGACGAACACCTTTGACCAATAAAGGTGGTGACGTATGGCCTTTTTGATCGGTTTGACGGGCAGATGACGAACTGCGGTAATGATAGCGGGGTGCTGAGGAGCAGTGTATTAAAAGTAGAGTGACGGCAATAGATATGAATACAGCTCGGATCATAATTCTGCTTTTCCGATTAGTTCCCTGAGCGCAGAAATGTTATTTTGCTGACAGTAATTTTTAATAAAGGCTAAAATTTCATCAATAGCCAGGGGATTAAAAAAGTGAACACTGCCCAGTTCCACCGCTGAGGCACCGGCTAATATGAATTCGATGACATCTTCCCCGGAAGTAATTCCACCAATTCCGATAATAGGTATATCAACGGCCTGGTATACTTTGATAATATTGGCCACCGCTACCGGTTTGATGGCCGGACCGGACAGCCCGCCAATGATTGAATTAATTTTTGGCTGACGGGTATAAATATCAATAGCCGCACCATAAACGGTGTTGATCAATGCCAGGGCATCTGCACCGGCTTTTTGGCAACTTTTTGCCAGGAGCGCAATATCAGTAACATTAGGACTCAGCTTCAATATTAGGGGCTTATCGGTAAGGGCTCGTAGCCGTTTGGTAAGTTGATATAGGATTTCAGGATCCTTACCAAATTCAATGCCCCCGGCTTTTACATTGGGACAGGAAACATTGATTTCAAATCCATGGATCCAGCGCACGGGGGATAACTTCTGTAGTACCTGCCCATATTCAGCGATTTCGCGTCCGGCAATATTGACGATCACCTGGCCTTGATATTTTTGTAAAAATTCAGCCTTTTCTGCCAGAAAGGCATCTACCCCGATATTCGCCAGACCAATGGAATTGATCATACCGCTGGCCGTTTCCACAATGCGGGGCGGCGGGTTACCCATACGGGGGTTGAGGGATAGAGATTTGGTGACCAGACCGCCATAAAGATTAACATCTAAGAGATCATCAAGTTCGTCGCCGTATCCGCAAGTACCCGAGGCCGTTAGAATGGGATTGTGCAGGGTTAGATGCTTACCGATTTTTATGTTGAGATCAACCATCCAGATCCAGGCGGTTTATATCAAAAACAGGACCCTCTTTGCAGACCAAAGCATACTGATTTTGATCTTGCTTGTTAAGTTGGGTTGCACACCCTTGACAGAGTCCTATTCCGCAAGCCATAATGGTTTCCAGTGAAACTTGCATTTTACATTTATGCACCGCAGCCACTCTTTTAAGACTGCCATTCATTTTGTCCGGACCGCAGGCATAGATGATAAGCGGATGCGGTAAGTCTGGTAATAGGGCTTTAAAATGATCAACCACATTACCGTGGAAACCAATAGAACCGTCATCTGTGGATAACAACAGATTTGGCTGCTCATCCGGTGACATGAAATGGTCTTTGTGGGTGCGGGCGCCTAGCAGAAAATAGGAATCTGTCTGCTGCTGAGCGAGCCTGTTCTGTAAAAACAGAAGGGGGGCGGCTCCGACACCACCGGCGATCAGTACCGGCGTTACCCCCCTCTTGGGGCATTGGAAAGAATTCCCCAGGGGACCAAGAATTTTTACGGTTTTACCCGCTTGCCATTGGCTCATGCGATGGGTTTGGGTGCCGATCACCTTATACAATATTTCCAGATTTTCATTATGTGTGCCGGTGATGCTAAAGGGACGTGGAAAAAGGCGGCTTGAATTTTGGAAATAAATGTTTATAAACTGACCGGGTTGTGCCGCAGAGCAAATAGTAGCCGCTTTTAAACTTAATTGAAAAATTTGTGAACTTTTTTGGGTGTTGGAAATAATTTCTGTGGATATTAACTGCTTCATAGTCCGGAACGTTACTTCTCTATAGTTTTCGATGTATTTGGTAACTCGCCAGGCGATATCTCCTGCGCGGAATCGGGTGGGGAAAAGGGGGGTAGTGACGGTTTGTCTCCAAGTGAATCCGGCGGCATTACCGGCGGCAACCCATCATCGGCAATTCTATCGGCCTTGGGGGTCGGTTGCGGCTCTTCGGCTACTACACTGGATTCAGATTTTTTTAGCGTTGTATCCCCCTGTGTGGCAACAGTGGTATCGATATTTTTCAATTGAGCATGAATTTGCTTAATTGCTTTGTAAAATTCACTGTTAGGGAAGGAGTCCAGAAAGGTCTGGTACCACTGCAGGGTTTCATCATAGGCATATAATTTATTGTGATATAAATAAGCAATGCTTAAAAGACTTTTCTCGGCATAGATGGTTTGCGGATATTGTTTTGATATGGACTGAAATATATCAATGGCTGAGTCAGGGCGCGATTCTATTAAGGCTTCCGCTTGATGGTAACGGTTCTGTGCCGCTTGTGCCTGAGGTGGCAGAATGATTTTATTATTTTTGATAAATTCCAGATAAGGGGATTCCGGAAATTGTTCCGCCAGTACCTCTCTATAGAAAGCACCTTTTTCCGCCATTTTTTCTTCTTTATGAATAAAGTACAGAGCATACAACGCTTTGGATATATAGGGATTATATAGTGGTGTATGGTAAATATCTTCCAAAAGTGTAATGGCACTGTCAATTAGACCAAAATTAAAATAATAGAGCTCGGCCAATTCATACAAATTACGGTAGTAGTCTTCAAAAACTGCCACTGTATCTACAACCTGGGTGCTTTGCTGACTTTGCTTTTCCACCGCTTGTTTTAATTTTTCCGGTTCATCATCTACCTGTATACCACTGTCAGCCTCCTTTTCCTGTGGTGACAGTAGTGCCTGTTTAATGGCTTTTACCTGAGGCTTCAGCTGATCCAGCGCGTTAGTGATTTGAAAATATTGCTTAATATTATTGGATTTCCAGCGGGCTTCAGTTGCATATTTGGAATTGGCGAATTCCTGAGACACCTTACTGTAATACCCCTGAGCCTGCTGATAATCATGAAAATGTAGCATATTCAGCTCGGCCAGATGATAATAGGCCTCTGCTGATTCCGGAGTGCGCTTATAATTTTCCGTAATTTGTTTTAACCGGGATTGGGCAGCTTCAAAATCTTCTTCAGCTAAATATATTAAAGCCAATTCCAGCTCCAGAGCGGCAAAAATATCTTTGTTGTTCTGATTATTCAGCTTCTCATGAATGATTGCGCGGGCTTTGTCATATTTACCGGACTGACGGTATATTTTAATTAATAGCACCTGCATGCGGTTCCGAAGCTCTGGATAGGGTGTAAAATCAGAAACTTTGTTCAGATTATCAATCGCTTTTTGAATTTTGTTCCGATCCAGATAAATCTCTGCAATTCTGAATTGTGCCTGCGCGGATTTGGAAGTACCCCTTTTTAATTGGGTTATTTTACGATAATATTGCAGGGCTGAATCAATAGGGGCTCTTTCCTGATACAGTTCGGCCATGGAAAAGTAGATCTCGGCCAGGAGTTCCTTATTTTTAATTTTTTTAGCGGTTTTTTTCCATTGGTGAATGGCCAACTCCTCATCACCCAAATGCCAGAGCGTTTTACCATACCATACTTCCAGTTCCGGCCGCAGCTCACTACCGGGATAATTGGTGATAAATTCTTCGATTTTCTTTTTCGCTAAGGTATAGTTGCCTTTATAATAATTAGAGAGAGCGATAATATACTGTGCATTATCCGCCCATTTACTATCGGGATAATTGAGCAGAACCTTATTGGATTTTTCAATAGCCAGATCAAATTTATTGCGTAAAGAAGAGGGTAGCCGTTCCTGTTTCAAATTGGCGTATTCCTTTTTAGCTGTTTCAAAATACTCCTGAGCATTATAAAAGGTATTAAAGTAGGCACAACTGTTAATCAGTAAGAGTAGACTTAATAAACCCCCCGCCAGCAGGTGTTTTTGATTCTTCAGGGAAATTTTTGAATTTGCAAATTTATTTATCAAGCTTGCTCGAATCAGTTGATTAAAAATTGCTTTTCATTTTCAGCCAGTTAATTAACGTATTTGGCATTAAATTGTTCGACTAAATCGGACAATATTTCTCCTGCCTTGCCTTTGAACAGTAGGTGTGCCTGATCGGAGAGCGGTGTTTGATTGGGGTTAATTTCGACAACCAACGCCTCGTTGCGCAGGGCCAAATAGGGTAATTCCGCAGCCGGCACGACCTGTGCAGAGGTACCTATGGATAGAAAAATATCGGCTTCAGATGACCATTTAATTGCTTTCTGAATGCTGTCCTGGGGCAGTGGCTCTCCAAACCAGACGACATCGGGACGAATTAATCCGCCACAGTAACAGTGGGGAATGTTTTGCGGGCTACTGTTATAGATTTCATCGAATTCTTCTGTTGAGTACTGTTTTCCGCATTCGACACAGTAATTCCGCATAATATTACCGTGCAGCTCAATAACATCCTGGCTGCCGGCACTCTGATGCAGATTATCCACATTCTGGGTGATTATAACCAAATTAGGCAATAATTTTTCCAGCTCAGCCAGGGCATAGTGCCCTGCATTGGGATCGGTTTGTTCGATAATTTCCCGTCTGTGATGATACCATTGGGAAACCATCGCAGTATTATTGTAAAACGCCTCGAAGCTGGCCAATTCCTCTGGAGACAGTTGTTTCCACAGGCCATCTTGGCCTCTGAAAGTCGGGATACCGCTTTCCTTGGAAATCCCGGCGCCGGTCAAAGCAACCACATTTTGTGCTTTATATAATCGTTCCAGTAATTTTTCAGAGAAGTTATTGTTCATAAAACTAATTCTTTTTGTAAGGTGTGATCATTTTCAATCTTTATTCTTTGCCAAACCAATATATCAGGCCGTCCTCAAAAGGATTTGCCAAAGCTGCATGGGATGGAATGATACGCAGGGTAAATCCGTTCAGTCCACTGACCCAATCGGAAATTTCTCCGCGGTAGCGGTATTTGTTTTCACTCATTTTTTCAGTATTCTGCATGGATAGAAATTTTCCATCCTGAATCAAGCTCTGACTATTTAGTTTACCATAATAGATCTGTACATCGATATCGGCGGGATCCAGCCCGTCCAGATAAATATCGGTTTGGATTGTAAACTTACTTTTGATGGAGAGATCTTTGGTTTCATCGGATTCCACATTCAGGAAACGAATGCTGTCCCAGCCCTTTTTTACTTTCTGTTTCCAGGCGGTTAAATTTTTAGCTAATTCATAATTATTTTCGGTTAACTGGGATAAGCGGGCGGCAGCCGGGGTATAAAAATCAAAGGTGTATTCCTGTAACATGCGGTTGGTATTGTATAAGGGACAGATTTCGACCATGGATTGTTTCATTTTATTGATCCAATCCCGGGGCATCTGATCCGCACCACGGGTATAGAACATGGGAATTATCTGATCTTCCATGATTTTATAGATCTCAATGGCTTCCTGTTGGTCCCAGTATTCGAAATCATCATGCTCTTCTCTTTCCCCAAGAGCCCAGCCGATTTCCGGACAATAGATTTCATCCCACCAACCATCCAAAGTACTGAAATTTAATAGTCCGTTGGCTGCCGCCTTCATGCCGCTGGTACCGCATGCCTCTCTGCCGCGGCGGGGGGTGTTTAACCAGACATCGCACCCTTGCACCAGATAGCGGGCAATATTCATATTATAATTTTCCAGGAAGACCACATATTGCCGGAAAGGAGGCTGCTGAGCCAGTTTTAGTATTTGGCGGATATATTCCTTGCCTTCAGCATCCTTCGGGTGAGCTTTACCGGCAATGATAATTTGAACCGGCCGCTCTTTGTCCGTAAGGATCTTAGCCAAACGTTCCGGATCCCGAAAGATCAGAGTGGCCCGTTTATAGGTGGCGAAACGGCGGGCAAAACCGATCGTCAAAGCCTCGGGATTGAGTACGCTGCGGGCTTTATCGATCTCCGCGACCGGCAGCCCCATTTCGCGGTATTGTTGTTCCAGTTGTCGGCGGGCAAATCCCACCAGACGAGCCCGGCGTCTTTCGTGGGTACGCCATAATTCACCGTCCGGAATTTGCAATACCTTTTTCCAAGTGGATTGATCGGCTGGTTCTTCCAACCAGCGCGGCCCCAGGTAACGGTCAAATAGTTCGGACATCTCTTTCGAGATCCAGGAGGCTTGGTGAACCCCGTTGGTTACACTGGTGATCGGTATTTCCTGCGTGAGTACATTTGGCCAGAGCGATTTCCACATCTGCCGGGATACTGCCCCGTGCAAACGGCTGACGGCATTGGTTTTATAAGCTTGGTTAATGGCCAGGATAGCCATGGAAAAATCTTCCTTTCCATTGGAAGCCCCTTTACATCCCAAAGCGAGTAAGCGCTCAATGGTGATACCAACCTCTTCGCAGTATTTGCTGAAATATTTTTTTATCATCTCAGGTGGGAATATATCTATACCGGCTTTCACGGGGGTATGAGTTGTGAAAATCGAACTGCGCTTTACAACTTCAAAAGCCTCATCAAAGGATATATCATTATCTTTGATCAGTATTTTGATCCGCTCCAGTCCGGAAAAGGCTGAATGACCTTCATTAAGATGGTAGATACATACATTTTCTTCCGTAAGCGACAGGGCTTTGATACCGCCCATTCCCAGGATGATCTCCTGCTTGATACGCAGCTCGTCATCACCTCCATATAGCTCCGAGGTAATCCGACGGTCTTCGGGTGCATTCTGTTCAATATTGGTATCCAGTAAATAGAGCGGTATCCGACCAATCTGGGCTTTCCAGATTTTGGCCTGTACTTCACGACCCGGAAAGGTGACTTTGATTAAATGAGGCGCTCCATTTTCATCTGATTGCACAGAAAGTGGCATATTATAAAAATCATTAATCGGGTAATTTTCCTCTTGCCAACCACTAACCGTGAGATGTTGCTGAAAATATCCCTTTTGATAGGATAAACCGACCCCAATCAGAGGAATTCCCAGTTCAGAGGAGGATTTCAGATGATCCCCGGATAATACACCCAATCCACCGGAATAAACCGGAAGACTCTCGCTGATCCCGTATTCCATGGAAAAGTAGGCGATCTTTAAATTGTTATTGAGCTTTTTTTCCTGTTGGTACCAGGTCGTTCTTTGCATGGATTGGTCAAACTCTTTCGCAATCTGGTCCAACATATAAACATAACTATCATCCTGGGCGCGTTTTTCAAGAATTTTTTGATCGATCCGGCTTAGCAACAGAACCGGGTTGTGCCCAACTTCTTCCCATAGGTCCATATCCAACCGTCTGAATAGTTCCCGCATATCGGCATTCCAGCTCCAGCGTAGATTATAGGCCAGTTCATAGAGACGTTTTAGGCGGTCGGGGAGCAGCGGTGAAATAGTAAAGGTTTTTATCGGTTTCATGAAATTTCCTTTTTTCTTAAAAATCGAATAAAATTAACAATCTATAGTCTACATCGCAAGGGGATAACGCTTGAACAGGCTATTTAAAAATGCCCGGCCGGATTTATCAGTTGCGCTTATGCATTCCTCATGGAAGCCGGTATGCCTCAAATTGGTATTTGAGTTTGTATGGACGGCCCAAAAAGGTTAGGATAATTGACTGGCGCGCTTGAAAGGTTTGTTGCGATCAAACAAATAACGGTAGGTCAGGTGTGTTTTGCATATGCGTGCACCGATTTGTTCCAGAAGATGCATCATCCGCGGATTGAAATCACCGATCCAGCTCAGCTCGAGTTCCTCATAGGGAAAACCGGATTGCCGGGCCATTTTTACAAAAGCAACAATCAAAGCACTTTCCACCCCTCGTCCCTGAAAACGGGGGGTGACCCCAAAAACCAATCCACTGACCTTTTTGTTTTTACCGGTTATTTTGTGATACAAAAATTTTAATTTTCCCACCCAATTAAGCCGACCGTTAAGATGCCTGAAAATTTGATTTAGCTCCGGTACCATGAGAAAAAATGCGATCGGCTTATCCTTGTAATATCCAAACCAGAGCAGTCTTTCATCCATGACCGGTTTTAACTGATGCATCAGCGCCCGGACCTGTTCCAGTGTCATCTTACTAACCCCCTCATGGTCTTGCCAGGCCTGGTTATAGACTGCCAGAAAATCACGGGCATATTTATCTAATTTCCGTTTATTCGCATGACAAAAATGGTAACCGCTGCGCTTAAATATGCGTTGGGCTTTGGCCCGTAACTTGGAATCAAGTTGGCCATTTTTTATGTGGCGGTAATAGGTGTATTGTTGGAAATAATCCTGGAAACCATAGGATTCAAATAACGGTCGATAATAGGGGAAATTATAGGGCATGCAATAATTTGGCTCGCTAAATCCGTCGACGAGCAGACCCCACCACTGATTGCGATCCCCGAAATTGATAGGGCCGTCCATGGCCTGCATACCCCGGTGTGCTAGCCACTCCCGGCAGCAGTCAAATAAAGCAAATGCTGCGGCGTGATCATTTATACACTCAAAAAATCCCATACCGCCTGTCGGTACTTCTTCCTGGTCGGCCTGTTGGTAATCCACAAAAGCCGCTACCCTGCCGATGATGTGCTCATGATTATCCCTTAAGATCCAGCGTTGACATTCACCGTGTTGGAAATAAGGGTTGTCCTGGGGATCGAAAATTTTGGCGATATCCTGATCCAAAGGCCGAATCCAATGGGGATCATTTTGGTATAAGCGGACCGGGAGTTCCAGAAATTTTCGTGCTGATATTTGTTGGTCAACTTTTATTAAATCCATTGGAATTGAACAGAAGAATAGTATTCCTTCTCTGCCAAATATAGAGGGAATTCCATGCAATGGCAAACAATTGCCAACTATTTAAAATGAACGCAGGGTGACGGTATTGTTTCACGAACTGGTTCTTGTTATTGAAGACCAGGTAGAATAAATTTGCCCGGTGTGCTATAAGGATTTTTTATGTGGTATTTAATTGCTATCTTTTCGGGCTTTTCTTTTGCCAGTGCCGATGCGTTGAGTAAAAAAGAATCTCGTTATAGCCCTTCAATAATGTTAGCTTGGGTCAGGGAAGCCTATGCCTTGCCTTTTCTGCTGCCGGTATTGTTTTTTATTGAAATTCCACCCTTGGATAAAATATTTTGGATCGCTGTATCCCTGTGTGTGATTTTGGATCTGATTACTACTTTTTTATACATGCAGGCGATCCGGATTGCCCCGCTTTCCCTCACCATTCCCTATATGGGACTAACGCCCATATTTTCACTGGGAATTTCCATGGTGGTTCTGGGTGAAAGTGTCAGTATCTTGGGGTTTGTCGGTATTCTGCTGGTTTCCTGTGGCGCTTATATTCTACAGATTGATTTGGCGCGCTACGGGATCTGGGAGCCCTTACTGGCCATTTTTAAGAACCGGGGCTCTCGATATATGTTCATTGTGGCCTTTGCTTATGCTTTTACGGCTAATATCGGTAAAGTAGCCATTCAACATTCTTCACCGCTGTTTATGACTAATATATATTTTCTTCTCTTGGCCATCGCTTTTATACCGCTGGTATTAATCCGGACCAAAGGGCGGGTGAAGCCTATGGTTACTCATGGTCACGGCAAATTGGCCATTGGTTTTGCCATGGCCCTGATGGCCATCACTCATTTTACCGCTATTAGCCATATTAATGTAGCCTACATGATCTCGATTAAACGACTCAGTCTTGTCTTTGCGATTTTATATGGCTGGCTCTGGTTCAAAGAGACCAAGATCAGAGAGCGATTTTTAGGTGGCATTATTATGGTGATTGGGGCGGCCTGTATTGCCCTGTCCTGATAGCAGAACAGGTAGGCATCCTTTTAAATGGAAAAATTGCTGATACGCTTTCCATAGACCACTTTGATACCGGCTGAATGGGCCCGGTCAATAAAACCTTGATGTGGTTTGTGGGCCATAATTACAAAACCGATCGCATTTAATAGTTCGATGGTGTGATGGATGGATTTCAATTCAATAAAAGAATCTTTTGAAATCGGAAAAGAGAAGCACTGAAAAATATAGAATTTACACCGCTTCCGCATGGCAATGTCCACCATTGATTCACTCCGTTCACCGGGAGGAAGTGAATCGCGGTCCAGCCGCACATCCAGGCGCACATCATCATACTGACTTTTATGAACCCGTAGAAATACCAGTTCCCGCAACCAGCCGCCACGGAAGAGGTATTCGGGGCCGATCTTTTCTAAATCAGTGGTCCGTTGCCATTCATCAGTACCATAGCTGAATTTCATAACAGTTCTTTCAGGATCGTAATGAACGCTGAATTTATTGAAGTCTCTCATGAACCGCCATTCTTTAGTACTTTTTTCATCTCCCATAGCGGTCCATTCCTCGCGCATTTTATCGATAAAGGGTACCAGGCGGTAGATGTTGTTTCCAATAAAATAGGACAAAGCACTGCGCTTACCGATTTCGGGATCAAAACGGGTTCCCGATTCCATCTTAACACCATGCAGGGCAATATATTCGTTGACCGTTAAATTGAAGTGAAAGGTTTTGGCTTCATTGGAGCGGATATCAATGACTTGGGAATGCTCAGGATCGATATAAAAAATATTCTGATCCGCATCCCGGAATACTTTGGTGGCCAAAAGGGCTTGCAAACGGGTTCCGCCACTAACATTTAATAAAATATCATGATCGGGATAATCGCTTATGATTTGCTCACAGTCGGATATAAAATCCTGAATATCATCGCCCCTCGTTTCCCGCTTTTCAAACTGAATGTTATTTTGAGTGCCCAGTTTTTTTTCAAGAGGGGCGATCATGGATTTGTATTCATGATTATAGAGCCAGACAACGGCATCTGGCTTTTTTAAATTACAGCCTAAATAATCAATTAATGGATAGTCACTGACCAGACATACTTCGAGTAATGGCATAGCTTGCCTCCTCGACTAAAAATTCTTACTAAAGCTTAGATGCTCCCATGTTTCTAATTTAATTTAATGATTAAATTGTCTATTTCAATGAATAATCGGATATATTTTTATATTATACTTAGCCGTTATTCTTTAGAAATTAAACCTTCATTGTGGGCAACGGTATAGGTACATACCATATCACCGGTTACATTGTTCGCGGTTTCGAACATATCTAAAATAGGATTGATCCCCATGGCCAGTGCTACAATGATCGCTACCTGGGAACTGTCCAATCCCATGGTTTGCAGAATGATGAATAACAGCATAATACTGCCTCCGGGCACACCACCGGCGCCAATGCTAGCCAGCACCGTGGTGATTACGAAAATGATCAGACTGGGTAGACTCAGGGGCAGATCAAAAATGTTGGCTGCCAGCACGGCAAACATGGGCAAATGAACACACACCCCATCCATATTGATGGTGGCGCCCAAGGGTAGGGAAAATCCGGCTAATTCGTTTTTAACCCTTAATTTTTCCTGGGTAATGCGTAAGGAGACCGGGAGGGTTGCGGCACTACTACGCGTAATAAAGGCCGTGATCATGGCTTCATCCATTCCCTTCATTATATGAAACGGATTCTGACGGGTGACGATTAAAAGCAGGGCCGGATAGACGATAAAGACCATCCCGGTAATACCCAGGATAACTCCTAAAGCGACTTTGACATAGGGACCCACAATATCCGGCCCGTATAATCCGAAATTGGTAATGGATAAGGCCAAAACGCCGATCGGTGAATACTCCAGCACCCAGTCCACAATTTTAAAAATACCTTCCCGGGCAGCGGTGATAAGGTCGATCAATTGATTCAGGGGACCTGATTTAGCGGCCTGTTTATTTGATTCGATCAGAATACGGATGGCCAACCCAAAGAGTATGGAAAATATAATGATTGCTAAAAAATTATTATGAGCCAGGGCTTCAAAGGGATTTTGAAACATATCCAGTAAAACCGTGGTTAAATTTCTGCTGGTTGGTGCCTTTTCGGCATATTGTTCGGCCTGAGAACCAACGGATTCCATCATTTTCTGCCATCCGGATAAACTGGCCCCTCCTCCCGGATTGAGTGTTAAGGCCAGGATAGCGCCTATAACGGCAGCCAGAGTTGAGCAGAAGAGATACCAAAGAATGACTTTAATCCCGATGCGGCCAAATTTGGTAATCGGCAAACTGGCCGCCCCCGAGATCAGAGAAAGGAAAATGACCGGGATGACAATCATCTTCAGCATGCCGATCAATACCATGCCAAAGGGTGAGATATAAGGCATGATCCGGTCGGCAATCGGTTGACCGGTCATACTGGACATATACCAGATCAATCCTCCGGTCAGGGAACCCAGGATGAAACCCACCAATAAGCGGGTTAGTAACGAAACGGATAAATACCAACCTAATAATTTTTTCATGGGTTACCTAAAATGATCAAATTTAATGGAAATTATATCTGTGGAAATAAAATGATAGAAGCAAATATCAATAAGACATACGTTAACTTTGAACTGCCGGTTTATTGAATACTAACCTCGTCACTGAGCTCATTAGTGTCGTCTGCTTTGATCGGAAAATAGGTCGCCAGAACTTTGCCCATCTGATCGATGGTACGGACTACCCCCTGAAGATACTTTTTATCTTTGAAGTAGGCTGATAGATTTTCTGCTAATTGATCCCACACCTCGGGATCAACCTTTTCATTTATCCCTTTATCAGCCAGAATCTGGAAACGTCTTTCTTGCAGGCTGATAAATAACAAAATACCGGTTTTATCACGGGTTTTATACATGCCAAGACGGTAGAATTCATTTAAAGCTGCCTCTTTGAGACTTTTATTTTTAGCTATTCCTGACCGTTTACTAAGAATACTAACCCGAATCTCACCTGAAGTTTTCGTTTCCGCGGCTGTACAGGCCTGCCGTATCTTGATCAGATCGTCTTTGGAAAAATATTTACCTAATAATGCCATTTAATTAACTGTCCTTTTTATTGATACGCGTTAAGGCTACCAACCGCCGGAAGCGCCTCCACCACCGAAGCCACCACCTCCGCCGGAGAACCCCCCGCCACCGAAACTACCAAAGCCGCCACCACGATGACCACCGCCTCTGAACATACTGGCGCCGATGATTGCCCATAGCAAACCGCGCCGGCCCCGGCGGCCGGCCCCCATGAACAGAATGAAAAATATTATCGGCACTAGCAAAGACCCAAAGGAGGTAGTGGTTTCCCGCTTGCTACGGCGATATTGACTCGGATCGGCTTCATATTCGTTTTTTGTGGCTTGTATTATGGCGTCCAGACCGGCAGCAATACCCTGGAAATAATTGCCTTTGCGAAATTCCGGGGCAATTTCATACCGGATTATTTGATCGGCAATCATATCTGGTAAAGCGCCTTCCAAACCGTATCCAACTTCAATCCGCATTAGGCGATCCTGCTGTGAAATTAAGAGCAGGATCCCATTGTCTTTCTCTTTCTGGCCCAACTGCCATTTTTCAGCAACTTGCATGGCATAGGATTCAATGGTCTCCTCTCCCAGAGTGGAAATAAGTAGAACACCAATCTGGTTAGAAGTCTGTTTTTCGAACAGATAGAGCTTTTCTTCTAATCGCTGTTGTTCCCTTACTGAAAGCATACCGGCTAAATCAGTAACCCGCCGCTTCAAGGGGGGGACCTCCACAGCCAGTAGTTGCAATGAAAAGCAGAAGAATAATGTTGTGAACAGAAATATTTTTAGGTGTGTGTTTTTCATAATGTCCAGATTAAAATAATTCGCATTAATTGCCATAGCTATTAAAACTTAACTTCCGGGACTTGCTCGGCCCCTTGCTCCGCTTCAAAATAGACTTTCTTTTCAAAGCCAAACATCCCGGCGATCATACGGGTCGGGAAACGACGGATTTTGGTGTTAAATTGCTGTACCGCCTGATTAAACCGGCGACGTTCTGTGGCAATCCGGTTTTCAGTACCCTCTAATTGCGCTTGTAGGGATAGGAAATTTTCATTGGCTTTCAATTGCGGATAGTTTTCAGCCACGGCCATCAGGCGGCTGAGGACTGATCCCAATTGACTCTGGGCTTGTTGGTACCTTTGAAAAGCCTGCGGATTTTCCAAAACTTCCGGGGAAACACTGATTTGACCGACTTTTGCTCTGGCTTCGGTAACGGCTTGGAACGTTTCTTGTTCATGACTGGCATAGCCCTTGACTGTCTCCACTAAATTGGGAATTAGGTCTGCACGGCGCTGATATTGGTTATCGACCTGAGCCCAGGCCTGATTAACATTCTCTTCCATGGTCACCAGCGTGTTGTAGGTGCCGATTAAGCGGCCGACAAGGATCAGCAGGATGACCGCAATAACAATCAATGCAATCCAACTTTTTTTCATTATTTTACTCCCCAATCAATTATAAAATCCGAGTGCATTACAGGAAAATATTCCACCACACTATTTATGAAAAAAATCCCTGAAAGGCAAGCAATTAGCAACACCTATTTGGTGTCAACAATATGCAATAAGGCCAGATCTGAATAATTTTCCTTCAGTCTGATAAAAAATCGTCTAAGTCACTGAAAAGGTATCACATAGTTCAATGATGCGGTCGACTTCTTCCGGTGTGTTATAAAAGTGCGGTGCCATGCGAAGCCTGCCTTCCCGCAGCGAACAGACAACCTGGTGTGCTCGGAGATAGTTATAGAACGCCTCACTCGTTTGCTTGGCCCGCGGAATAAAAGTCACGATGCCGGATCGATTCTTGAGATCTTCAGTGGTGAATAACTGACAGCCTACTTGTTCGAGACCGTGACATAGCCGGGATGTTAATTCAATTAGATGTTCATAAATGTTGGGTATGCCGATATCTGTTAGTAAAGATAGAGCGGCATGGGCTCCTATCACGCCCAGGCTGTTAAAGCTGCCCAGTTCGTAACGACGGGCTTCCACAGCCAACTCCTGTTCATAATTCAGAAAATCCATGGGATCGGCCAAACCGGTCCACCCTATGTGGACTGGTCTGATTTTAGCTTGCAAAGATTGTTTCAGATATAAGAAACCAATTCCCTGGGGGCACATAAGCCATTTATGTCCACCATTGGCCAGGGCGTCTATATGGCAGGCTTGTACATCCAAGGGAACAGCGCCCAACCCCTGGATGGAGTCCACAACAAAAATAACGTGCTTATCCCGGCAGATCTGACCGATCGTCTTCAGATCATGCTTAAATCCGCTCAAAAATCCGACGTAACTGATACTCAACAGCTTAGTTCGTTTGGTAATGCTGCCGGCTAAAATGTCAGGCTGTAAGCCGCCGTCATGCAACGGCAGAAATCG
This sequence comes from uncultured bacterium, assembly GCA_964640055.1. Taxonomy (GTDB): domain Bacteria; phylum Fidelibacterota; class UBA2242; order UBA2242; family JAFGTP01; genus CAZXFH01. The sequence continues at coordinate 6,726 of CAZXFH010000031.1, read as the reverse complement.
TACTTTTACCCCTTTTTGCCGCAGGTTCAGGAAAGGATATACATTAGCCGGGAATTCCTGTTCGGGAATCAGAATCTCGTCTCCGGGCTTCCAGGATAAACCAGAGGCGATTGTATTGAGTCCCTGGGTTGTATTCTGTAAAATAGCAATCCGGCTGGCGACCGCATTGATTATCTGTCCGAATAATGCTCTTAATGCTTCCGCTGTCTGCAGAACTTTTTCAAAATTATCCGGCTGTGTTTGGCACCGTTGGTCAAGGTAGGTACCTATTGCCTGAGTGACTTTGGTCGAAAGAGGTGAAGTCGCAGCATGATTAAGATAGATTTGCTGTTGGGTTACTGAAAAATAAGTACGGTATTGATCCAATTGTTTGCGGGTGATCATCTGAATCGACTATTTCAGGTTTTATCAGTTTTGAGGGCCTGCATATATTTCGAGATATCATTTTGATTTTCCAGATCGTAGGTCAGAGTCTTGACTTCTAATTGCTTGTTCGGTGAAAGGACAGCTTCAGAGAGGGCATTAAATTTGATTTGCAGATCCTGGTCGGTCATGGGTTCCCGCGGATCCCCTTTGGGATAATCCAGATACTGACTGTATTCCCGGCCCTCCTGAGTACGGATCACGGCTTTAGAGGGTTGTTTGGCCGGAAACAACTTTTCAAATTCCTCGCTGGCTGCCCCTTTGATTTTATTGATCACATTCCAGAGGCGCTGATCCTTTAATTTTTCCTTGGAAAAGGAGTTAGGGGTAATTTGACGGTCCACAATAGCTGCGGCAATACAGTAGGGTAGACTATGATCGGCGGTTTCCCTCGAATCAGGCTTATATTTTTCCGGATCGAATAAAATATCGCAGGCCCGTGCAATGGTGGTGATCACAACTTCCGTAATGTTTTCCGGTTTGATATCATGATCGCGCACCAGTTTTAAAACCGCGCTTAAATGGGTGTGGGTCAGAGCTTCGGTGGGAAAGGCCTTCATGGAGCAATCCAAAATTTTAAAGCGTTGACCCAGATCTCCCAACAATTTTTCATGGTTCCAATCCGGGCCATAGACATCCATCAGTCCTTCTTTCCCTGCGAAGATAGCTGCCGTGCCCGTATATCCCTGCTGTGCCATTAAGGCGGCAAAGACCCCGGTTTGAACCGCCATAGGGTCCACGGTATTCTTCATCATGGTCAGTTTGCCGGCTGTGGGACAGCCGATAGTGTGATTATGAGCGCCGTTTATGCCGATAGCATTTACCATTTGATCCTCATTGAGATCCAAGAGTTTTCCGGCTACGATGGGAGATACAAATTGCGTAATAGTGGCATGATGCCATTTGCGTTCTCTTAAACCGGGTACGGCAAATTCACACATCCGCTGTTCAAATTCATAGGCCAGCACAATGGCAACAATAATATCCTGCAAAGATTTGCCGGCCCTTTCGCCTACAGCCAGGGCCGCCGGGATCAAATCACTGGGATGGGAGGGGTCCTCCTGCCAATAAATGTCATTATAATCCAGGGCGCGGACCATTAGAGAGTTGATCAGGGTGGTGTTCACCGCCGGATACCGGTCGCCAAATCCAATCACCGTGGCTTCCGGTTTACCCTGCATGTCTTTATAAAGGTTATAAATTGTCATTACATCTTTGGTTTGCATCGCGCCGTATGCACAGCCCAAAGAGTCATAAACGTACCGTTTTACTTGATATACTACCTCTTCCGGTAAATCCGTGTATTGAAGCTGACAAGCAAAACGGGCAATTTGTCTCGAAATGGTTTCCCGCATAAATACTCCTCGATACTTTTTTGGTAATTTTACATTATTCCTACCCGATGATCACTTGATCGAGTGGATTCAGAACATTAAACAGTGCTGTTTTAGGCCAATTGATCTACAATAGCTTGAGCAACTTCCAGCGTGCTGTTATCACCGCCCATGTCATAGGTGCGGAATTGACCCTCGGCGATTATTTTGGCAACGGCTCTGTCAATAGCCGCAGCCATGTCCAATTCACCCAGAAAGTTCAGCATCATTTTGGTACTCAGGATCATAGCGATGGGATTGACTTTGTACTGCCCGGCATATTTGGGGGCTGATCCGTGCGTCGGTTCAAAAACCGCAAAGTCATCACCAATGTTGCCACTGCAGGCAAATCCGAGTCCACCAACCAACTGTCCGCTCAGATCCGAAAGAATATCGCCAAACATATTGGAGGCTACCAGCACCTCGTAATCCTGCGGATTTTTCACCAGCCACATACACTGGGCGTCAATGTTGGTTTCCCACATCTTAATGTCCGGATAAGCTTTGGCTACCTGACGCGCTGTGCGGATCATCAAACCACCGGTTTCCCGAATCACATTAGGTTTATCCACGACTGTCACCGATTTTTTAGCATGCTTTTTGGCATATTCAAAGGCATTGCGCACGATGCGTTCACAAGCCTGTTTTGTCATAATGCGGCTGGAGAAAGCCACATTTTCCAGTCCAAACTGGGCAAACCGTTTAATTTTATGGTGATGCTTTGACAATACATCGAAGACTTCCTGTGGTAGTGGATGGAACTCCACCCCGGAATAAAGTCCTTCCGTATTTTCGCGGAAAATAGTTAGATCAATATCATCCCGATAGTTGAGTGGATTGCCTTTATAGGCTTTACAGGGACGCAGGTTAGTGTGTAAATTAAAACTTTGGCGCAGATTGACAATAGGACTGAAATATTCATGTCCTTGGCCTTGTAATTCAGGCTGCAGCTCTTTTTCCGCTTCCTCTTTCGGTTTGGAAGTGATTGCCCCGAAGAGAGCACAATCAGCGGTCTTCAGCATCTCCACGGTTCGGTCGGGCAGGGGATTACCTTCCTTTTTCCAAAATTCCCAACCCATATCACCGTGTACATATTCAGCATCCAACTTCAATTCATCCAAGACCATCCTGGCGGCTTCCATCACATCATGCCCGACACCATCGCCAGGCAGCCAGGCAATACGATACTTTGCCATGCGTTACCTCCTTCATTTCAGTTATGAGTATAAATAGGATCAATATTGATAACAATTCCCCAATCCGGGAATCGACGCTGTAATTTATTTTTAATCCAACGCCGACTTTCTATTTCTTTGGTTTTCGTATATGCTGATTTGTGCGGTACCAGGTCAAGCAAAACCAGCTGCTTCCCTTGCTGGTGAACCAGCCGTAAATCATGAAATTCTTTAATATCACCACGCTGGTCTATCAATCCGTGTAAATATTTTTCAACTTGATTTAAAAAGGGATTATCCGTCTCAACCGGATCGACGTGAATGGTGACATAGGCGCCGATTTCTTTGCTTATCTTCTGACGCACTTTTTCAGCGACATTATGAGCTGCGGCCAGATCCATTTTAGAATTCACCTCTAAATGTAAACTGATGAATTGCTGAAAACCATAGCGGTGAACGACAATATCGTGAATCGCCAGTACTTCATCAGCCGATTTACTGAGGCTTTGAATTTTACGGATCAGTTTATCGGATGGTGGTTTTCCGAGAATTGAATCAGCGGCTTCCTTTGCAATGGTGTATCCGGCCCATAACAAGATCAAACCTACCATAATGCCGCCAACTCCGTCTAATTCCGGGATGCCTAGTTGGGACCCTAGGATAGCCAAAAGCACAAAACCAGAGCCTAAGGCATCGGAATAATGATGGATTGCATCAGCCTTAATAGCGGCTGAATTGACGGAGCCTCCCAATCCTTTGGCCAGAGTCGCCATGGCTAATTTGACAACGATAGTGATAATAACAAAAATAAACACACCCGGACCAATAGGGTTGATGTGCGGCTCTCTGATTCTTTCGATGGCGGATTTAATAAACTCAAACCCGGCCAGTGCGATTAGTAAAGCAATGATCAGGGAAGCGATGTATTCCGCCCGTTGATGACCGTAGGGATGCTTGGGGTCCGCCGGCTTGGTCGTAATTTTATATCCCACGATCAGCACCAGGGAGGTGATCACGTCCGAAACCGAATGGATTGCATCCGCTAATAAGGCGATAGAATTGATCAGGAGACCAATAAGGAGCTTTGTGATGAACAGGCCCAGATTAACCCAGATAGACCACCAGCCGGCCAGACGTCCCACCCGTGCACGCTTCTCCAGTGGGGAACCGGTAATTTGGTTTATATATTGGTTGATGGTGCGGTCCAAACGCTTGCTCATTCCAAGCCCAGTTTCTTTTTAGTGTAAGGAATTAACCCGCCGGCATCGAAAATGCCCACAATTTCAGGAGGCAGAGGCGGGAAAGTGAAGATCCCGGATTGACTGTGAACTTGACCTGCATCAGTATCGATTTTGATCTCTTCACCGGGAGTTACGGATTCGACTGCTGCGGAGGAGGTTAAGGCTGGTAAACCGTAATTAATACAGTTACGGAAAAAAATACGGGCAAAGGATTTGGCAATCACCGCCCCAACGCCGGCGTAAACCAGACAGGCAGCAGCCTGTTCGCGGGAACTACCACAACCGAAATTCTTACCGCCTACAATAATATCGCCGGGCTGTACTTTTTGGGCGAATTCCGGATCCAGATCTTCCAGGGCTACTTTGGCCATCTCCTGAGGATCACTGAGAGTATAGGTATATTTCCCCGGAAAAATGACATCGGTATTGACATCGTCACCATATTTCCATATGCGTCCTTTTATGATCATTTTTACTCCTGTATATTTAATATCTTGCGAAAGTCGGTGATTTTACCTTCAAGGGCACTTACCGCTGCGGTAAGCGGACTGCCTAAGTAAACAAAGGAATTTTTATTACCCAAACGGCCTTTGAAATTACGGTTGGAAGTTGCCAGCGCGGCTTCTCCATCGGCCAGGATGCCCGCATGGTTGCCCATGCAGGGACCACAGCCCGGATTCATGATAATCGCTCCGGCATTGACCAGGGTAGTGATCCAACCACGTTCTAAAACCTGTTTATAGATTTCCATTGAGGCCGGGAAGACTAGCAACCTTACCGCGGGATGGACTTTTTTACCCTGAAGGGCTTTGGTCACCACCTTAAAATCCTCCAGGCGAGCATTGGTACAGGAGCCAAAGAAAACCTGTTGTATGGGTGTGCCCTCTATCTCACTAACCGGGACGACATTGTCGACAGTATGGGGTTTGGCAATCATCGGTTCCAGCCGGGAGACATTAAAGTTATAAGTGGCCGCATACTCAGCGTCCGGATCAGAACTGACGATATCAAAAGGATGCTTAACCCGCTGCTTCAGATAAGCTATTGTTTCCGCGTTAGGAATCATATAGCCTGCTTTAGCCCCCAGTTCAACTGCCATATTGGTAAGTACAAAGCGGCTGGCCGGCGACATACGCTCAATGGTGGGACCGCAAAATTCAATGGCTTGATAAAGAGCACCGTCGGCCCCAATTTCACCGGCAATCCATAAAATCAGATCTTTGGCGGAAATTCCCGGCGGAAGCTGATCTTCTACCTCTATTTTGATCGTTTCAGGCACTTTTAACCAGATCTTTCCGCGGGCCATAATGACTGCCATCTCGCTACGGCCGATGCCACATGAGAAGGCACCGAAGGCCCCGTAAGAGGTGGTATGGGAGTCCGATCCGACGATCAGTGCGCCCGGATAAACATGACCTTTCTCGGACATGACTTGATGACAGATACCGATATTGATATCATAGAAATTTTTAATCTGCTGTTTTTTTACAAACTCCCTGATCTCTTTGTGATTTTGGGCAAATTTGGCATTACCAGCCGGCGTACAATGATCCAGGATAATAACATGTTTGTCAGGATCATATACTTTATCGGTGCCAATATCATAAAATTTTTTGGAGATTGCCGCGGTATTGTCATGGGACATGGCCACATCAGGCTCAACCTCCACAATTTCGTTGGTCTGTACTGGTTTATCCAGTTTTTTACCGATAATTTTTTCAGAAAAGGTTTTTCCCATTATTACCTCGATTGATTTGAATTGATAAATAAATCAAATAATAAGTTATCAAGCTATTCCGTGCTGTGTATCTCTATTTTACCAGCTCAAAATCAATAAAATCCGTATGGTGGAAAATAATGGATTCGGGCTGTCGTTCTTCTCCTGTGCCTTCTTTGGAATGGGTGGCGATGATATGCATTACTTCCGAAGGAATATCATGCTTGAAAGCCAGTCCCACACCACTGAAGGGATGGCGGATATGTTTTCCATAATCAGATTTAATAACCTGATCATCTACTATTTCGTATTCCAATAATTTACCCACATCAGCCAACAGTGCTCCGGCAATTAAATAATCGCGGTTTACAGGAGTCCGTTTCTTTCCGTGCACTTCTGCCTGGACCTGATCGCAGGCCATACACATCCGACAAACAGCTCGAATATGATCGATATAGGTGATCTTTACATTTTCAGCCAGGAGAGTGAAAGGGATAGTGGATACCTGTTTTACGGTCCAGCCGCGATATTGCATGGCCTCATTCCAGACTGCGATGACTTTTTTACGTAATTCAGCATCCTTGATTTCTTTGATTTCAGGTAAAATTTCGGTAATCATTGAGGTGCTCCTTTTTTTGTTCGGAGTTTGAATTCATCCTGTTATCTATAGACAAATATAGATAGATAAAAATGATAATACAAATGTCTTATTTGTTTTTTAAGTAAAAGAATTATATGTAATTTTAAGCACCAATGCATATATATCTATAAGATACTTTCATAAATACTCATTTTAA
>CAZXFH010000030.1:0-39581 GCA_964640055.1 uncultured bacterium | reverse complement strand
TTTAATTATGTGCGGACGCAAAACCCTAACCAAAGGCAAAATGGAGATTATCGAGGCTTACTCAGTTAATCTGTGGGAGCCAGACTATGATTTTACACCAAGTTACAATATTGCACCTACGGATATAAATCCCATTCTGGTTTACAGCGACAACCGTATCATCAAGCCCATGATGTGGGGGTTGATTCCTGCCTGGGTGAAAGACAGGGACAGGATCAGCACCCTGATCAACGCTCGCAGTGAAACCATTACCAAGAAGCCCTCTTTTGCCAACCTGGTCTATAATCATCGTTGTGTGGTCATTACCGACGGTTATTATGAATGGGAAAAGAGCAATGGGTCCAAGCAGCCCTATTATTTCCGTAAACCGGATCACGGTTTCATTTCCATGGCAGGCTTATGGAGTCTCTGGAAAAATCCTAAAGGAAATCCGGTCTATTCTTATACGGTGATCACGACCGATGCCCGGGAGGAATTTAGTTTTATTCATCCGCGGATGCCGGCCATCCTTGAGGAGGATGAGCTGGATATATGGTTGAAAGGAAATGATTATCCGCCGGCAGAGGCTTTACAATTGCTGCAGCCCTATTCTGAGAGTCTGGAATTCTATCCGGTATCAACTTATGTGAACAGCGTAAAAAACAATTCTCCCAGCTGTATTGAAAAAATAAATAGCCAGACACGCTCCCTGTTTTAAGTAGCCTGAATCATTGAAATAAATAGCAACAACCGTGAGGTGAGGAGTTTCTTAAGCCCCTCTCAGGAGTAGGCAAATAAACTCTTACCGGCCGGTTATCTATTTTTAAGCATCCCTGGATACTATTTACTAACGGCAAAAGCGGTTCTGCAGGCGCTGTAATTCGACAGTGATATCACTAACAATCTCAGTAATGATTTCCCGGACACTCATCTCGCTGTTGACCAGACCGACCGACTGTCCGGCCATGAGGGAACCGTGTTCGATATCACCTTCTTTTACTGCCTGTTTAAGCGCGCCAATCCAAAATTTCTCGACTTTTAACTGAGCTGCTTTGCGGGTAATTTCACCCTGGTCCAGTTGCTTGATCAGCTCAAACTGTAAGCGATTAAACGCTTTATGGGCTTTGTTATGCAGGGCGCGCACCGCTACTACTGGCAAGCGGCTGTCAAACTGAGGGGTTGAGACCGCATTACGCGCTTTGGAACGGATGATATGCTGCTTGAACCGGCTATGAATCGCGCTTTCTCTGGCCACGGCAAAGCGGGTCCCCATTTGCACACCCGCTGCACCCATCATTAATAAATGCGCGCACATGCGTCCGGTGGCCACACCCCCACCGACAAAAATAGGTACCTGTGGCACTCGAAATAAAACTTGTTGTAGCAGAACTGTCAAACTGACATGCCCCACATGACCCCCGGCTTCTGATCCTTCCAGAATTAAAGCGTCGATCCCATAACTCAGCATCCGTTCGGCAATTGATTTAGCGGAGGCAAAACAGAGTACTTTGGCTCCGCTCTGTTTGGCTTTTTGAATCTCCCTGCGCTTTGGAAAGCTGCCGGCAAAGATCACAAAAGGGAGCCCCAGATCAGCTACTAAGTCTAATTGATCCGGATAATTTGGTGCAATGGTGATCAGGTTTACGCCAAAGGGTTTATTGGTCAGCCCCTGGGTTTCACTGATCTGATCGGCCAGTATACTCACCGGCGCATTACCACCTGCCAGAACCCCAAGGGCACCGGCATTTGAAACTGCTGAGACCAGGGCGGGATCGCTGACCCAGGTCATGGCACCGCAAATAATTGGCACTTCAATATTAAAAAAGCCAGAGCCGGTTTTAAAAAACTCTAGTGTCAATGGATCTTTTCCCATGCTCTTCTTAACCTTGTATTATGGTGTAAAATTTAAATCAATCCAATACATATAAATTTAATAACCCTTTGTCAATCCGAAAGTGATATGGGGTATCTGTTTTTCAGATTATGACAAATGTTTCAAGCTGGTTTTAATGAAGACCGGCAGGTCGCCGGGATAGCGGCTGGAAATGAGATTATCATCGACTACCACCGCTTGATCCAGATATTTCGCTCCGGCGTTTTTGATGTCCTGGGTAATGGATTTCCATCCGGTCAACCGGCGGCCCTCCAAAACCTGAGCAGTGATCAATAATTGCGGGCCATGGCAAATCGTAAAAACCGGTTTACCGCTTTTTACAAATTCCTGTACAAACTCTACCGGCTCAGGATAGGCACGTAGTTTATCCGGTGAGTAACCGCCCGGGATCAACAACGCCTCAAAATCGGCGGGAGAAACATTTTTGACTGCTTGATCAATAGTCACCGGTGTATCCTTCTTTTTACCTTTGACTTCCTGCCCAGCTTTCAGACCGATATGAACCAATTCATGACCCGCTTTTTTAAAGGCCTCGGCCGGCTTTGTATATTCGACATCCTCAAATAAATCGGTTATAATAACTGCTATCTTAGCCATAATTCCTCCGTTGTTTGGCTAAATAATATTATCAATCATTTCGCTAACAGTATTTCAGATCAATCAGGACCAGGTGTCGTTACACACCTAAGTAGCCAGAATCCGGTCAATTTTATCCAATTCCTCGGTACTGAATTCCAGATTATCCAAGGCTGCTACATTATCTTCAATATGCTTTACTTTACTGGCACCACAAACAGCAGATGTCACTGTAGGATTATTCAATACCCAGGCAATAGCCATCTGGGCCAGAGATTGACTCCGTGATTTTGCCAAGTTATTCAGCTGATCTATCTTCTCCAGTCTCTCTTTGGTAATCTGTTCTGCCTTCAGGAACCCGTGGGCTTTAGCGGCGCGGGAATCGGTGGGGATACCATCCAGATACTTATCGGTCAGCATACCCTGGGCCAGCGGGGTAAAAACTATACATCCCAGCTCCAATTCATCCAGTACCTCAGTCAGTCCCTCTTCAATCTTGCGATTAAACAAAGAATAAGGCGGCTGATGGATAAGACAAGGGGTCCCCAGATCGTTAAGGATTTTGACCGCCTGCCGGGTCTGTTCAACATCATAGGAGGAGATACCCACGTAAAGGGCTCTTCCCGAACGGACAATATAATCCAGGGCCCCCATAGTCTCTTCTAAAGGGGTATTCGGATCAAAGCGATGGGAATAGAAAATATCCAAATAATCAATCCCCAGACGTTGCAGGCTCTGGTCAATGCTGCTGATCATATTTTTCCGGCTGCCCCATTCTCCGTAGGGCCCCGGCCACATGTAATAGCCGGCTTTGGAAGATATGATCATTTCATCCCGGTAGGACCGCAGATGCTGGTTCAATATACGCCCGAAATTGGTTTCTGCGGTACCGGGCGGCGGCCCATAATTATTAGCCAGATCAAAATGGGTAATTCCCAGATCAAAGGCCCGAAAAATCATTTTTTTAGCATTTTCCAAAGTATCGACTTCACCGAAATTATGCCATAATCCCAGTGAAATAGCCGGTAGTAGTAATCCACTGTTACCACTCCGTCTGTATTTCATTTTACTATAGCGATTCACATCAGCCTTATATTCCATGTGTGACCTCCTTTTTCTATATTTTTATTCACCGCTATAAAATACAAATAAATCTGGTAATATCAATGACTTATCACTCCTAAGCTGCTGCGTAACCGGTTGATTCTATAGCGGAGAAAAGATTCAATCCTGAAAGGCTGGGCAGATAAATATTATTTTAAATTATGCCGGATAAAATTGGTGTTGATAAAAATATTTTATCTCAAAATCGTCATTTTCTTATGAAAAACTTGTTCACCCAAGATAACCTGGTAGATATAGAGACCGCTAGCTGCCTGGCGGCCCATATTATTGCGCCCATTCCAAATAACTGTATAGCGTCCGGGCAGTTGGATTTCATTCACCAATTCACATACTTCCTGCCCCAACAAATTGTAAATCCGCACCGAGACATCCACCGGGCTGAGTTGAACGAGGGCTTCATCAAAATTCTGGAAGCGACCCGCGCCGATAAGGTAATTAATCGTGGTCCGGGCATTAAAGGGATTGGGATAATTCTGGGATACATTATATTCCTCGGGAATAACCACTACCGGCTTCGCTGTATTCACCCACACCTGAAAAGTACCGATGTGGTCTGAGTAGGCCCAGAAAGCACCTGTTTCCAGGCTGGTATAGGTAGGCAGGTATTCCCACAAATCCCCCTTTTTATAATAAATGCCGAGATAGTTGGCATCCTGCTGAGGCACATCAAGATCATCAAAATCAAATAATACGCGGGCTTTCTGTTTTAAGCGCTGATAGGGCATGACCAGTTCAACCGGCGGGGATACCGCTCTACCATTGGCAGTGGTTTGTGTGGTTTTAGCCAGCCCATCGTTTTCACTGGAGATGCCTTCCCCAATGGGTAAAAGTAAAGCCATGACATCTGTTTTAATTGTGTTAGCTGAGAACAAAAAGGAGAGGATCTGGTTTTCACCCGTTAGGGCACCCCCATTTTGCACGCTGACCATATTGACACACATAACATACAATTCCGTCCCCAAATTTCCGGCCCGGTCATAGCCTTTGAGCAGTACCTGCAGTTCACCAGTGGAATCTGCCTCATATTTCGTCATATAAAAGCCAGTGCTATCCGCCAGTTCCATGGAATCTCCGGCCACAAAAACTTGGGGTAGCGCGCTGAGCTGCTCTGAAGGTGTAATGCGGATATCAATCTTACGGCTGATTAGTTTATTCTGGGTAATCTTCACCCTAAATGTAGGTGGCGTGGTATCACTGACCGTTACCGTCAGCCAGCGTATATCCGTGGAATCACGGGTATCCCGCACCTGGGCCTTGATTGAATCCCGGCCAAACCAATTCGCAGCCGACCATAGTGATAAAATATGCGAGCTATCCTCAAATTCATAAAAGATAGGGGGCGCCACCTCGAACTGCCAATTCAAGGAATCAAGCGGTGTGTCAAAATCGTGGGCACAAGTGTCCAGATCGTAGATAAGGGTATCATTCTGATAAAAGTGCATGCTATATAGCAGACTATCTATTCTGGGTGGGTCATTTACAGGGCTAATAGTAATCTTTAATTCAGTTGTATCTTTTAATCCTCCCTGATCAGTTACCCATACAGACAAGCTATCATTTCCATACCAGTTATCCGGCGAACTAAAGAGTAACCGTCGATTAAGAGAATCATGTTCAAGGATTATATTTTGTGGATCACCAAACTGCCACCTTAACAATGAATCTGGATCTTCAACATCATAAACAAGACTATCCCAGTTACTCAGCGAACAAATATAGATCTCATCTTCATTGTATACGATTGGCGGAAGTGTTTGGATTACAGGTTTATCATTAACTGCTTCTATGCCAATATTGACCAGAACACTATCTTTGGCCAAACTATCGTCAATTACTGTGAATTGGATCGGAACCGGGTCAGTATAATAATTTGGGGGTCCAAAAACAGCGGCAATATGAGTGTGTTGATCAATCTGAACTGTTAAGCTATCCTGTTTTTGATTTAATTTAGGATTAAGTTTTTTTCCAGGATCTGACTTACCGCGTTTATCTCGCCAATCTATAACCAATGGGTTGGTTTTCTTGTTTGAAGCATTTTTTATTTCAGCCTTTAGAATCAAAGCAGAATCCGGGGTTTCAATATCATCAATATACTGATTCAAATCGATAAAGAGCGTATCATCCTCATCGAAACTGGTGTCCGGAAAAGCGGTAAAGAGCGGAGGATCGTTTATTGATTGGTAACGCAGCTGCCACATAACCGTATCCTGTAATAGACCGTCACCAACGATCACCGGCAGGGTATCGCGGCCAAACCAATTAGGTTCCGGGGTAACCCTGAGGCTGTCTGCATTCAGGGTAGCCAGGCTATGGTTTCCCGGCAGCAGCTGCCAAGTCAAGAGGCTGTCCTCATCATCCACATCCCGCACATAGGGAAACCACTCCCGGATAGACATCTGGATAAGAGAGTCTTCCCTGACCGTTACGGCGGGTAAACTGTCCAGCACCGGAGCGTCATTGACCGGATCTACTGTGACAACCAGACTGGCACTGTCGCTCCCAAATTCGTTGGGCCCAACACTATCATTGGCTGTAAAGATAAAGGGAAAGCCGGCAATGTAGAAATCGGGCTGGGCATAAAACTTAGCGTGATTAGTGGCCGGATTGATCTCGATAATAATACTATCCCCGGCCGCATTAATCAGTGCAATTCCTTGACAAGGCCGACTATTTTCTCCTCTCTCAACGGCGAGTGTTCGCCTGGCAGGTCCTCTTTTCTGATAGTATTTCACCTGATCTATACTTTGGAAATTACCGTGTCCTTTGGTTTGCGTCTGGGTACTGACCGACCAGTTAATCTCCAAGGTATCATTATCAACATCACTTATATATTCATTTAAATTAAGATAGGTGGTATCATCCTCCGGAAAATGGAGGCTATCCGGAAATCCTGCTGAGATCTGAGGACTGTCATTAACCGGTTCAACACGAATGACCAATTGCGTAGAATCGGTCAATTCGCCATCGGATACTACTGCCATTGAAGTATCCCGGCCAAACCAATCGGCTGGTGCGAAGAAACGCACCGAATCCCCCGCTTCAACGAAATTAATAGTTTCAAAAGGGATTATTTCCCAGGTCAAAACACTATCCGGGTGATCAATATCCACCGCCTTGTCAGACCAGCTGCGATATTGAATAATGAGGCTCGAATCTTCGGGAAAAGATATGGTTTCCAGTGTAGCAAGAACCGGAGCATCATTCACATTATTGACATAGATATCAAACTGTGTGGTATCAGCCGCACCGGCACCGTCAATAACACAGGGTTCAATGGTGTAGTTTTGATCCCGGTTGGCGTTTCCGGGTAGCCAGGTTAATTGCCCGGTTAAGGAGTCCAATTGCATCCCCTCGGGTGCCGATATTAAGGCATACTCCGCCGAATCCCCGACATCGACATCAAAATAGGTGATAACCTTTTGAAAAAGGGAATCTTCATAAGCTATAGTATCTGCAATGGTAGCCAATTGGGGGGCATCATTGGTATTGATCACGGTCAGATAAAATAAAAGACTGTCGTAGGCTTGGGCCAAATCCTTAACATAAAAGTACACGGAATCGCGGCCTACATGTTCATTCCGGGGTCTCCAGGTGATATATCCCGTGGAATCAACCAGGGTTAGGTTTTGGGGTGCATTTACAACGGAATAGGTTAATACCTCATTATAATTGGAATCCGGATCCATAGCGTGCAGCTGAAATTGCCAGAGGCTGTCTTCCATGATTTCGGCGGCCATGATATCCTTAGCCAGCAACGGAGCGTCATTAACATTTTGGACTGTCAAGATAAATGTATCGGTATCAGCCGCAGTGACCGATAGATCCTGTACCCGGCTGATGACCTGCCAATCATCGATCTGACTGTTATCCGGTATCCAGGAAATTTCACCTGTGGAATCAACGACTGACATTCCCGGAGGCGCACTCAGCAAATTATAACTGAGTTCATCCCCCACATCAACATCCTGACCTTTGATCGACATAGTAAACAAAGAATCTTCCAGTGTTAGGGTATCGGCTTGGGAAATAATCCAGGGGGTATCGTTCACATTTTCAACAATTAACTCAAATTCCAGACTGTCATCAACCTGGTCTTCATCTTCGACAATCATCGCAAAGGTGTGAACACCGACTGCATCGTTGTCCGGTGTCCAGTTGATCACACCCGACTCAGCATTGATACTCATCCCGGCCGGCTGATCGGCTAAGGAAAAGGTCAGTACATCCCCATGGACTAAATCGCTGTCCTCAGCAGTACAGGTAAACGCCCAGAGGATATCCTCCTGAGTACTATCGGTTGTCCTGGTCGTGGTGATAAAAGGATCATCATTGACATTTTCCACTATCAATTGAAATTGCTGATCGATGGTGCCGCCATTACCATCATAAAAGCGGAGTTGGATCGAACTGGTATCCACATCAGCGTTGGCTGGAGTTCCCCTGAGGATACCAGCAGAATCCACCAGCGCTAACCAGTTGGGATAAGTTCCGATCAAAGCATAATAGGCAGTTCCCTGAGCTTCATCATCGGTGTCAGCGTCATAGGTAAAAAGTTGATTTTCAGTGGCAATACTATCCGCGATGGGAGCAGTGAATTGGGGGGGATTATTCAGCACCGTTACATAGAAAACCGCATAATCTGCTGCGCCATTCCCATCATCCACCTTAAGTTGCAGCCCGAGCGAATCAACAATGTGATTATTAAGCGGCGTGCCACTGATAGTCCCACTGGAAGAGTCGATTTGCAGCCATTCCGGCGGCTGATTGACAAAGCTGTAAATCACATCTCCCTGTCCTTCATCGTCACTTGCAAAATCATAATTAAAAACATCATCTTCAACTATGGATGTATCGCTAAACATAGTCGTAAAAGCAGGCGATTTATTGGATACAGCGAGATTGTAGCCCAGGGTATCCGAGCCGCCCTGTCCGTCAGAAACAGTAATCACAATGGAATCAGCAGTGGTAACGTGCTGGTTAAGGGGTGTGCCTTTCAGCAAGCCAGTCCCAGCATTGATGACCAGCCAGTCCGGTCCCAATAATTTATTGTAGAGCATGGTGCCCTGACCTTCATCGGTGCAATTGAAGTCCACCCTATACTGAATATCTTCCTGAGCGCTGGTAGTCGGTGTGGTGGTAATCCGTGGTGGTGTATTGATGACATCAATGATAAACTCAAGGGAATCCAGCCCTCCGTTTCCGTCCTCCGCTTTCACCTCGACTGTATTGGAGCCCACATCATTATTGCGCGGCGTCCCATTCAGGATACCAGTGGTGGTATTCAGGATTAACCAACCGGGGTTGCTCAGCAAGGTATAAATAACGGAACCGGACCCTTCATCATCAACATTCAGATCATAGTGATAGCTACTATCTTCATAAACTGAAGCCGTAGGAGTGCCAACAAATTGAGGCCGCCGGTTAGTAATCGTCAATAGAAAGTTCAGGGTATCGCGGCCATTATGGCCATCATTAACCTTGATGGACAACGCTGCACTGCCCACATCGGCGTTTAGAGGGGTGCCGGACAAAATGCCGCTGGAATCTACCAATGTCAACCATCCCGGAAGCGTACCGATAACTGCATAGGCAATATCACCATAACCCTCATCATCACAGGCCAGATCAAGCGTAAACAGGGAATCTTCAAGAGCGGCAGTGTCGGCTTGTTCGACAAAGTTCGGGGGAGTGTTGCTGATCGTAAGGGCTGTTTTGAGGGTATCCAAGCCGGAATTGCCATCATCAAATTCAACCCATAAGCTGTCTCCGGTCGCCACATCCCGGTTAGTGGGGGTTCCGCTGACAACCCCGGTCGTGGTATTTTCCAGACTCACCCAATCCGGAGATCGCAACAAGCGATAGACTGTTTCTCCCTGCGCCTCATCATCGGCTTCGAAATCATAAGTAAAGGCCTGGTCTTCGGTGGCAAAAATAATTTCCGGTCGCGTGGTGATCTGCGGAACTGAATTACTAACCGTGATGCTCCAGCTCTGCGTATCTTGATCGCCATTGCCATCGGTCACACTGACTGAAACCAAAGCCGCTTCCCCCACATTGCGATTGTCCGGGGTCCAGCGGATTAATCCTGAACTGGAATCAATGGTCATACTGTTCGGAGCAGTGACCAGAGTATAGGTAATGGTGTCTCCATCCGAATCTTCAGCATTAACATCGTAGAGATAGAGACTGTCTTCTTTTGCGGTTGTAATGGCGGCCGAAGTTATCTGGGGGGCATCATTGGTATTGATTACCGTAAGGGTGAAAGTTTGTGAATCACTGCCGCCATTGCCGTCGGTAACCGTTACCATTACCGAGGCATCTCCGACATCATCATTTTGAGGTGTCCCGGATAAGATCCCCTGCAGAGCGTCGATGGCCAACCAATCCGGTTTCACCGGAGCAGCATAGGTGATACTCCCCTGACCATCATCATCGCAGGCCACATCATACACATAATCCTCTTCCTCGGTGGCGGTTTCAACCGCCGCAGAGGTAATCTGCGGAGGCACATTGGCAACTGTCAGCAGCCAGCGCTGATAGGCAATCGCACCGTTGCCATCATCCACTTTGACGACCACACTGTCACTACTGACATGACTATTGTCTGGCATGCCGGTTAACTTGCCGCTTACCGCATTCATATTCAGCCAAGCGGGGGCTTTGATCAGTTCATAGGCTGTGGTGCCCAATCCCTCATCATCACACTCCGGATCATATTGATAGCCGGCATCTTCAGTGGCATCAGTTATCACAGCAGAAGTAAATTGGGGTGCCCGATTGTTGACTGATAAGCTATAATCGGTTGAGTCGCTACCCCCACTCCCATCGACAACTTTTACAGCCACCGGATGATTGGAAGCCACATGGGAATTATCAGGTGTCCAGGAAATTATCCCGGCCGTGGAATCAATGGTCATTCCGCCGGGATAGTCATCCAGGAGATAAAACCGGTGAGTATCGCCCTCATCAATATCGGTAATACTGAGGGTGTCAGTATACAATTCATCTTCATTAATGGTTGAATCCGCAAGGGCAGTCAGTTGCGGATCATCATTGGTATTGGCTACTGCCAGCTGGTAGCTTTTCTGATCGGTGCCCCCATTGCCATCATCCACTTCGAGTACGATCAAATGCGGATTATCCGCGGAAGTGGTATCAGCATTTCCCGGTGTACCGCCTAACTGCCCGGATGTGCTGTTGAGTGTTAACCAGCCGGGATTTCCACTAATAAAACTGTATTGGGTATTTCCCTGTCCCTCATCCGAACTATTGATATCTGCGGTAAAAGCACTATCTTCATGAGCGGTAAAAGGTCCGGCTGCATATAATATCGGCACTTTATTTTGTACTGTGAAATATTTGACCACGGTATCCCGGGCGCCGTTTCCATCATTAAATATGATCGATAAAGAATCCTGACCTACATCACCATTATCAGGAGTACCACTGAATTCTCCCTGATTTAAATTTGTCACGCCTAACCAATCCGGCCGATGGCTAACCTGATAGTTGACGCCGGAGTAATTTTCATCGTCAGCAACGGCATCCACGTCATAGGCTTTATCCTCTTTAACGGTAAAGGTGTCAACCGTGGTGCTCAATGGTTCCGGGGAGACATTAACCGCTGTAATGATGGGAGTGACATTCCGGACAATGATATCCCAGCTGACTTGATCAGTTTCACCAGCGCTATCCCGCACCTGGGCTGTAACAGTGGTATCTCCAACCTGATCATTCTCTGGCTGCCAGCTGAGTTCGCCACTGGTACTATCCAGAGTCATTCCGCCGGGATAGGTGATCAAGTAATAGTGCAGGACGTCATCGCTGTCCCCATCACTACCACTTAAGGTAATTGCATAGTTGACATCCTCATCAATGGAAGTGTCCGCCACAGCTGTCAGTTGCGGTGGATCATTGGTGTTGGTCACCCTGATCTGATAAGTTCGCTGGGCGGTCCCTCCGTTACCATCCATAACCTTGAGAACCACTGAATTGGGATTTCCCTCCGGTGTCACATCATCATTGTCAGGTGTACCACCCAAAACACCGGTGGATGTATTCAGGCTGAGCCAGCCGGGATTACCACTGACAAAGCTATATTGGGTACTTCCCTGACCTTCATCCGAACTATTGATATCTGCTGCAAAGGCACTGTCTTCAATTGCAGTAAAAGGGCCGGTCGTACTCAATTCCGGCGCGACATTAGTTACATCGAAATAGCGGACAGTATCCACACTTCCGCCATGGCCATCACTAAATGTAACGGCTAAGGAATCCCTGCCCACGTCACCATTATCCGGCGTACCGCTGAATTTACCTTGATTTAAATCACTGACTGCCAGCCAGTCCGGCCGGTGAGTGACACTATATACGGTTCCCTCCCCGTCATTTTCGTCATCTGCATTGATATCAATACTGTAGGAAATGTCCTCGGAAATCTGCGAAGTGTTCGCGATCGTGGTTACCGCTGGATTAATTATCAGAGTATCGATGGCAGGAGCCTGATTGCTAATTACCAGGTTGAAATTCAAGGTATCTCGTCCGTCATTGGCATCAATCGCAATAATACCGACACTATTGGTGCCCACCGCAGCATTCAATGGATTACCGCTTAACAATCCGGCACTGGATAAACTTAATCCAGCTGGTAAAGCCGCCAGAGTATCAAAAGTGACCCCCACCCAGCTATCATCATTGGTTTCGAACTGAAAGGAATAGGCTTGATCCTCAGTCCCTGTAGCCGTTGGATTGGTAGTGGTGAAAACCGGCGGTGTATTGGACACTATCAGGTTGGTTTGCAGGGTATCGATACCACCATTACCATCCAGATATTTCACTTGCAAATCAAATGTACCCACATCATCATCCCGGGGAATTCCGCTAAGCTCGCCACTGGCCTGAATAATCGACAGCCAATCCGGGGGATTGTCAATCAGGGAAAAACCACTGCTGCCAGTTCCCTCGTTGCCTTCATCATTGGTCTCTAAATCAACGTTTAAATTCTGATCCTCAGTCGCCTCAATATCGGCAGTCGTGGTAAAAATGGGCTTACTGTTTACCACAGTTAAATCAAAATTTTTGGTGGCGGTTCCACCATTGCCATCATCGAGCTGAATTGTGAAAGTCGTATCCCCCACATCCAGATTATCAGGGGTACCGCTTAACAGGCCGGTGCTGGTATTAAGCGACAGCCAACTGGGGCTGTCACCGGAAAAAGTAAAACTGACACCGGCGTCGGCTTCATCTACCGCATTAATATCAAATTGATAGAGTGAATCTTCGCGCGCATTATCGACTGCTAAAGTAGCAAATTCAGGTGCCACATTATTGACTGTCAGGGTCCAATTCTGAATGTCAAAACCGCCATTACCATCGTCCACTCGGACACTTACATTCCAGTCATCCACATAATCATTAATAGCGTCACCAGATACTATTCCGGAATCCGGATCAAGGGACAACCAGCCAGGCGGCGTTCCTTCAAAACTGTACCGGGTACTCCCCACATTCTCGTCCAAAGATGCGATGTCATACTCCCAACTATTACCCTCGTTGACTGTTGTAGTGGTAGGTGTGGAGGTAATGGTCGGGGGCGAATTATTTACCGTGATATTGAACTCTAAGGTATCCCGCCCCAGATGATTATCCTGAGCTTGGATCTGAATGGTATATGTATTTACCTGTGCATTATCCGGGGTAAAGGAAAGTACACCGCTGCTGGCGGTTATACTCATATGGTCTGGGGGATCAATCAGAGTATAAGTAACCGATGGATCGCCTTCATCATCCGTATCGATGTTAATCGTCAGAGTGGAATCCTCAGCAATGGCTGTATCTGCCGGGATTGAAAAAACAGGCGCTAAATTGACGACATTCAGATAAAACTCCTCTTCGGTGACACCCCCCTGGCCATCATCGATCTGAACCGCTACCAAACCTCCGGGAACATCGCTATTATCAGGAGTACCGCTTATAATACCGGACGTGTCCACCAGGGTCAGCCAGCCCGGATTGGTCACCCAACTATAAGTCGCCCCGAGGCCTTCATCATCGCTTTCAATATCATAGCTAAAGGCGACATCCTCCCCGGTGGAATCCGGCGCCGTGGAAGTAATAACCGGCGGACGATTATTAATGTAGAGGGTATAACTGGTGGTGTCCCGGCCGCCGTTCCCATCGGAAACATAAATGGAGACACTGGCATTCTCAACATCATCATTCAGAGGAGTGCCGGATAATTTTCCCGTGCTGCTATTAAGAGATAGCCAGCTGGGTTTGGCAATATACCCATAGAGCACCGTACCCTGACCGTCGTCCGTACTATTAAAATCATAACTGTATTGGGTGTCTTCAGTAATCGTGGTATCATAATCAGTGGTAATAACCGGGAGGGTATTGGCAACTGATAAGTTGAAGGTTGCGGTATCGCGGCCGCCGTTACCATCATCACATTCAATGATCACCGAATTGGCGCCGACATCACTGTTATCCGGGTAACCTTCCAGATTTCCGGTGATCGAGTCGGTTAAGCTGAGCCAGTCCAGAGATTCATCGTTGAGAAAGCGGTAGACTGTGTTCCCCGATTGCTCATCATCAGCCGACAAATTAAAAGCATAGGCTTCATCCTCAGTGGCTGAACTCAGTAATTGGGTTGTAATATTCGGAGGATTATTCTGAATGGTTAAATTGAAAGTGAGGGTATCCCGACCACTATTACCATCATCAACATATAAGGAGCATAAATGCACGCCAACCACATTGTTCAAGGGCGTCCCACTCAAAATACCTGTACTGGCACTAAGGGCGAGTGGTTCCGGTAAACTGTTGATTGCCTGCCAGGTTACCGTACCCTGCCCGTCATCATCAGAATCAAAATCATAGGAATAATTACTGTCTTCTGTGATGGACGTTATCGGATTGGTGGTTGTAATTTGGGGTGCAATATTTTTAACGGTAATATCAAATTCGAGTGTATCTTTACCATCATGCCCATCATTAACCAGCAGGGAGACCGGATGGTTGCCCACGTAACCGTTATGGGGCGTTCCGGAAATCACACCAGTGGTGGTATTGAGGTTTAACCAATCGGGCTGAGTTAGAAAAGAATATACCGTACTGCCCTGCTGTTCATCTTCTGATTCAATATTATAACTATAGGTTTGATCTTCATTAATATGCGCTGTCGGTTCCAGGGTGGTGAATTCCCCCCGCACATTGCGCACTTCAAAAGAATATTCCTGCTGATCAGTAGCGCCGCTGTCATCGGTCACGGTAAACAGTACATCATGCCAACCCACATTACTGTTATCCGGTAGCCACTCAATCTTGCCGGAATCGGCGGTAACACTGCTGATGGTCAGTCCGGACGGATTGGTGTTCAGGGTAAAATCCATTTCATCACCCACATCGGGGTCATCTACGACAATCCGATATAAATAATCATCATCTTCGTAAACATAACCGATGGGCGTGGATACAATTGTGGGCGGATCATTGGTGTTCCTGACTCGTACTTGGAAAGTAAGACTATCAGACAATTCACCGTCCGATACCACAGCTGTAATGGCATGGATACCCACATCTGCATTGCGGGGGGTCCACTGCATCCAACCCAGATCATCTAGAATAGTCATTGAATCAGGGGCACCGGGCGCCAGGGAAAAACTCAATACGTCATTCTCCGGATCATTGGCATTGAGATCATATCCCCAGAAAGTATCTTCTGTCAGAATCGAATCCGTTACTTCTGTGGTGGTAAAGGAAGGGGGCTGGTTTTGCGCCATTAAACCAGCACATAAAACAAAGAAAAGTAAAGTTATCCGGCGTAATTTATCCATGCAGCTGATCAATTAAATCCGATAACTATTGGCTACCTGAGTTAACCAATAACGGGCTTCTGTCTCAGTCTGTTGATAGCTGTGAGCTTTTTGGAGCAGTTGTCTGGCGGTATCCAGCTCGCCATTTTGGAAATATAGAATCCCTAATTTTAAAACGGTATGCGGGTCATCGGGATGCAAATGCATCAACTGGGTATAAGTTTTAATCGCATCCAGATAACGGGTTTGCTGTTCATAGATCCAGCTTAAATCAGCCAGGGCAGCCTGCATCCAGACGACAGCCTCTGGCGAGTGATTCCGTGCTTTACGAAAACATTCTGTGGCCTGATGCGAATGGCCTTGCTGGTGCAAACGCAGTCCTTTCAAATAATATGCCTTGGCAATCCAATGCGCTCTATCTGAACCAACTTGAGCCCTTAAAAAATGGTTGATGGCTTGCTCCCAGCGCTGCTGATAGTAGAGCGCTTTACCCAAAAAATAATGATAGCTTCGCTTTCCGCGATCATAATGGGCCCCCAGAGCCAAAAAGGGCAAAGCGGTCTGATAATGATCCGTCTGGGCAAACAATTTCCCCAGGGCATGGTTAACCTGCATGTAGGCGGGATCATAAACAATGGCTTGCTTATAACTTTCAATCGCCCGGCTTGTATCCGAGCGGTGTTCCCATATCTGTCCGATTCCAATCCATATTTCAGCCCTCAGATCAGACGAATGTTTCAGACAGTAATCCAAGATTACCTGGGCAGAGTCATATTCCTGGTGATGGATCAGAGAATAGGCTTTTCCGACCTGAAAACCATTATCAAACCCTTCTTTTATCCGGCTGCGGTAGAAATGGATCTCAGCCAAATGCCAGGCCCTTTTTTGCTGATAAGCCCGCCCTTTGTAAAAAGAGGCCACTGCAGTCAAACTATCCTGATCGACAACTTGATCTAAAATATCAATACTGCGTTCGATCGCGCCCAGTTTATATAACAATTTACCCAGTTCCAATCGGTGGCCATCCTGACAGCCGGGAACTTTTAATAAAGAATCATAGGTATGCAAAGCTTGGTCGTATTGCTGGATACCTTGGTAGCGTAGGGCCACCTGAAACAGGGAATCCGCGTGAGATCTATCCCGCTCCGCCTGGGATGGAACATAGACGGTTTCCGGCGCAGCTGTTCGCGTGATGATAGGCTGTCGGGGCTGCGTTTTCAGCGGCTCATTACTGATATCAATCGTCTCTTCCGCTGGCCTGGCCGGTGTCTGCTTCTGACTCTCCGACCACTCTAAAAGTTTCTTTTTATAAAAATCCCGTTCCTCTTTTAACTTGATGATCTCACGCAATAATTCTTTATTGCGTTGCTGCAGCTGACTCTCAGCCGGCGCTGCTTGTTCTCTGGGGCGAGGCTTTGTGGTTGTGGATGTGGTTGTTCTCCGGCGCCGAGTCTGGGCTGATAAAAATAAGGACTCCTGTAAAAGCAATAGAAAACAGCTAATCACAACAACAGAACACTTAAAAATTGATTGGTTTTTTTTGATCGGCATATTAAAACATCAATTCTGCTTTATTTGACAAACTCCACCTGATCCAGCCGCAGCGTCACCGGTTCGGAATCCGGCAAGGCTAACAACCGAACGGTGATGGTATTATTGGCCACGTTGGTATTTAAAACCTCGGCTTTCTCATACTTCAAAGGTCCTTCTACAATCAGAACGACCCGCCTTTCACCAGCAGGTTCTTCCTGAGGCTCTTCAGGAGTGGGGGAAGGCTCACTCACCGGGGGTGTGGCCGGTGCGGCTTCAACCACGGTCCCCCCGGGACTGATCAACCAGTTCAGGGTAAAATGAAGACGGCCGGTATTGCCAAAAGGCTCGGATGAATAGGCGATATCTAGTTTCGCGCCCCGGTACATAATTCCGCCGCCAAAAGTAATTCCATCCTGGGAATATCCTGTGCGAATAATCACCATATCAGCAAATATATACTCAGCTCCGGTGCGATAGGCAGACAATGCCCCGTTGACCATGTTAATATCTGCCGCCAGAACTAAATTGGTAATACCAAAGGCATCCAGATAGGAGATCCCGGTGCCCATCACCAAAGGCAGCTTCTCTTCTAATTCGGAACTGGTGTTCCACTTCAGTGAAGAGGTAACATTTTGCATCACAGCACCCAGGGTAAAGGCATTGCCAATATATGCTGCCGTACCCAGATCAAAAGTGGCGCCTCTGGCCATATAGCCGGCCAAACGGTGATCCAACAGCTTGCCGGTGAGACCTAAGGAAAATCGGTCTCCGAATATCCTGCCATAGCCCAGCACTAAGGCACTTTGCACATCTGAGAAGGTGTGGGTGGTGAAGCCCTGTTGATCACGGCCGATGATATCATCAATACTGAATTGGATCCACCCGGCTCCGATATTACCCAAATTCCCGGCCGGATAAGCCAAAGAGAGATTATAAAAGTTACGTTCAAACTGTAATTGCGCCCGGGTGATGTTAAACTGAATGTCATAAAGCAGGCCCAGCATGCCGGGATTGATCAATACCGAGGAAGCATCTTCTACCAAACCGATAGATACATTTCCCATGCCGGTCGAACGGGCATTTTGGGGTAAAAGTAAAAAGGTTCCCGGTTGACCACCAACCTGCGCAACGGCAAGATTAGCGAGCAAACATATTGTCAGAAAACTGATCCCGATAATTCTGGTGATAAATCTTTGCATAAGTAAATTATATATTACCTTAATACCGCGATTTTCTCCAATTTATTATTGCCATTACTGCGTTTAAGAAACAGATAATAAACCCCATTACTGACAAAGTCACCGGCCTTATCCCTGCCATCCCACTGATAATAATGGGCCACGGTCCCTTCCAATTCCTCTTTATTTAAAAGGTCAACAACATGGACACCGGTCGCATCATAGATCACCATATCAATGATATCGTCTTGGGGTAAGACAGTTTTAATGGTCACCGCGAGCTCCTTGGGATTGAAGGGATTGGGATAGGCATAAATAAATTCACTGCGCGGTTGCCCTTTGATATATACCGGAGCCGAATAATTGGGAATTTCATCATAACTGAAAGCGGTGTAATAATATACTTTTCCGTTGGTTAAGCCCTGATCAACAAAGCCTGATTCATACCCATCGTAGGCTACGGACAAATTTTGTGAAATGGAATCCAAAAATCCATCCGGACTGCGGTAGATCACCGTCCCTTTAAAATCTTTATCCGTGGGGTTGCGCCAATCAAAGGTCAACTGTTTCGAACCGGCCTGGACCTTGAAATCGTTGATCGGATCGGGAGGAAAAGTATCGGCCGTTACGATAGAAATCAAACTGTCCACTTCCTGAACCCTGTACCGGCTGAGATCAACCTGGTAAATTAATAGGGAATCCACTTTAAACAGGGCTTCGCCGCTGTCGAGGGCCACAAATTGCAGTTGAAAAAAGGATCCCGGAGCAGAGGTATAGCGACCTGAGCCCAGAAGCGTCCCAAACAGATAGACAACCGCATTGTTCTGCAAGGTATCACCATGGATATCAATAAAAGCGGTTTTCTGGAACAAAGCACCGCTCTCACCTGCGATAAATTCAAATAAATCCTCATCGTAATCCAAATACATGGAAACTGATTTTATGGAATCACCTTCACTGACCCCCAGATTGATGATCAGGGAATCCTGGGGGGCGACTTCCTCTGTTGAGGGCCGTAAGTAAAGTTCAAAATTTTGGCCATAAACAATATAAAAAAATATTATGAAGACCAAACCGGTTTTCAACAGCTTAATAGGATACATAACTGGGGCGATGAAACAAATTCCTTCCTGTTAATGTCTGCTCAGCGAATTAAAATTATTTTAGATATTTTTTCCACGCGGGCACCTGATAGCCGTAATAAATATACGCCGCTACCAACCGGCTTGCCTTGTGTATTCCGACCATCCCAGGTGCACTGGTAACGACCGGGGTGATAGTATGCTTCTCCAAGCTTATAAACTAAATTACCCAAAAGGTCATAAACGCCCAATTGATAAACTCCCGCGTTGTTATGGTAAATAATAAATACAATATTAGTACTGGGATTGAAGGGATTGGGATAATTATAAAGGGTAGTATAAGTGCGAGCTACAGTTTCAACCTCCTCCTGCTGGATGGTGTATTGAAGCGGTTCACCGGCTTTATTGCGCGGATCAAAATATATTATTTGCGGCGGTGAATAGCTGTGCTTCCGTTTCTCAAAATTTAACACGATGAAATCACCGCTCCCCTGTAGAGTTTCATCCGTAGATAGAAAATTCATATCCACAATTCCCCTATTTTCGCTGAGGGGTGCCCGAGCCATATAATGACTGGTATTACTTTTTTTCAACCAATTACCGGCTGTATACCCTTTAAATCGTAATTCCCGAGGGTTGTATTGGATTTTAGTTTGGGCGGCTAATAAGTCAGATACATTATCCAGGTTCAATTGGGCTTCAATTTGTTCCCCTTCAGAAATATCCAATTGGATCGCAAGTGGATTCTCTGGCGCTGTTTTTTGTAAAAACTCGCCTTTCTGGTTGCGATAATAATTGGTACCGATGATCAATAGATCATAAAAATTGGTGGTGTCATCATACTGGACAATTCCCGCCGGATCACGAAAGCCTTCCGCACCAATATCAAACCGGTTATACCAATTTTCAGCATTACTACCCAGAAACAGATATTCACCAAACAGTGTGATATCGTGGCTGTTCACTTTGGAATCACCGATCCCACTTTTTAAACTGTCTGAATTAATGCCGGTATAGTCACCCAGAATATATTTTGCCCAGGCATCGTACCGGGTGGTATCCAGGTTATCGTTGGTCAGATTGTTCTGAATGATTTGATAATGATGATAACGAACCCCCCATTGATCCCATATATTAATATTTCTTAAAAACAGAGGACTGATTCCCGGTTTGATTACATCAAAGTCAAGCGTGGCCAGGTAATTGTCATTAATGCCCACCGGTTGTCCAATGGCATGACAGCTAAAGCTGACCAATGAATAATTGGTATTGACTGTATCAATGGAAATAGCCCCGAAATTAGGATCGGTTTGAGTTAACTCGGCATCATCCCAGATATTGCCTAGGATTATGGTGTCCAGGCTCAGCACGGTATTATTCCAGCCCAACTGAAAGGAGGCCTGTTGTAAACTGTCCTCGATAAAACTGTTCGGAATATAGACACGGGCCGTCAGAGAAAGTTCATGAATCCGCTGGGCTTTACTCTGGGCCGTGCCATTTAAGGGATTAAAGGTGGGGAAAAACATGTTTTCATTCACATACGCCGCAGCCCCCTCCTCTACTGAAGGATCCAGATTACGAATGGTTATGGGTAATTCCACCCCCTGTATGGTAAAGTGGATACTATGGTCACCGCCCCAATTGGTATTGGAGGTTTCATTGACTGGAGATACGGCCAGATCAGAGGTAGATTTCTGAATGGTCACCCCGTACCAGGTACCATCAGCGCCATCCGGAACCTCCTGATCATCCCGTGCGGCAGTGTACCAGTCGGCAATTTCCAGCGCAATGTAAAAAGTGGCACTGGTTCCCAGAGTAATACCACCTCCCAGAGTGAACCGGACCTCCTGGGTGGGCGTTGATTGCACGGGGATCTCAGCTTTTAAGACAACATCAATTAAAGAATCACTATCGGTTTGCAAGCCGTCCACACCATCGGTATCCCACCATAACTGGACCGCTTCCAGATAGTTGTTCGCAGCTGTCCCGGTGTAATTGGTCACAATCCGGGCCCAGAATCTTTGTAAGCTGTTGGTGCTGGTGGTTTTAACGTCATCAAAGACCACTTTGGTTACTGCCAGTGTATCTCCAGAAGCTAGTTTGCGATCATTGTCTGCCAAGTAGGGATAAGTAATCGTCCAGGTGTAATCAGCAGCTGAAAGAGAGCTGCCCCCTGCAAATACCACCGCTAGGATAAGTATTAATCTCTTCATATGAACCCCATCTATATTTGATCTGATATGCTTACCTATTTCTCAACAATAAAAAAATAGGTTTAGCGCTGATTAAAGTCAAGCATAAAACATGCAAATACTCGAGTTAAAAACCATAAATCACGGCAATCGGAAATTGAAACAGAATAAAATAGTTATCATTGCCTGTAATAGAGCTGCTAAAACCAAAAATAGCCCTTGACATATATCACAGCACTTAATTAATATAAATATAGATTTATAACGATATACCCAATGGTTATCTGATTGCGAAATATACATAGAATATTATTCCCAATTATTGCGTTAATACGAAACTTTATACCACTATGCGCAATAAGTGAAAGCACTCTCCGGAAAATAGTCATATTCTGCCTTTTGGCGGGTATCTTCGGAAGACAAATTTATGCCAATATACACAACGTCCCTTCTAATTACACTACCATCCAGACCGCGATTGAAGCCGCCAATGCCGGAGATACTGTGTTGGTTGCAAACGGCACCTACTATGAAAATATCAACTTTAAGGGTAAAAACATCATTGTGGCCTCGCTTTATATCAATAGTCAGGATACAACCGATATACACCACAGTATTATCGATGGTGGTGGCGACAGCAGTGTCGTCTGCTTTATTAGCGGAGAAAGCGATGCAGCCCAGCTGATCGGTTTTACCATTATCCACGGCATGAATGAGAAAGGCGGTGGTATTCTCTGCACCAATGGAGCCTCGCCTGCTCTGAGAAATTTACTGATCCGGGACAATAATGCTGATTCCTATGGGGGAGGATTATATTGCGAAAATGAAACTACCATTACCCTGTCCGATACCCGTATTTACAACAATTCCGCTTCGCAGGGTGGGAGTATCTATAGCCTTAACAGTGAAATCAATTTAGAAAACTGCATTCTTACCCATAATACCGCCAGCGCTGAAGGTGGTGCTCTTTATTGCTATAACAGTGAAGCCCAAATCATTAACGTTACCATAACTGAAAATACAGCCACCATGGACGGGGGCGCTATTTTCGCCGATGAGAATAGTCATGTTGTGCTCTTAAACAGCATACTGTGGGGTGACTCACCTCAGGAAATCTATTTTAGTGCAGGCGGAATTCCCGATACGGCGATTATAGCCTACTCTCTTGTTGACGGGAGTATTGAAAATATAATTACCAATAATAATGGTCTGGCCAGCTGGTTGAGTGGTAATATCAGTACCGATCCCTACCTGGTCAATACAACTCTCAGTCCGGCGCTACAGGCTGTTTCCCCAGCTATCGGAGCAGGCATGGAATCATTGTTATATTCCGGAACCAGCTACCAGGCACCGGAAACAGACCTGCTGGGGAATGCGCGACCTTCTCCGGCCGGGAGCCATCCTGATTTGGGGGCTTATGAGCACATCCGCAGTTATCCCCAGCTGCTGCCCCCCGACAGTTTATCTGCCCAACCCTCCAATCAGCAGGTGACACTTACTTGGCAGCCTAACACGGAAACCTATCTCAATCAATATCATATCTACCGCGGCACCAGTTCTCCGGCCCAAACGTTAATCGACTCTATATTAGCCGGGACAATTGAAGATACTGTCTATACCGATTCCAGTCTGACAAACGGTCAACCCTATTATTACCGAATCACAGCTGTGGATACAGCCGTTGAGGAAAGTGATTTTTCCGGGGAAGTCAGCGCCACACCTTATGATGATCAGGCACCTCAACCTCCTCAAAACATACGCATAACCGATTCATTGCAAGCCGTTACCGTGCAATGGTATTCAAACCCGGAAGCCGATCTGGCCTATTATCAGGTCTACCGTTCAGATATGGATCAGTTTCTGCCCGATAGTAGCAACCGTCTGTCAAAAGTATTTGCGCCGGATACGGTATATATC
Organism: uncultured bacterium; assembly: GCA_964640055.1. Lineage (GTDB taxonomy): Bacteria > Fidelibacterota > UBA2242 > UBA2242 > JAFGTP01 > CAZXFH01. The sequence goes on along the minus strand of CAZXFH010000030.1, from coordinate 16,289 downwards.
GATAGCCTTATCACCAATGGAAGTATCTATTATTATGCGGTTACAGCCGTCGACACCGCCGGAAACGAATCTGACCTTTCTGCCCATGGGGTAACCACAGCGATTTATATCGACGTTTGGAATGTAGACTTTTCACAAAATACTGACGGCAGTTTACAAGTGAATATTTTATATTCTTTTTCCGGTCATGACACCGTTCATTATAATATAACGCCCTATCTCCAAGGCGACCCGCAGGATGCCTGGGTCCAGATCAGTAATGTCTCCGGCGATGTGGGCGATCAGGTCTTAGCCGGCGAGAACAAAGAAATAATCTGGGATATGGGATCTGAATTACAAAATTATTATACCCAAAATGCTAAAATAAAAATCGTTGTTTCGACAGCAACATCTAAAATTTCTATACCAATCAATTTTCAAGAAACCGACCTAGAAAGGGAAAGATAACCATGAAAACTTATTCCGTCCTAAGTTTTATTTTATGTTTCATGCTACCCCTGATCGGAATGGCCCAGGTTACGGCCGAAGGAAGCTCGGCAAGCGGAATTCTGGACTCCCGGTATCCTGAGGTCACTGTGCAGAGTCCGAACGGCGGCGAAATTTATCAGATCGGTGATTCAGTGGACATCAGTTGGTCGGCCATTGACTCCAGTTTCGGGGACACACCCGTTTCCCTGTATTATTCTGCTGACAGTGGACTTACTTTTTCTCTGATCGTCGATAATATTGACAATAGTGGTTCTTACCGCTGGGAAATTCCCGATGATCCATCCCTGAATGTATTGATCAGAACGACAGCCATGGACTCCTTCGGTCTGAGTGGGGCTGACACTTCGGACATGACCTTTAAAATCGACGGCCCTCCGGATCCGCCCCAAAACCTGACCTATGCCCTGGCAAACCAAAGCATAATGCTTCGCTGGGATTCTGCTAGTGTAAATGACGTAACGCAGTATTATATTTATAGATCATTGAACGCTGGTATCGATACGTCCTATATTAACCGTATTGATACTGTCTATACATCGGATACCGCTTACACCGATACCAATGTTCAACACGATTCCACCTATTATTACATTATAACCGCCGTAGACTCCCTAGGCAATCAATCGGCCGCCTCGGAACAGATCTCAGCCACCGCTTATGTGCTGCAAATAACGGCCGTCAGTTTCGAACAACGTCATGATGGTTCCAAAGTTGTTGATATTACCTATACTTTCTCCGGTAATCCGGTTGGAACTTATACTATTTATCCTGTTTACAGTCTGGATAATGGTCAAAGCTGGATCCAATGTAATACTTCTAATATCAGTGGTGATTACGGGACCGGTATTGATCCGGGTTCCCATACCATCACCTGGGAATTCGGTACAGCGCAGCCAAATACCTATTCCAGTCGTGCCCGTCTAAAAATAAGCGCCGAAGAAGAAAGTGGCACGAAATAATCACTTAATGCCTAAATAACCAAACAAGATTAGACCTTGCACCGCCAACTAAATATAAAATTCATCATTATTTTTATGCTCAGTATCCCGCTGTGTCTGCAAGCCGAGTTGGCCTCTGATACCCTGATTTCCGAGGCAGGAATACTGGACGGAGTAAATCCTGCCCTGGAACTGGTTTACCCGGCGGCCAGCGATACATTTACATACGCAAATACAATTCCTATCCAATGGGTAGCCAAAGATTCATCTTTTAACTTCCAACCGATTATACTTTCTTATCTTAATAGCGGCCCTGATTCCGATACAATTTTGATCGATACAACGGCTAACGACAGCATTTATCATTGGACCATTCCGGAAATAAGCAGCGGCTATTATCGCCTGAAAATTGCGGCCCGCGATACCTTCGGTAATACCGGTATAATCTATTCGGACAGTCTGTTTATTATCGGCAAGAATCCCGATCCGATATGGTATATCGGCATACACGGCAATGACACCACCCACAACGGTACATCTGAATTTCCTTATGCCTCTATCAAAAAAGCCCTGGATGTGTGCGCACCGGAAGATAGCCTCTATGTATATCCGGGTACTTACCTGCAAAATTTTATCACCAGTGATAAAAATGCTTATATTCAGTCCCTGAACGGATTTCGGGAGACTTTCATCAGCGGGGACTCATCCGGATATACCATTATTACCATTAATGACAACACGACGCTAAAGGGATTTACAATAATGCATTCCGGCGGCAGCGGTGATACGGCAGCGATCCGGATCAATAGTGGTTCCCCAATAATCCAATCCAATCGTATTCTGGAAAACCAGATCGGCATCCTGTGTGCCGGCAGTTCCCAGCCACGGATTGTAAACAACCTCATTTCCCATGCCCAAAGCCTGATCAAATGCCTGGATTCTTGCAATCCAAGACTCCAAAACAATACCTTGCTTAATGGGGTAAAGAATATTGAAGTTAATAGTGCCAATGTCACCCTGGACGCTATTAATAATATCATCACCAGTGGTTCCCAGGGCGGTATAGTGACCAATTATCCTGAAGCGGTGCTGGATGTGCAATTCAATAATATCTGGAATAATTCACCCAACTACGGCGGAATATCCGATTTAACCGATACTCTGGGAAATATTTCTCAGGACCCACAATATATTTCCCCGGAAACCCTTAATGTACACTTAAGCCCTTCATCACCGGCCATTGACAGTGGTGATACCCTATCTGCATACACCCATGAGCCGGAACCCAATGGCGACCGGATTAATATGGGCTGCTATGGAAATACTTCGGAAGCAGCCGTGGCCAAACTCAGCTTTCAGGACCCGATGACCACCACTTATGAGGATTCCCTCTACGATCAATCCTTTGGTATCCCACCCGATTCCGGCGTGTATTTTCAATACACTGTTCATGAAAAGCCGTCCTGGCTGCAAATTAAGGCCGACAGTAGCGGTGTTGAAGGCATCCCTGATAATCAGGCGGTGGGTCAAGCAGCGATTAATATTTCCGTGCAAGATAATTATTCGCGGGCCGACACGCTGGATTACCAACTAACGGTGCTCAATTCCTTGCCGCTGTTCATTTCTGAACCGGATACCATTGCGAACGAAGACATGACTTATGCTTATGATGCGAACTCATCGGATGAGGGGCAAGGTCAGATTACCTACACCCTATTACAAAATCCGCTCTGGTTGGCAATTGACGATTCCAGCGGGCTGGTAAGTGGTACACCAACCAATGATGATGTCGGGATTGATACTGTTACCATACGGGTAGACGACGGCAATGGGGGCAGCGCATTCCAAACATATTTATTACAAACATTAAATGTCAATGATCCACCGGTTCTACAACCACTGCCCCAAAGGAGCAATCCAGAAGATCTGTCCTTAACTGTTTATTATACGACCTGGTTCGACTATGTTACTGATGTGGATGATGTGATCGATTCCCTTTCTTGGGATATTTTACCCAGCAGTCATGCTACTGCTCAGACAACCCCGGATTCCGCCATTATCATCCCGAGCAGGGATTGGTTTGGTCAGGATACCATGTCAGTGGTGGTTTACGATCATTCTTCAAGTGATACCAATCAGTTACCGCTGGAATTCACACCCGTGAATGATGCCCCCCGCTGGCATTTACCCCCGGATACCACCATGCTGAGCACTGACACCTTAACCCTGCTTTTGAATGATTATATAAATGATGTAGATGATTCCCTGCAGTGGCTGCAATTTGATTACGACGCGCTTTTCCAGTCCAACGACTATGACCTGGAGATAAGCTTGGCATCCGGAACCATTTTTAAAGTCTATCCCCAGCTGACCTCTGAACTTGAAGCGGGGCAGCTTTACTTTTACGCCACCGATACGAGTCTGGCCACGGCCACGGACTCCCTCTTACTTTCGGTTAATAAAGTGAATTTCCCACCGATACTCACACCTCTGCCGGAACAGATTGGCTGGGAAGATTCGACCACCTTCATCCTGTGGGAGACACTACTTACCTATGTCAGTGATCCTGATGACCCCCTTGATTCTCTTACCTGGAGTATTAATGGAACGGAAAGAATTGAAACTCGGATTCAGAGTGATTCGATCTTTATCACTCCTGTGAGCAATTGGTTTGGTCACGATACGTTAACCTTAACACTCAGAGACGAAACAGCCAAGACTTCAGGGGCTCTGCCAGTCTATATTCAAAACATACCGGATCCGCCGGTTATCAGTATGAATAACCACTTTTACGTCAACGAAGACGAAACATTGACGGTAGACCTGGATGATTATATTGAAGATATCGATACGCCGGATTCTGTTATCAGCTGGCAGGTCAATTTACCCCCCTTCACTCATAAAAACTGTTGCAGCCCAGCGGGAAAATCTAAAATATTAAGCAACTCTCAATCCACTTGGGATAGCAGTGCCTTTCATTATGATCTGAATACCACCACGCGTCACTTACAATTTTATGGCGACCCGAATTACTTTGTCGACTCAGTACGAGTCTTCTACCTGGCTACGGACACCAATGGTCTGCAGGACAGTGACAGTAATTATGTCACGATTCTGCCGATTAATGATCAACCCGACTTCATCGCAAGTCCTGATACGAACTTTAATGAGGACAGCTCTCTTACCGTACCCAACTCTTTTTGGTTGTCATTAATGCATGATATTGACGATCCTGATTCCCTCCTCTTGGTAACCGTCAGACGGGATTCAGGACTGGTTTTTTATCAATATAAAAGTGAGCAAAATTCCCATCACTTTTGGGCCAATCGGGATGTCGACAGTCTGGGCTATTTTACCCTGCTGGTAACAGACCCCCATGGCGCCCAAGCCTTCCAAAATTTCACGATCGATATAATTCCGGTTAATGACCCACCTCGTATCCTGGGTTTCCCCGATACTTCTGCCGGACAGGACAGCCTGTTTAACCTACCTCTGATTCCTTATGCCCAAGATCCGGATGATAACTTCGAAAACTTAATCTGGGAATTCAAAGCAGACACCTCACAGATCATTCACCGGTCCGGATCAGATACCTTGCAGATCGCTCCTCCGTTGGGATATGTGGGTATGGATACAATTTTTGTCTCTTTAACTGACCCGGCCGAACTAAGCGATCAAGACACCTTTCTGATCCGGTTTTATGATACCTCGCCACCGGAATTCAAGATCGGCATCTTCCAAAATCCTGTGGCCTCGCAGCATATGGATTTCTATTTCTTTCCTTCCGAAGAGATCGATTCGATCATCCTGGTAACTATTGACGGAAATGAAAAGGAGGTGGAGCAGCTGGTCCAACTTGAGCCGGCACCCTTTTATTGTCATCATCAGGTTAAAACCAGCACACAATTGCCCATCTATTTTGCCGCCTCCGATACAATGGGGAATATCGGACAAGCAGACTATAATTTTACAGCAGAAAAAGTTGTGCCCCAGATAAGCACCCGGGTTTACAGTCCGGACTCACTTGTTTCCGCCCTGTTCCCCTCAAAAAGTGTCGATAAGACCCAATATGTGCTCTGTTTACCTCAATGCCAATTATCCGATAATAATGATTCCCATCAGGAAAGCTTAATCAAAATAGCGTCCACCACGAACAGTCTTAGCTATCAATTTAAGGCACCGCAGAAAAAAATGAAAAATCCGGTTAAAATTTCTTTTACTAATACAGAAAAACATTGGAAACAACCTGGAATTTACTCTTACGAAAAGGGTAGATTGTCCTTTCAAACCACTTATACCGATAAAACACAATCCCGCTACTGGATCTATACAGATCAATTATCCACCTATCAGCTCAATAATAACGCCCCACAGGCACCCATTTTCATTCCGGAAAAGCTCTCCTTGTCTCAGAACTATCCCAATCCCTTTAATGCCCAAACCACAATCGAATTCTATCTGCCGGAAGGGAAAAACAACCAATTCAATATTCACACTCGCTTAACTGTTTATGATCTCCTGGGTCGCGAGGTCATTCAAATGGTCAACAAGCCCCATACACCCGGAGTCTACTCGGTACAGTGGTATGCCAGGAACCACGCCGGTCTCTCAGTATCCAGCGGTATCTATATCTATGCTCTCGAATACGGAAAACGTTTCACAACCCGAAAACTGGTTTTAATTAAATGAGAATGAACATTCCCATAAGTTTTAAATTTATTCTTTATAGCCTGATCCTTTATCTGGTTGCCCAATGCTCTTTCTATTCTAATCCGGAGCCGTCCGTAGAGAATATTGCCCAGGATGGCTGGGATTTGTTAAAAGAACGCCGTTACCAGGCTGCTTTATCGAAATTCAGTGAGCTAACCTATGAAGCACCCGAAGACCCGATCAGTTATCACGGGCAGGGATGGTGTTATCTTTTGCTAAATGAGCCCAATAACGCAATCACTAATTTCAATAAAACCATAAATAAGGGCAATACCAGTTCCGATCCCCTCGCCGGTCTGGCCCTGGCCCACCATGCCACCACAAGCCACGCCGATTGTATCACCTACAGCCAGCAACTACTGACCGCCGTACCCTCTTACTATTTTGAGTATCTGCCTTTGATCAATTATCTCGATATTCGCCTGGTGCTAAGTATGTCCTATTACCATCAGGGTCAGCTGGCACTCGCTCAGAAGGAGGCGGATTTCCTTGCCCGTATGGTAGATGGTTTTCCCTATAACCCGGACAACAGCCCTTTACAAAGCGATAGTTTGGATACCTGGATTGTCAACACCCATCAATACAATTCTTATCCCGAAGCACTTATGGCGCTCATTGATCTTCTGGATGCTGAATTCGGAATGTAAAATCTTTTCCTGGATTCTTTTATCCATAACCTTTAATATATCTGAAAGAGAAGCGCTTAGGTCAACCCAAGCAATAATTCTATGGGGGATAATTCAAGGTATAATAATGCAGAATATAAAGATAGCAAATCAAACCTCAGGACCTAAAAAAGCCCATTGGATGATTACTTACGGTGATATGGTCACCCTCTTATTGACTTTCTTTTTGCTAATGATCGTTATTCTGAATGAAACGGAGAACAGCATCTACCGTATTATCAATTCATTACTGGATGAAACCGAACAATCACTGCGACAATTTGTGCATCAGCATCAATTGACTGGCTATATTGATGTCCGCCGGACGACCAAGGGAGTCCAGTTAACGATTAGCAGTGGCCATTATTTCGATATTAACTCTGCAGATATCAAGCCCACACTACGTCCGGTATTGGACCAGATCGGTCAAACTCTCCGACAATCTCATCTGATCAATATTGAACGTGATCCCCGCCTACAAAGTTTTCATAGCACCCTCAAAAAAAATGATCACAAATTGGACGTGGAGATCCGCGTAGAGGGACATACGGATAATTTACCCATTCGAGGAGGTAAATACGATAACAACTGGGAACTGAGTTCCGCACGGGCGTTGAACGTTGTCCAGTATTTGAGTAAGGTTAGCAACATTTCTCAAAAGAAGTTTTCCGCCCTGGGGTATGGTGAACACCGTCCGGTCACCGACAATACAACCGAAGCGACGCGCTCCAGAAACAGACGGGTTGAAATCTTCATTGACGCCGATATCACCCAAATTAACGGGTCCTGACCATCTTATAATTCCATATTTAAATAATTGTTCTGCCGGCGGTTATCAATAATTCCCGGGTATTAACTGTTTTTCATTTTATAAAGGATACCATCATGTTTAAATCAATTTTATCATCTATTCCGGTTCAAAGGTTTTCTAATAAATTTATCCTGTGCTGCTTTCTGTGCCTTTTGTTATTGATGGTCTTTAATCCTTTACATGCTCAAAAACAGGCCTTTAAAGTCGCTTTAACCGGTAAATATCCCCCTTTTAATTTCTATTCCGAAGAAGGTGAACTGATCGGCTTTGATGTAGATGTCGCCCAAAAAATTGCCGACTATTTAAACCAGGATCTCCAATTAATTACCACGGAATGGGGTGGTATCCTAGCAGGACTGCTGGTGGATAAATACGATGCTATTATCGGTTCCATGGCCATAACACCTTCCCGTAAACAAAAGGTTAATTTTTCAAAACCCTATTATGTTTCCGGGGCCCAGCTCTTCATCCATGCCCGTAATGGAGATAAATTTCAAAATATTGAGGATCTGAAGGGTAAAAAAGTGGGGGTTGGCATTGGAGAAACCTATGAGGCCTATCTCCAGGAAAACCATCCCGAAATAAAGATTGTACCCTATAAGAGTACTCCCAATATCTTTCAAGATATGCGCAATAACCGTATTCAAGGCTTTGTAACGGATAGCTTGGTGGGGCTATACCAGATTAAAAAAGCCGCCCTGGATTTTATCCCCTGTGGTAATCTGCTCTATCAGGAAAAAATGGCCATTCCGGTAAAGAAAGAAGATACCCGTCTTCTAAACCAGATTAACAGTGCATTAACCCGCATGAAATCCAGTGGTGAATTACAGGCTATTTACGATAAGTGGTTCGGTCAAACAGCAAATACAGAGAAAGAGACGAACACTAGGATGCATACCCGGGTGATCGGTAAAAAATTGATCAACGGATTCAGTATTACTTTGCTGGTCGCTTTTTGTGCTATTTTACTCGGTTTTGTCCTATCTATTCCATTCGGCATCATTTTAAACAAACGGGAGCTTTTTGTCTATTATTTCGTTCGCACTATGAATGATTTGATCCGGGGGACACCGCTATTGATCCAGCTCTTTTTTGTCTATTTTGGGGCTCCTCAGATCGGTATCACCCTCACTCCGATTCAGGCCGCAATTTTCACCCTTACCGTTAACTCTTCAGCCTACATGGCAGAAGTCATCCGTTCTGGTTTGTTGTCCGTAGATTATGGGCAGACCCTGGCCGGGCGGGCTTTGGGGCTGACCAAGCTGCAAATCTTTCTATATGTGGTTTGGCCCCAGGCTTTTCGCATTGCCCTCCCGCCCTTGATGAATGCCGTGGTGGCACTGATCAAGGATACCGCTTTGATTGCCATTATCTCGGTGTCCGAGGTTATCCGGGAAGCACAGTCCATTATCAGTGTGACCTATAATCCAATCAAGTATTATTTTATTGTTGCTATCATGTTCTTCATCTTCACTTTTCCTTTGATGAAACTTTCTGATAGATTGGAATTGAAAATTAAAGCCAGAGGATTTCAGCGATGATCAATATTAAAGCCGTATCCTATACCTATCCCTCCGGGACCCAGGCCTTAAAAAAGGTAACAATCGATTTGCCGCAGACCCATATTTTTGCCATAATGGGAGAAAGCGGTTCGGGTAAAACCACCTTGTTAAAATGCATCGGTAAATTTCTGCGCCCACAGCATGGAAAAATATTATACAACGAGCAGGATATTTTTAATATTCCGGATACAGAATTCAGAAGATCCATTGGGATTGTCTTCCAGCAATTATACTTATTCCCCCACCTTACCGTGCTGGAAAATATGATGCTGGCCCCCCAAAAGGTCTACGATCTGCCTGAAGATGAGGCTAAAAAAAGTTCCCTGACCACCCTGAAAAAATTAGGCATCCAGTCTTTGGCCCATCAATACCCGGTCCAGATCAGTGGCGGACAAGCCCAACGGGCCGCGATCGCCCGCGCTCTGGTACTAAAACCCACCTACCTGTTACTCGATGAACCGACCTCAGCCCTGGACGTAAAAACCGCTAACGAATTCGGGGAATGGTTGGTTGATCTAAAAGAAGAAACCACTTTTGTGATTGTAACCCATGATATATTATTTACCCGGGACGTCGCCACAGCAGGGGTCTTGATTGATGGAGGGAAAATACAGGCTACCGGACCAATGGAAGAAATTTTAAAGGATAATTTTCCGCATATAAAAAAGTAGCCGTTCAGCGGTTCTCAGATTTATTTGAATTACATTCTTTCCGGCGCGGTAATGCCGATCAGGCGCAGTCCGTTGGCTAATACCTGTTGCACGCCTTCTACCAATTCCAGGCGGGCCTGTGTTCTTTGAGCGTCTTTTGAAAGTACCTGATGCTCACTGTAAAATTTATGAAAAGCTGTAGCCAGTTTTTGTAAATAGCCGGTTATCTGTTGGGGTTCGAAGGTTTGCGCACCCAAAGCCACAATCTCTTTAAACTCACTAAGAATGAAGAGCAGGTTCAGAGTTTCCGGTTCTGTTAATAATGAGCTATCTGGAGCGTCACTCTTAGCGACCCCGCGATGTTGGGCCTTGCGCAGAATACTGCAGATCCGGGCATAGGCATATTGGAGATAAAATACCGGGTTTTCCTCTCCTTCGGTTTTGGCCAGATCAAGGTCAAAGTTCAAATGACTCTGCGCATTGCGCATTATAAAGAAATAACGCACTACATCTTTTCCCACTTCTCCAATCAATTCATCCAGGGTAACATAGGTAGCCTTGCGGGTAGACATTTTCACTTTTTTTCCGCTGCGCATCAGAGTAACGAATTGATGAATAATAACTTTAATCCGCTCCACATCATATCCCAAGGCCTGTAACCCGGCAATCACATCGGGATAGGTGGCATGGTGGTCGGCACCGAAAACATCAACGATCAGATCATAATCTCGCTGAAATTTAGTTTCGTGATAGGCAATATCGGGTAAGCGATAAGTCGCTTCATCGGCAACGCTTTTCCATAAAACCCGGTCATCGGTGCCTCCATAATCCCCGGCTTTAAACCAGACGGCCCCATCCTTCTCATAGGTGGCGCCGGCTGCCTTTAATTTTTCCAATACCTGATCGATACGCTGACTCTCATAGAGACTCTTTTCATTATAATAGCGGTCAAATCGAATGTTTAACCGTTGCAGGGTGGCATTGATATTTTTAAAAACAGCCGCTTCGGCATATTCACGAAATACTTTATGATCCGGATCAGCTAAATACTTCTCTCCGAATGTATCAACAATTCGCTGGGCAACTTCCCGAATGTAATCGCCATGGTAGAAATCATCAGGAAATTGCTCGGCATATCCTAACAACTCCTTATAGCGTACAAAGACGGAACGCCCCAGTATGCGCATCTGTCGCCCGGCATCATTATAATAATATTCGCGGTCCACCGCGTATCCGTTCCATTCTAAAATACGGGCAATACAATCACCCAATACCGCTTGTCTACCATGTCCCACGGTTAGCGGACCGGTGGGATTAGCACTCACAAACTCAACCTGGGCGGTCTTACCCTTCCCCTGATCAGATTTTCCAAAGCGATCGCCCCTTGCTTTTATTTCCGGTAAAATAGCCTGGAGAGCCTGAGGGGTCAGAAAAAAATTGATGAAGCCGGGTTTAGCTACGGTGACCTTCTCAATACTGTCTGATTTTGCAGGTAATTTGGATACCAGTTCCTCAGCGACGGATAGCGGGGATTGCTTTAATACACCAGCCAGCTGCATGGCAATATTACTGGAAAAATGACCATGTTCTTCCCGACGCGCACGCTCAATCTCAATTTCCGGAATAGGTGAAACTGATAGTTGTCCGAGCGCCTGGTGCAGCATTTTTCGGATTTGATTAATCATAGTATCCCTTTTTCAGTATAATTTATCGTAAAATATTAATCCGGGCAACCGGCTTTAACCAGAGCGGTTCTCAATCCTGATAATTAAATTTTCTGTAAGCAGTTATCCTATAAAGCCTTATACCAGATATTCATACTTTCAACATTACCGGAAATATTGGTATTATTGATCAGAGTGCCTCCAAACTGATACCCCGTCTTGGCAAAAGTGATGTTCATGCCAAAAGATAATGCGCGGGCAATCGTATAGGCCGTTTTAAAGCCTGATGCGCGCATTTTGCTTTCCATGTTAGCCAGCAGGAAAGAGGCAAAACCCTTACCGCGATAGGCTGGTAAAGTCGCGAAATCGGTCATCTCAACGTTTTTACCAACAAAGTCCATTTCAGCCGAAGAAAGGGCCACCAATTGCTCCTCATCCCATAATCCAAAATAAATTACATTGGCCTGCAGGGTCTTTTTAATATAGTTAATTTCATGAATTGGGAAAGGATAGGTAGCAAATACCTTTTTATATACTTCCGTGATTGCCGGCGCATCTTCCTCACAGGCAATTCGAAAATGATAGTTCCCATCCAGTTGAGGTGTCCTTCCCCGACTCTGCTTGATCTTGGCAGTCTCCAGGACCTTTTTGATAGTCTCCTGATCCCGCAACTGACTCCGCCTCTGATCTAAAAATTTAGACATAAACAAAACATCTTCCTGACCGTCATAATAGCGCGGAATCCGGGCTTCTTTTTGATAGTTGTGTTCAAGAAAACAGGTTCTGTTTTTCCGGGGAACTTTGCAAAATATTTTTGTGTACCTGTTTTTTTGTGCTAGACGGTCCATTTCATCTAAAATATCCGGTAAATCGGTCTCAGCAAGACGCATCAGATAGATGCGGTTATTGTACTTCCCATGTTGAATAATGGAGTTTTTTGATTTCCCGATGCGAACAATTTGGTCATTCATGCGCACTTATCTCCCTTTTTTCCGGAAAAAGTAGTGACATTACCACAAATACAAGGCCTGATAATAAAATTCCATAAAAGGTTACATCCAATTTCATAAACGTATCAAAGCCTAGGATCACAAACATAAGATATAAAAAGCCACCAGCGAGCATGCCCCAAAAAGCTCCCTGAGAGGTCCCCTTAGGCCAGAAAAAGGCACCCAGGGTGGGAGCGAACAGCCCGGAAACCATAAAAGCATAGGCATAGAAAATAACATCTAACACTTTTTCAAACTGGCTGGCCATGATAATGGCCAATAAACCGATCGCCAGGGTTACAAATTGGGACAACCGCATCAATTTTTTATCGCCATAATCAGTGGGTAAAAAATATTTTTGGACAATATCATTTACAAAATTCCCTGAGGAAGCCACTAAACAGCTGTCTGCGGTGGACATAATTGCGGAAAAATAAGAGGCGACCACTATTCCGGTTACCCCGATAGGCAGAACCGTTTTTATGGTCATGGGCAAGCCCATTTCCGATTCCACCGCCGGAAATAAAACTCTGCCGCATAGCCCCAGAAAGGCCCCCATAAAGGCCAAAACAGGCCACTCAAACAGCCCGGCTATAAACCAGGCTTTACGAGCTTCCCTGACTCCTCTACAGGCATACATCCGCTGATACATAGTCATGGCCACCAGCCAAATAGGCACGATTTTGATAATCCAATTTAATAATTGCATAGGCGTTATATTGGTCAACGATAAATGCCCTAACGGCAGAGCAGCACGCAAGGCTTTAAGGCCTCCGATATGAATCAAGGCCAGCGGACTGGCTAAAACAATCAGGCCGAACAGTAAAATAATCCATTGCACTGTATCGGTGTAAATGACCGCCTTTAAGCCGCCCATTACAGTATAGCCAATAATAATCGCACCGATTACGTAGAGTGAAAATTTCAGCGGATCAATCCCAAAGGGGGCACTCTCAATCATAGTGCCGGAAATTAATTTGGAACCGGCCAAAACCTGCCCGCCGGTAAACCCCAGATAACCCAACCCTGAAATAAGCGCAGCCATGGAAGCCACCCGTGGATTAAAACGGTAACGTAAAAAATCAGGATAGGTCATCATGGCATTATCCACATCTACGGCTTTGACTTTAGGCACAATAAAAACCGCCAGTAACCAGGCGCCGATCAATCCTGTGAATAGTAGCCAACTTCCGGAAATACCCATGGTAAAACCCAGGCCACCCAATCCAATGGAAAAGCCGCCGCCTACATCAGTGGCAACTATAGATAATCCCACATGCGTGGACGATATATCACGCCCGCCAACATAATAATCTTCCGCATCTTTGTTCTTTTTTAAAAAATAAAAACCAATCCAGAGAATGCCCACCATATACAGGCCGAATAAAAAGAAATCGACGAAATGCATTATGTTTATTCATCCTTTCTGCGTTCATATCGCTCTGTCTCTCCCGGGGTTAATGCAATGGTCTCATCATAATCTGCTAGTAATTGCGCAATACCGACCGCCTTACTTTCATCAGCAGCAGTCAACTTTAACTGACGATCACATTCCTGGCAATTACGATCGCAGAAATAGGGTTCATAAGAATCAGGTTCTTTATATGTTGTTATGACACCTTCATAATTTCTTAAAATTACCTTATTGGTGGACCAGGATAAAATGTAATTTGGCATTAAGGGTATCTTGCCTCCGCCGCTCGGCGCATCCACGACATAGGTCGGACGCGCGAAACCGGTGGTGTGACCGATCAGATTTTCCATGATTTCAATACCCTTGCCCACCGGTGTGCGGAAATGGGTTAAGCCCTCGGATAGATCACATTGATACAGATAATAAGGTCTAACCCTGTTCTGTACCAGTTTATGTCCCAAATTCATTATAATACGCGGGCAATCATTAATCCCGGCCAATAAAACACTCTGGTTACCCAACGGAAAACCACCATCAGCCAATTTAGCCAAAGATTCACGGGAAGAAGTGGTCACTTCCCGAGGATGGTTAAAATGGGTATTGATCCACAGCGGTTGATGCTTTTTTAATATCTTTACCAACTTATCGGTTATCCGGTAGGGTAATACCACTGGTGTACGGGTTCCAATCCGGATGATCTCCACATGTTCAATCTTGCGTAATTCAGTCAGCACCCAGTCAAGATAATTGTCCGACAACAGAAAGGGATCACCGCCTGAAAGTAATACATCTCGGACCCGCAGTGTATTAGCGATATACTCAATGCCCTCTTTAATAGCATCCCGTTTGGGAATATAGTCGGTATCACCTACTTTCCTTTTCCGGGTGCAGTGGCGGCAGTACATGGAGCACTTATTACTGATGTGAAACAGGACCCGGTCCGGATAGCGGTGCGTGATAAGGGGTATCGGGCTGTCTTTGTCTTCAGCTAAGGGATCCTGCATATCATGCTTTTCAATCATCAGTTCGGCCGGATCGGGAAAAGCCTGTTTATAGATCGGATCATTTTTTAAATCCTGTGTATCAATCAGGGATAAATAATAGGGGGTGACAGAAAGTGGAAATTTGGCAATGGTTCCCTCCAGTTTCTTTCTTTCGGCGGCATTAAACTTGACCTCCAGTAATTTTTCGAAGGTATCTATATCCCGGATGGAGTGTTTGAGTTGCCATTTCCAATCCTTCCATAAACTACGGGTTACATCGGGCCCTATGTGTCCGGCAATCGCCTTCTGTCGATCACTAAATATGGTCATTTTTCCTCCACATTGAAAACTTAAATCAATTCCATCCCCAAGAAATGAATTTCATCTCTCATGATTATGAATTTTACAGATAAAATTTATTGGTGATGATTAATAACGTGTTACCCCAGATAGCGTCTTAACTTTTTACTGCGTGACCGGTGCCGCAAACGTCGTATGGCTTTATCTTTGATCTGACGGATTCTTTCGCGGGTCAGATTGAATTCTTCCCCAATTTCATTCAAGGTCTTGGGATAATCCGTCCCAATACCGAAGTACATTTTTAAAACATCCCGCTCCTTGTCCTTCAGTGATTCAAGTGTGTTTTCTATCTCCTGCTTGAGGGACTCATGCATCAGTTCACGGTCGGGTGTTGGTAATTTAGTATCCTCTATGATGTCGGAGAGGGAATTTTTTTCTCCTTCCTGAAAAGGCATATCCAGGGAGTGATGGCGCTTGGCCATCTTAATGGAATCGGACACATCCTGGTTATCCATCTTGAGCCCCCGAGCAATCTCATCCTGGCGGGGGGAACGCTCATACTGTTTTTCCAGTTCCTCGGCCTGTTTGGTTATTTTCTTGATCGTACCGACCCGGTTGAGCGGTAAGCGGACGATCCGTGAATGTTCCGCTAAAGCCTGCAGAATTGATTGCCGGATCCACCATACCGCATAGGAAATGAATTTAAATCCCCGGGTCTCGTCAAAACGCTTAGCGGCTTTGATCAACCCCAAGTTGCCCTCATTGATTAAATCGGTCAGCGGTAATCCATTGCCTTGATAATCTTTAGCAACACTGACTACAAAGCGTAAATTGGCTTCGGTCAGCTGCTTCAGGGCCTGACGGTCACCCTGTTTGATCCGTTGGGCTAATTCGACTTCCTTTTCCGGTGCAAGAGGCTCATATTTTGAGATTTCATCCAGGTAAGCCCCTAACGCTCTATTTGCATTTGATTTTTTTACTTTCTTTGCCATATCTTCCGTTATTTGTTGATTATTTTTGTTTAATTAACGTTGGTTTAAATAAAATTTATCTATTGCAATTAATCGTAAATTATTAATCGTACAAATGCTTACTTTTTTAATTCAAATAACAT
>CAZXFH010000029.1:0-40696 GCA_964640055.1 uncultured bacterium | reverse complement strand
TAAAATGAGTATTTATGAAAGTATCTTATAGATATATATGCATTGGTGCTTATAACCTTTTTTCAAGGAAGGAAAACATAGCTCGGGATTGACTGGTTGACCTGCGGGTTACAAAACCAATTATTAAATATTCATACTAAAATTCAGTCATTCATGCAGTGAGCCCTTGCTGCCGGCCTGATAAGCATATTGTCC
Source organism: uncultured bacterium (assembly GCA_964640055.1). Lineage (GTDB taxonomy): Bacteria > Fidelibacterota > UBA2242 > UBA2242 > JAFGTP01 > CAZXFH01. The sequence goes on along the minus strand of CAZXFH010000029.1, from coordinate 40,501 downwards.
ACATAGTTCTTCTCCCGGTCAAACAGATAGCTTTCCACGGATAACCAGTACAACTTTATAAAATAGCTAAAGAAAATAACACAATCGGAAACTTTCTAAATTATTTGTATTTTTTGAGGTTATCCCCCCCTCTTCCCCACTACCCTTACCACATGGGGAAAACGATTTCACCGTGATGGGATTACGAATGGGCTACAGGCCCGATCTCGAGAAGAGTATTCAGGTATATTTAGGGTTATCGACGGAATTGAGACCCTTTTTCGGCAAAATAACCCTGATTTTATGGATTCAGGGTCTATGATACTAAATTGTAAGTTACTGTTTTTATTGAAAGTGCCCCGACCAGGACTCGAACCTGGAACCGTCGGCTTAAGAGGCCGCTGCTCTGCCAATTAAGCTATCAGGGCATGCAAAAGCCGTTGAATTTATAACAATTCCGTGGAAGTGTCAACTAGTCTGCCGGAGCTTTATCCGGATCATTTTCCTTTTTCCGCATCGGCGAATACTTTAAGATTGTAATTTATTCAGATAAGCATTAAATTTATGGTCGATATTGTTACCTGATGCCTTAGATTTTATTCGCAACTTGTTTAAAATCCCCTGATAAAATAAATTTACGTGCTTTTTTTAGTACGTTTTTAATAATAGGAATTGGCTCCTTCCGCGACTGTAATTTAAAACCTGTTAATCGGATAGTTAACTAAATGGAAGCATCTTTTTTACATTGAAGTGGAAATCATTATGAATCTGATTGAAACCATCATTCTGGGAATTGTGCAAGGTCTGACGGAATTTTTACCGATCAGCAGTTCGGGTCATCTGGTAATTTTTCAGAAATTACTGGGAATTTATACCGAAAATATCGCCTTTGAGGTCTTTGTGCATTTCGGTACCTTATTGAGTGTATTGGCGGTCTATTATCGGGATGTGGCCCGCATCATCACCAGTTTTTTACAGGCTATTTTTCAAAAGAACTGTACAGCTCGATTTAAACAGGATGCCGACTTGCGCTGGGCAGTCTATATCATTGTAGGTACGATACCAGCAGTAATTGTGGGGCTTTTTTTCGATACTTATATCGAACAGATATTTCACTCGGCCCGCCTGGTGGGCATTACGCTGATGGTGACTGCGTTGGTACTTTTCCTGACACGCTTTCTATCAATTGAAAACAAAGGCCTGAGTATCCTAAAATCTTTGTTAATCGGTGTGGCACAGATGACCGCCATTTTACCGGGTATCTCGCGCTCGGGTTTCACCATCAGTGCGGGACTATTCAGTGGCATTAACCGCATTGAAGCGGCCCGCTTTTCCTTTCTGTTGGCAGTGCCTGCTATCCTGGGCGCCACCCTGTTGAAGTTAAAAGATCTGTTAACCCTGGGGCTGCAGGGGATTACCTGGCTAAATTTGATCATGGGTATGCTGATAGCCTTTGTGGTGGGATACCTGGCCATCCGTTTCTTACTAAAGATCATCCAGAGTGGTAAGTTCAGCTGGTTCGCGCCTTACTGTCTGGTTTTGGGCGTTATCGTGTTGTTATTTTTAAAATAAATTAGGCTCTATGCATCCATTCTTCCAGAAAATTGAAAAAATTGAACAGGGTCACATTGATCCTGTCTATCTCCTGGTTGGGGGTGATTACTTTTTAATTGATCAGGTGATTAAAACCCTGCAGCAGGAATTTAAACCCGAATCCGTTGAAAATTATTATGGGGATCAGGATCGTGATCAGGAATTCAGTGAAGCGCTTTTCAGTGTGGGCATGTTCAGTCAAAAACGCATCTTGGTTTACCATGATATTAATAACCTGCTTAGGCAATACCAACCGGATATAGAACGTTATTTTAAACAGCCGGATCCCAATAGCCTGTTAATCCTGATCGCACCGAATGAACGCTTTAAGTTTGTAAAAAGCCTGAAAAAGGCAGCCACGTCCATTAAGGTCTATACCCCTTTCCCCAATCAATACACCGCCTTTGTAGAGGAACAAATTAGTCGTATGGGGTATGAGATTACCTCCGAAGCCCTGACCCTGCTAATTGCTACCACTGATGATTCCTTGACCCATACGTTCAGTGAATTGGAAAAGGCGATTCTTCACCTGCAGGATCAGAAAACCATTGACCGGGATACCATAAAACACATTGTTGGTGGTGCTAAACAATATCAGATGTATGATTTTATCGAGGCCATGGGAAATAAAAATTTCTATCGGACAATTGATATTTGTTTAAAATTGATTGATGCCGGCAGTTCACCACCTTATTTTATATCCGCCTTGTATCATTACTTTCTAAATGTGTGGTCTTTTCCCTATGTACACGCAGAAAAGAATTATAAAAAATTCAGCGACAGGAAAAAAAAGGAGCGTTATGCCCAGGGCCATACCAATTATAAAAATGCCAATTATGAATTTATTTTCAATAAATTACTATCAGCAGATCTGCAAGCCAAGTCCTTGTCACTTACTGCTGATGAACTGATGATTCCCTTAATCTATAAATTAATGCATAATTAACATGAAAAATAAAAAAGTAAACACCAAAAACAAATATAAAGTGACCGATGAGGAACTTATCCGCCGCTTTCAGGCTGGTGATGAAGGTGCTTTTGAAGAGCTCGTCAAACGGTATTCCAACCGCTTACTCAATTTTGCTTACCGTTACGTTCACGACCGCAAAGAATCCGAAGATATTGTCCAGGACACATTTCTGAAGGTCTATCAGAACCGGCATGCCTATCGCGAGATCGCTAAATTTTCAACCTGGATCTATACCATAACCGGTAATCTGGCGAAAACCGTCCTTCGCAAACGCCGCAGCCATAAAATGCATTATTTTTCACAGCTAGGTCCGGAGGATAAGGAATTTGAATATCCCTCTACTGATGAAAAACCCGAAGAGCCCATTGAAATTCGTTTTGATGAAGGTCTAATTCAGGATGCCATTGATAAATTGCCGGAACATTTCAGGGTCGTTATCATTTTAAGAGATATCCAGGAACTTTCTTATGAAGAAATTAGTAACATTATTGGCCTGCCACTGGGAACTGTGAAATCAAGGATAAATCGTGCACGCCTACGCTTACAAAAAGAACTCAAAGATCTAAGGAAAAAGGGGTAAATGTTAATAAAATAGGAGCAGGGTTGATATATGCATAATTGCTACAAGTTTAGGGAACTCATATCGAATTATATTGACCAAGACATTAATTTTAATGACCGTAAATTTTTCGAAAAGCACCTGCAGGCATGTTCCACCTGCCAGCAACTCTTTAAATCAATTAAAACAACTCACCAACAGTTAAAACAATTATCCACACTTACGGTCAGCACTGATTTCTTCACTAATTTACAGCAAAAAATCCTTAATGACCGCAACAACCGTTCTCCGGCAGCCCGTCAACGCAGCTTGCGGTTTAACAAAATTCCGGCTTTCACCTATGGTTTCGCCGGGGCCTTACTGGCAGTCATCATCGGCTTTATTATCATTCAATATCAGAAATTTTCAGACTCCCAGCCCACTGTTGAGCAACCCCCGATTGTTCAGGAACATCTGCCACAAGCAGCCCCATCTCCAAAGACCACCAGCCCGAATAACTTACCCTCACAATCGGGGATGGTCAGCGAAACCGGTCAGAATCTGGCCAGTGATTCCAGTCAACATAAATCGCCGGATTCCTCAACACCAGTCCAACCACATCCTAAAAATTATCAGGATCAAATTTTACCGGTAAAGAATAGGTAATTAAGATTACCTTATTTTTCATTCCCTATTACTTAACCATTGATTTTATATATCGGTAATCGTATTTTCATTTGCTATATGAAGTAGGGGATTATGAACAATTTACGCAGTATTTGGACAATTGGCGCACTCTTATTAATCATTCTTTTTCTGTTTACGGTCTATCCGGGACAGAGCATGTTGAATAATCTGCCCCCTGTTTTTCAATGGATCTTCCGTACTATTGTTTTCCTGGCTTTGTTTAGTTTCACAGTTTATTTATTGATCGAACTTAGGAGTATTATTGTCAATTACCGTTCCCTGAAAAAGGAAAAGGAGCGCTATGAAATCGCCAGCGACGAGGAATATTCCCTGAAAAGTCTACAGGTTAATTTTGATCCCCAAAAAAATTATCAGGATCTATTAACTACATTGCTAGAAGTGGTCCAATTTTCTTTTATGGCCCGCACTGTTTTTATTTACCTTTTCAATGAAGAAGAAGGACAATATATCCTACAGGATCACCAATCTGTTTTAGATGCTGTCCTCACCCAAAAATTCAAAGCCGACGGTCCGCTGTTTGGCGACTATCATACAAACAGCCAGCCGCTGTTGTTCAATGCCAAGGATATTGATCCCTCTATGCTGGTTTATTATCAGAGTCAGATGAAAGTACGATCGCTGATGTTAATTCCCATTATTATGGGGCAATTTATTGGTTTTTTCGGCCTGGACAGTGCCGATGATGAAGCCTGGGGACAGGAGGATCTGGAATTAGGACAGGAATATGCCCAGTTATTTTCTCAATTTATCCGGCAGATAGACGCCATCGACCGCCAAACCACCCATATGGAATTTTTCCGCAGCCTGTGCAAATTAAATTACGGCACCCCTCTGGGTATTGATCTAATCGATCTTTTCCGTACCGCTACTAAAATTGCTCGTAAATTTTTCAATTATGACAAGTTGACCTTTGCCCTTCAAAATGAGGAGCAGGCATTGGTCATTGAATATGTCGACGGTTGTGAATCGGATTACAGCGTGGGGGAAGAGATCATTTCCCAGGGCGGCATTTTTGAGCCTATTTGTAAAGGCAACCCCGTTCAGGTTCCTGATTACGATAAAGCTTTTTTTCAATTTCGATTTCAACCGGAAGATCTTAAAGCGCTTCCTTTTCGGTCGGCAGTAGGGGTGCCTCTGGAAATAGGTCGCAACCACTCCGGCGGTGTGCTCCTGGAAAGTTATCAATTAAATAATTATTCGGAATCAGAACTGCAAACGCTGACCTTATTTGGGAATAATTTAAGTCATATCACCAATCGTATCCGTACCTATAAAGAGACTAAAAAATTGGCCATGATCGATGGGCTGACCGGTATCTATAATCACCGCGCTTTTAAGGAACGGTTGGAGAATGAAATTGAACGTTGCCGGCGCTATGAAACCCAGCTGACCCTTCTGATTCTCGACCTGGATAAATTCAAGAATGTCAATGATACCTACGGGCATCTGTTCGGTGACTTTATGCTCCAAAAAATATCCACTATCATTCGAGGGAGTGTCCGGACTGTTGATACCGTAGCCCGCTATGGTGGAGAAGAATTCGCGATTATCCTGATCAACACCGATAAACAGGAATGTTACAATACAGCGGAACGGATTTGTAGTAACGTGGAAAGTTTTACCTTTAAAAAAGATAATATTAAGGTAAAAATGACCATCAGTATCGGGATGGCCTCCTACCCGACTGACGGTGATAATTCCCGGGAGCTGATTGCCAATGCGGATATGGCAATGTATAGCTCCAAAAGAGAGGGCGGTAATCAAGTAAGCATGTATCAATCAGAATAACATAGAGGAGTTAGATCAATGGCCAAAAGAGTAACCAAAGGATTTGCAGCCAAAACCGAAAAAGCACTGCGTGACACCAAACGGCATTGCCCGGTTTGCGGTGACGCAGTTGAAATGGTAAAACATATTACACCCGTTATTAATGCAGAAACCAATTCCATGAAATTTAAAGAAAAAATGCTCGCCGTCTGCAAATGCAATCGAAAAGACATTTTTAAATAATTCTGTGGGAATAAATCCACTCAACACATTATTTTCCCCGTATCTATATTTATCTCAGCTGCAACAAATAGCTCAGAATTCATTATAACACAAAGGGTAGTATAATTTAACCAGTGAGTTTACTCATTAAAAAACAATTTAAAATGAATAAAACCGCATCCATTAATTCAACCTTAATTCTGATTCCCTGGATTGGCCTGGGAGCGCTGTTAATACTTGGCTCCTGTGCCGGAACGCGAACGCACCGACAAACGGCGCCCGCGGATAGCACGCAAAAAGAGGCAGTCTACGATTCACGGGCTATTTCCCATTTCATGGAAGCAGAAAACTTGTATTTACAGGAGGATTACGCTCGGTCAATTTTGGAATACCAGGATGCCTTGAAGTATGATTCATCCTCAGCCACAATCTATCAGTCCATGGGCAAGGCCTATTTAAAATTAGGTAAAGTTGAGAATGCCATCGCTGCTTTTCAAGAGGCAATCCGCCTGGAACCCAAGGATGATGAGACCCGTCGTACTCTGGCCCGTATATATTTCCTGACCGGCAAGTCCCAACAGGCAGAGCAACAATACCAGTATTTATTACGCCAATTTCCCCGAGACACTGATATTCAATATAAACTGGCCGCCCTATATCTGAGGGATCGAAAAATCAAAGAAGCATTACAGCTATATGAAAAAATATTTACTGCGGATACCACCCAGTTAACCGCGCTTGAGAAAGCCGCCGAAGTCACCTTTCTAACTAATAATCTGGAGAAATCAAAGCACTATTATGATCGCCTGCTTGAATTTAAGCCTCACAATATCGATTACCTTAAAGCCCGGGCAGATCTGGCCATTATTTCTAATAATCCGAACAAAGCGATCACCATCTATGAAAAGCTCATTCAACTAAGCCCCGATGAGTTGAAGTTGCGTGAGCAATTAGGCGATTTACTGGCGCGTAGCGACAGTACTGAAAAGGCCATTGATTATCTGCATTCCTTGATCGGTCAGTATCCAGACAAGGCCAATAATTATATCAACCTTAGCTTAGTGTATATGCAAAATAAAGCGTACACAAAAGCGCTGAAATGGCTCGATAGCGCTTTGGTACAATTTCCGCAAAACACAACTTTAAACCTGCTCAAAGGATCGGCACATAATTATTTAAATCAATACCAAGAGGCTGCACAGGCCTTCCAGAAAACCTTGGTCCTGGATCCCGACAGCCTACAGGCTTTGCAGGCCCACCATTTACTGGCTAACATCTGGGATATTACTGGCCGGCATCAACGCTCGGACAGTCTTTATCGCATATTGATCAATAATAATTCCCAGGACGACATTGCCCTGAACAACTATGCCTACAGTCTGGCAGAGCGGGGTCAAAACCTGGAGCAGGCTTTGAAGTTGGTGAATAGGGCCCTTGCGATTCAGCCTCAGAACCCCTCCTATCTCGATACTAAAGGCTGGATCTATTATAAACTGGGTAACTATAAAAAAGCCCTAGATTATATTAACAGAGCTCTGGAAGAAGTACAGAACAATGCCGAAATATATGAACATCTGGGGGATATACACCGCACTCTAAACAACCTTGATAAGGCCCGGAAAAATTATCAAAAAGCGCTGGAAATTGACAGCAATAATGAAGAAATCAAAACCAAATTATCTCAAATATAAACTTACAATCCTGGTTACCTCTATTATCATAATTTCATACGGCTGTTCTGTGATTGAAAACATACCGGACTATTCGGATCAGGAGATCCGGCAGCAATTAAGTACCCGTGAACAAAAAATCCAAAATCTTAAGCGTTTGGAGGCGCAGGCCGCAATTCACCTACAGACGACCAAGCAGAGCGGTTCTTTATATGCCCATTTAGCCTTTCTGACACTCGACACACTGCAGATCCAATTCAGAGATCCGCTGGGCCGTAAAATGGCTAAATTAGATCTGTTTAATAATGAGTATGACTTATGGTTACAGCGTCGCCGTCAGCATTACTCCGGAAGGGATCTCCCGGATGATTACGCGGCTACGGTATTCGGAAGACTAACGCCGCGGGAAGCCCGTCAGTTGTTGTTGGGCGTTTCCAATTTCAGCCCGGACAATCCAGTTCAGAACGATACGATTCGGTCCCATTCAATAAACGATTTGAATGTATGCATCATTCTTTATCAGCATTCACCAAGGATCAAGGAGATACAATTTCGTAATGCCAACCGAAAAGTATTACTGAGTGTGTTTTATCAAAATTACCGATCCAGTGATGGGCTTGCGCTGCCTACGGATGTCTGGATTCGTGCAACTGAGATTCCCTTTGTACTGCGCATGCGTTTATCGAGTTTTTCCGCAAAATTTCATAAATTATCTTAACAGTGATTGAGGCTATTGTGGCACACACAAAAATTAAAAACCTCGTTTCTATTGTTATTCCCGTTTATAATGAAGTCGATTCCCTCAGAGAACTGCATTCCAAAATCCAAAACGCCTTTGCCTCCGAAGAATGGAATTACGAGATCATCTTTGTAGACGATGGCAGCCGGGATGGTTCCCGGGCCGTAGAAGAGGAGTTGGCTAAAGAATATGATAACGTCCGGGTAACCGGATTTATGACCAATAAAGGCAAAGCCGAAGCCCTCAATACCGGATTCAAGCAGGCCAGCGGTACCTATGTAGCCACCATCGATGCTGATCTCCAGGATGATCCCTTTGCCATACCAGAGATGGTACGCCATTTGAAGGAAACTGGCGTAGATTTGGTGTCCGGATGGAAACACAACCGTCAAGATCCTCTGATTAAACGCTTCACCAGTAAGATTTTCAATTATTTTACCCGCCTGGTAAGCGGGATCAAATTACATGATTTCAATAACGGTTTGAAGGTTTACCGTAAGGAAGTGGTTAAAAATATTGAGATCTACGGGGAAATGCACCGCTATGTACCGGTTATTGCCGGTCAGCATGGATTTATCAGTGGTGAAAAAAGGGTCAAACATTTTAAAAGAAAACATGGCGAAACCAAATATGGCATCAATCGCTTCTGGCGCGGATTTTTTGATCTGATCACGGTTATGTTCATCACCCGCTATATGAAACGGCCTATGCATTTCTTTGGGATTACCGGCGTGGTGTTTTTGTTTTTCGGATTTATTTGTGAAATCTACGTACTGATACTGAAATACGGGTATAACGAACCCTTTAACAAGCACTTCGCCATGTTACTTTTCGGAGCCCTGTTACTGATTTTTGGCATCCAATCTTTTTCCATTGGCCTGATCGGTGAGCTGATTACATATTTTCATAGAAAGAAAAAGGGATAAAAATGTCGCACCCCTTGTTCTCCATTATCATCCCTTCCTATAACCGCTCCGATGAAATCGTTGATCTGCTCAATTCTATTGATAACCAAAATTTCCCAAAAGACAAATTTGAAGTGCTGATCGTTGATGACGGATCCGTCGATAATACAGAAGAGATTGTAAACACTTTTATCAATAAAACTGAGTGGCAGCTGAAATTATATAAACGCAATCACGAAGGTCCGGGTCCCGCCCGCAATTACGGAATGTCTCAGGCTGAAGGAGAATATTTTTTGTTTATAGACTCCGATTGCATTGCCGATAAGGATTGGCTAAAAAATTTAGCCGCAGCAATTGAAAAACATAATCCCGATGCCTTTGGCGGCCCCGATGCCGTGCGACAGGATTTTACCGCTCTCCAAAAAGCAATTAATTATTCCATGACCTCCTTTCTGACCACTGGCGGTATGCGGGGGCATTCGGATAAAAAATTGGCTAAATATTATCCCCGCAGTTTCAATATGGGCATCCATCGTAAAATTTATGAAAAGTTAGGTGGGATGGGTACTTTACGCCATGGTCAGGATTTGGAATTCAGCCGCCGCATAGTCGCTAGTGGTGCCAAGGTCATCCCCATACCAAAAGCCGTTGTATATCACAAAAGGCGGACCAGTTTAAAAAAATTTTTCCGCCAAATGTTCAACTGGGGCGTGGCCCGTATCAATCTGGCCATGCTCGATCAGGGGATTCTGGAACCCCTTCATTATGTACCTGCTGTGGGAGCCGTGGGCTATACCTTGCTTACCCTCCTGGCAATTGTGTTCCCCTCCATCTTCCCGGTCTGGATTATCGGATCCGCATTTGCATTACTAATTTTACTCGTTGCTTTCTTGAACTCATTTCGGAAATATCGCGAATTAAAAACGGCTCTGTTATCCCCGGTTGTGGCCCTTATTCAAATATTCGCCTATGGCTATGGATTCACGATAAATTACATCCGTCGCAAAATCTTGGGCAAAGGTGAATACACTGGTTTTGTAAAAAAGTATTATCGTTAATTAATGACTTTAAAAAAAGTATTGATCGTCACCTATTATTGGCCACCCGCCGGAGGACCCGGTGTGCAGCGGGTTTTAAAATTCGCCAAATATCTTCCGCAGTTCGGATGGCAGCCGATCATACTAACGGTGAAAAATGGTGAATACCCGGCCTTAGATCCCTCTTTATCCGCAGAAATACCAGCGGAATGTAAAGTCTATCGTAGCCTGGCACCTGAACCAAACCAGGTTTATAAAAAACTCACCGGCATGCAAAAGAATGAAAATATTCCCGTGGCCGTGCTTTCGGAAATGCCGAGCAACTGGAAACAGAAGCTCGCCAACTGGATGCGCCTGAATCTATTCATTCCTGATGCCAAACTGGGCTGGATCCCATTTGCAGTGCGTCAGGGAATAAAAATAATTCAGTCCGAATCTCCCCAGCTGATCCTCTCCTCCTCACCCCCACCTACTGTTCATCTGATCGCCCGTATACTTGCGCGGCGGAACGGGTTGCAATGGATTGCCGATTTCCGCGATCCCTGGTCCAATATTCATTACTATCAGTACCAACGCGCATTTATTTCACAACAGTTGGACGCCTTTTTGGAACGAAAAATATTACAAGCCTGTGATCATATTACTTGCGTCAGTCAGCAATTCTTCCAATTATTACAGACATCACCCAGTCATAATTACACAATTATTACCAACGGTTTTGACAAAGAAGAAAAACCCGGGTCGGTTTACCGGCCAAAAGTCTTCACATTGGTCTATGTAGGCGGTTTAAACCGTCATCGTTACTATCCCCGGTTTTTTAAAGACATTCAGGAACTAATTCAGTGTAAAGTTATTGATCAAAATAAGCTCCAGATCCTATTTGTCGGCAAAGTGACACCGTCGGTCAAACAAAGGCTCAAATTACTTTTCAAGGGCATCAGTTGTTATCGGTTTCTGGGATACTTACCGCATAATGAAGCCCTCAAATATATGAACGCTGCCCATGTACTTCTTTTATTTTTGGAAAACGTGCCGGAATATTCTGGACACATTCCGGGTAAGTTGTTCGAATATATGATGACCGGGAAGGAAATTCTGGGAATCGGTGATCCCAGGGGAGCAACCGCAGACATCCTTGCAACCACCGGCAGCGGTACCATCTATGATCCAGATCAGGATTTTAAATCTGTATTAGAAAAACTTTATTCCCGGTGGCGCTCCGGATACCACCATAAAACTCAATGGAATAAAATTCGTCAATATAGTCGGCGTAACCTCACCCGTAGACTTGCTCAGACAATGGAGCAATTAAAATGGGCCTGAAAAAATCGCTGTTCATGCTCAACAAATTAATCACGGATTTGAAAACCCCAGACATTCGTTATCCGCTGACCCATGATCTGCATTCTTCACAGCTGGGTGAATACTACTTTATCTTCAAAGAAAAACGGGTTTCACAAGGTAAAGACCAGGCTCTGATCAAAATATTTGATCAAAATGGCATCCCCATAAACAGAACCTATATTGACGTTAGTGATAAAGAATATGTCTACTTCCCGATTTCGATCGGTCAGATGGGATTGGCGGTTTTTCACACCTACCTAAAAACCCAATCTGCAACCGACCGAGACCGCTTCATGAAATTCGTGGATTGGTTTTACGAGAATGCAAAAGTTTCCCAATCACTGGGGGCCCGCTGGTTAACGGATGTACCGCTACCGCAGTACCGGAATCCAGGCCCCTGGCAATCGGCTTTTGCACAAGCCCGGGGGATCAATATCCTCTTACGGGGCTATCAACTCACCAACAATAAAAAATATGCTGAAATGGCTGAACAGGCCTTGACCGCTTTTACCAGACCGGTAGAGGAAGGCGGCGTGACATCCTTTACTAAATGGGGTCCATTCTATGAAGAATATACCGCCAGGGTCCCTACTTTAGTGCTGAACGGTATGATCTTTTCTCTCTGCGGACTCTATGATTACAAACGTGTTTTTGCAAAGCATTCCCTAGCCAACCAACTATTTCATCAGGGCATCCAAACCCTGAAAACTATTTTACCTGAGTATGACCTGGGTTTCTGGTCCCGCTACAATCTTTGTCAGGCCGAATGGCATCCTGCGGTCGATCCTGCTACAATTCAATATCAACGGTTGCATGTGGTACAGCTAAAATTAATTCGCCGACTGACCGGAGAACCTGTCTTCCGTGCCTACGCCGACAAATTTGATCGGCAGGATAAACCAGTCAATGCCCTCCGCATGTATTTCTTAAAATTCTCATCGCTAAAAAAAATCGGGAGACTTTAATGGCCGGTGTCCTTCTATTTAATGCGATATCAGAAAAAGGTCTCAAAAATTTTGATCATAAAATAAAGGCGTTGGAAAAATGCCTCACTGACCAGTTTAACGGTTCGCCCTATTTTACGGCCAAATACTTGCGTCCGAATCCGCATACCTGTCTTTTCCTATTTCAGAAACATAAACAAAATAAATATTATTTTGATGCGGCCGGCAACTGGCTGGCTTATGAAGGCAGGGTTTTCGCTCTCAGAGAGAGCCTTTGTTACTCAGCTAAAGACCTGTGGCGTCTATATCGCCGCTATGGTTCCCGATTTCCAGACTATTTGGATGGCCATTTTGTAATTAAATTATACGACCAACAAACCGATGAACTGTGGATCGTAACCGACTTCATAAAAAGCAAAGCCAATTATCTCTGTCAGACCGAGCATTTTGTAATGATTACACCATTTCTATTACCTACGGCTATTATTCAGAAACCGGAAATAGATTGGCATGCTTTCAACGAATTTTTATGGCGTTATTATATATTATCCTACCGTACAATTCTGAAAAATACAAAGCGGCTGGCGCCGGCCACTATTTACCGGATCAAGCGTAACAAAATAAGAACTCAAAAATACTGGCACTGGCCCCATGAATATACAGATTTTCCACTTCAATCCTGCATTCGCCGGATCAGCCATAATATCCAAGAATCCGCCCATCTCATATCAGAAAATTTAGGCCGCCCGTTGATCGAATTTACCATGGGACAAGATTCTCGACAAATTCTAAGTGGGTTTACCAGTCAAAAGCTTAATTTCACCACGGCTATCTATGGTAGGCCATCCTTCCTGGAGGTTGCTCGGGTTAAAGAGATGGCCCACCGCCATCATTTTGAAAATCACCACATTCAGTTAGGGGCTGATATTACTAATAATCCCTGGCATTTTTACAAGCAAGGGATTATCTGGGGCAATTGTGAAGAGCCGGGTTACTTGATTGGGCGCATTCTTTATATGCGATTACAATATCTAGCCCTGACTTCATTGGTGTTGAATGGTGTTCACGGACGATTTTATAAGGATGGGCTCTGGAATGAGCTCTATGTTTTTAATCTCTATCGTGAGCCTAAGGAGTTTAATATCGATCTATTCTTGAAATACCGGGCCATGAATAAAAATTACCCTGATCATATTTTTACCAAGCCTTTCCAAACACTGAAACAGCACTCCCGAGATTATTTCCATGACATGGTGACAAGTTCAATTCAAGGGTATCAAGAGAGCCCCGTAGCCATCCAAGTGGACAAGTTTGACATGCAACACTATGCTAATTTTGGGCTGGTGTCAAATAATATTTGTAGTTTGACCATGGATTTGATATCGCCTTTACTGCTCCGTCGCAATATGGAACTCGCCATCACCGTTCCGGTCAAATGGAAATACAATTTATCTCACCTGCAGAGAGGTGTGGTTTCTCTGCTGGATCCCTCTTTGGCCAAAGAAAAAACCGATATGTGTGGTATTAATATGACTCCCAAAACCGATATCAACTATCTTTTCCATCTGGCTCGTTACTATGCCTGCCAAGCACAAAAATTACAGGATAAATTCAAACGGTTAATGGGCAAAAGTCCGCTAAACCAGCTCCAAAAAGCATGGAACTATCTGCCTCTTTACCAAAAAGTGTTTCAAAATGAAGAATTTCAACAGTTGATGCAATTTGACCGGATGGAGTTATCTGCATTACTGGATAAATCCGAATGGAATCGATTTTTAAAACAATATACCCAAAAAGACTTTCAAACCGTAGATCGATACGAATTTCTTTACAAGCTGGCCAGTATCGAATATTTCCTTATCCAAGCCAAAAGATTATGGCGTAAGCAAAATTAAAACCTTTGTTCAGGATCCGATCTTTGTAAAAATTATCTGCTTCTTTTCTGTAATTATCTCGATCGACATTTGACAATTCGCCGATCAAGGCGACTGAAAAAGAGTTGATATTATTCCAAATTCTTGGTTATATTTTCCAGGTTTGACAGCGCAGTCGACGAAAATTATATTGACCGTTTAGACAAGCAAATTTGAACTTTAATATTTAAACCATAATAAGCAACCATACTATATCAGAGTAGTGAAGGGATTATAGCCTAATGTCACCTAAAAAATTTCATTTAAAATGTCGCCAATGCAATACTGTGGTAGATAATTTTTTAGATTGGTTTGATGCCGATCAGAATTGTCCCAATTGCCATAGTAAGCAAGTCCATGTGATTTACGAACAGGGATATGCCGCGCTCAAGCCGTTGTTATCTCAACAAAAATCACCTTCCAGTCTGTGGTATTATTTTGATTATTTACCACTTTTGTCACCTGACAATATCATTTCTTTCAAGGAAGGCATTGTGCCCATAGATCGATGGAAATTTATGGAAGACTATGCCCTAAAAAGATATAATATCGATTGTAAGATCTATGCCCAACGGAATGATTGTAATTTTTCCACCGGTACATTTAAAGATCTGGCCGGTACGGTGGTGGCCAGCGGTTTAAAAGAGAACAATCAATCCCGGTATGTAGTCGCCAGCACGGGCAACATTGCGACAGCCTATTCCAAATATCTGGGCCGGGCTGGAATCACCCTGTATGCTTTTATCCCGCATAATTCTTCAAAAATGATGGAAGCCCAAATCAGTGCCTATGGTCAGAAAGTTTTTCGGGTGGATGGTGATTATGCCAAAGCCAAGGCGATGGCCGCTGAGTTTGCCGAGGAGCATAATATTCCCTTAGCCGCCGGTAATTTTGACCCGCTACGGGTGGAAGCCAAAAAGACGATGGTTTACGAGTGGCTGCGTTTACTGGATGATTTTCCGACCGTTTATATTCAAGCTTTGAGCGGTGGCACCGGGCCGCTGGGCATTGAAAAAGCCTTTATTGAACTGCGGCCCCATAATTTAGTGGACCAAATTCCCCGCCAGATCCTGATCCAATCCGATCAATGTGCGCCCATGGCCATGGCCTGGAAAAAGGCTAAGAAACAGAATTTTCCGTCCGGCTGGCAAACTGATTATCCGATCATTAAAAACCCGGATACAATTATCCCAACCTTATCAACCGGAAATCCAAAAACCTATCCTGTTATCAGTCAGTTTGTTAAAGATACAGGTGGGGAAATCATTGCCAGCAAAGAGTCTGAGGCCATTCATGTTGCCCGGCTGACAGCCCTGGAGACCGGGGTATTGATGGGGCCGGCGGCGGCCTTACCGGTTCTGGGCTTATTCCAAGCGTTACATGCGGGATTTATTAAAAATGGAGATGTAATCGCAATCAATATCGGAGAAGGAGTTAACCGCTCACCGGATTTTCTCAAACAATTTGTTGACGATTCGCTAAAAGTCAACTCTCTCAAAGATTGTTCTACTTTTAACAAAGGACGGAGGCGGGCAAAATATTGGGACAGAGTAAAAAAACTTTTTGCCTAATTAAATCATTGGGATATATTTATGAATTTTAATAAAGCTTTTGTTGATCAAGCCAATCAAGAATTAGCGTCAGCGAACATTGATCAAATTCTAAAATGGACATTTAAAACCTTTGATAACCAGGTGAGGATGACAACTACCTGCAGTTATAATAGCGTAGTGTTGTTGAATCATATCCGACAATTTCAGCCGGATATCCCCCTTTATTTTTTCGATACCGGATATCATTTCAAAGAGACCCTTGACTTTTGTTATCACCTACAAAATAAATGGGGCTTGAATTTAACCATAATAAAGCCGGAAATCAGTAAATCCGAACTAAAAAAACAAATTGGTGATCCCCCTTATAAGGTTGATCCGGATAACTGCTGTTATCATTGTAAAGTCAAACCATTATTAAAGATTCTCTCCAAAAGCCAAGCCTGGCTAAGTGCAATTCGTCGTGATCAAACCCCAAAACGGAAAAATATCCGCGCTGTCGAACTTGATCCCCGGGGTACCTTAAAAATTCATCCCCTTTATAATTGGCCTCGAGAAAGGGTTTGGAATTATGTCCACGATCATAAATTACCCTATAATCCCCTTTATGATCGCAATTATCCCAGTATCGGATGCGAGCCCTGTACTGCCCCGGTCATAAATCCGAAACATGAACGTGAGGGGCGCTGGGTTAATTTCAACAAAACCGAATGTGGACTGAATGTCTACAGTGAAGACAACTAAATTGGTCTACTGAAAATTCGGTTTGATTACTCATTTCTGCATAAAACATTATCTGCTTTATAAGCATGAAAGAAAGGAGCATGGCTAATAATGCAGACCAGGATTTCCGAAAAAACCATGGCTCAAATATTCGCCCGTTTTCTTCAATCCGACCATTTTGAGGCAACACGGGACACCTCATTGATATTTTATGATCTTAATTATTTAACCCGGCGAATTACCAATCTCATAGACTTATTTCCGGCATCAGCATTACACGCTATTGCCGTGAAAGCTAACCCACTTCCCAAAGTACTGGATTTTTTAAAACCACTTGGCGTTGGCGCTGAAGCGGCTACTTTCCCGGAATTATATCTGGCAGAATCCAGTAGCTACAATCCTTCCAAAATCGTATTCGACTCCCCGGCCAAAACTTATCATGAACTCGAACATGCCCTTCAAGCAGGTATTCACCTGAACGCGGATTCCTTTAAGGAATTAGATCGCATTGCCCAGCTCAGGCAGTCAATACCGATCAAGAGTACAATTGGTTTACGAATCAATCCCCAAATCGGAACCGGTAAGATCGCCTTGATCAGTACGGCCGGGCGCTATTCTAAATTTGGAGTTCCGTTGAATGAATTCAGAGAAAGGATCAAGCAGTATTATGGCCGGTATGACTGGCTGACAGGTGTACATCTGCATATCGGATCGCAAAGTTATTCTACCCAGGAACTGATCCAGGGAATAAAAAAAGTATATAACTTTATCGAGGAAACCAACCAATGCTTAGGAAGCAATGGTAACAGCACTCCGATTGATATCTTTGATATTGGCGGCGGGATGCCAGTCTCCTATCGCAAAGATAGGCCACCTTTATCCCTGGAAAATTATAAAACTGAATTAGCTCAAGAATGCCCAAAATTATTCTCAGATAAATACAAACTGATCACCGAATTCGGTCGTTATATCCATGCCAATACCGGGTGGGTGGCGTCTAAAGTTGAATATGTAAAAGAGTACAGTGGCGCTAAGACAGTCGTCATTCATGTTGGGGCAGATCTTTTCATGCGGCGATGTTATCTGCCTGAGGACTGGTATCATGAGATCACTGTTTTTGATAAAAAGGGTCAAATAAAACCTACAACCCAGACTGAAAAATACATGATTGTTGGACCGCTCTGCTTTAGCGGTGATATTCTGGCCCGTAATATTGAACTACCTAAAATTGAAGAAGGTGATTATGTAATTTTACAGGACACAGGCGCTTACACCTTAAGTATATGGAATCGACACCTTAGCCGGCAAGTCCCGAAAGTAATGGGATATTTCGATGACACTGAAAAGTTTATCCAATTAAAAGCAAAAGAAAAATTGGATCAAGTTAAATCCTTCTGGAGTTGAGTCAGGGATGGTCTTTTACTGTTCTTCCCGGGTATAAATTGATGACAAACAGATCCCTTTATAATATATTATATCAAAAAAAAACCAGTGCGGTACGTCGCATGCGGCGTTTCTGCACCCTCCTTGCAACCCCTCTGCGTTTATTGACTGCTGATCGTCGCATCCTACCTGATTATTTCATCATTGGAGGGCAAAAATGTGGTACTACCTCCTTGTATTTTTACTTAATTCAGCACCCATCAATTCTACCGGCGTCAAAAAAAGAGATCCACTATTTTAATCGAGTAAAAAACCGTCATAAGGGAGAAAAGTGGTACCGCAGTCATTTTCCTGCCGCGATCAGACTAAAAACAAGTCGCAGACAATTTATAACCGGAGAAGCCACCCCCCTTTTCTATCACTATCACGCACCGCAATTGATCGCCGAGATGAATCCTGATATAAAATTAATATTACTATTACGAGATCCAATTGACCGGGCTTTTTCTCACTACCAGCATAATCACAGGCGTCATATCGAGCATCTGTCTTTCTCTGATGCTGTTCGCCGGGAAAAGAAGCGAATCCAGGCAGAAATAGACCGTACAAAACAAGATCCAACCTATAGTTCCAGCGCTTACCATCGCTACTCATACCTGTACCGCGGCTATTATGCCCTGCATCTGAAACGCTGGTTCAAATTCTTTCCCAGAGAACAATTTCTGATTATTGACAGTCAGGAATTTGACCGTTTTCGTGACACAATACTGGCGAAGGTAATGGGTTTTTTAGACCTGCCACAAGCTGATTTTAATACCCGGCGCAGTTGGAATATTACCCGATACTCTCAATCCTTGCCCCGGGATATACAAGCCTATCTAAAATCTCATTTTCAGCCCCATAATCAACACCTGTTTGATCTGTTAAATCGAGAATTTCCATGGAAATGAAAACCGCAGCGATAAGAAAAGAGTCGCCCATGAAGATAGGAATGGTACTGGAAAACAATTATACTTCTGATGAACGAGTCAGGCGTGAAGCCAGTTATTTGGCAGATAAAGGGTTTAGGGTGTTCGTTTTAGCAGTCAGCTATAAAAAGTATCCTCATTGGGAAAAATGCGACGGAGTAACGGTTCAAAGAATAGATATTATCCAGTTTCAAATTGATAAATATCGCCCTTTAATCCCCAATTGTCCTATCTATTATCATCTCTGGAAAAAACCGATAGATGAATTTATCAAAAAAAATGACCTTGACGCTTTACACATTCATGATCTCCCCTTAATGAAACTGGGGATTCAAATTGCCCGGCGTAATAACATCCCGGTAATCGGTGATTTTCATGAGAATTTTTGTGCTGCGATCAGATTATACGCCTTTGCAAATACTTTTTGGGGTAAATTGTTAATCTCTTTTAAAAAATGGGATCAGCTACAGGCCTTTGCGGTAAAAAACCTGGATAAAGTAGTCGTGGTTGCGGATGAAGCCATAGATTTTTTCCAACATAAGTATAACCGTAACCGTCAGGATATTTACTGCGTGGACAATTCAATAGATATCCGCCAATTTATTCAAAATGGGATAAATAATTCTTTGGACTGCCAACTAAAGGATAAATATACCCATAAATTCGTTCTGGGTTTCATCGGCAATGTACTTCCCAACCGGGGACTGCAACATCTGATAGAAATTCTGCCCCACTTCAGAAACTATCCGCTTAAAGTAATTGTGATTGGCAAGGGAAAGTATATCAAAATACTGCAGCAGCGACTAAAAATCCATCAAATTGAGGATTTGGTCGATTGGTACGGATGGCAACCTTTTAAAAATGTTTATACTTTTATTAAACATTTCAATGTGGGGATTACCCGCTTGGAAAGAAATGCGCAAAACGATTATACCACTCCCAATAAAGTATTTCAGTATATGTACCTGCAGAAACCGGTTATAACCGCCGATAGTTTGCCGATGCGCAGAATCATTAAAGCCACCCGGAGCGGATTTGTTTTTCCCTCGGGTGATCTGACTGAATTAAAACAGGCTATCCTGCGCTTATATGAAAATCCCACGTTGGTCAAAGAGATGGGGGCGAAGGGTAAAAAAGCGGTTATTGATAAATACAATTGGGAAGCGACACGAAAACAATTATTAAAATTGTATACAGATATCTAAGATAAACCGTGGTGGTATGACGGAAATAACTAGATTAAGGCAAGGATCATAATGAAGCCAAAAGTATTGATCGGCGGATGTGGCAGCACAGGCAGTACCCTGTTACGTCATATACTCAACCGCTCCCCTCAGATATTTAGTGGTCCCGAACTAAACCTGTTTAACAAAGAGCAGATCTTTGAAAACTGGGACCAGGCCAAAACCAAACTCTTGGGACCGAGTCGCTTTTTACCGACCAAAGGATTTATGCATTATAGTGGTACACGACTGTTACATCCTGAATATGGTTGGACCCGTGCGGAGCTGAAAGCGCTAATTCACTCTGTCCCCAATTTAGAAACTTTTGTTGATAAATATTTCCAGAAACCGATAAAAGATACCAATACCATTTGGATAGAAAAAACACCTTCCAACAGTTATGGTTTTAAATATTTTTTAAACTATTTTAAGGAAGGCAAGGTTATCCATCTGGCCCGCAATCCCTTTGATACGGTGGCCTCCTTCATCCGGCGGGATCATAAAACCTATATGGGCGCGGGTATGTATAATTATAATATGGCCATGGCCCTGCGTGTGCAAAATCATCCCCGTTATTATTTAATCAGATATGAGGATCTGGTTAAAAATCCTGTGCAGGAAATCCAGGCACTTTTTGAATTCCTGGGCCTCGATTTTGACCAAAGCATTTTATTTCCCAAGACTACCGATCAGCAAGGATTTGACAGCTGGACCAATCAACCCAATAAACCCATCAGCACCTCAAGTGTGGGGCGCTTTCAAAGTTTACCTGAAAATGCTAAGAATGAAATCCACACCGCCCTTTCAAGTATAATCATTCGTAAAAAGCAGTGCAGAAAAAAAGATTTACGGCATGCCACCTGCGCCCAAATATGTCACGCCTTGGATTACCCTTTTGAGCCAGTGGTTTATGGAAAATATAAATTGAAATTATACTACGATTTTATCCTGGATTACCTGAAACGTTGTTATAAATTAAGTCCTGTGGGTTTTCACAACTATCCAATACGTCTAAATTAATCAATAAGTCGGGCAACAGTGTTATGAAAATTTATTTCTCCCCGGATAAGATTCAGCATGAGGGTCTGAAAAAAATCAACAATAACCTTTTTATTTATTTCCGGGGATATGTAATCTGGAATGGTCATCTTTATTGGGGAGATGAGTTTATTCCAGAGTTGGTACAACATCATCAAGATAAGCGCTTATTGGAAATAATCGCTGCCTATAATGGTGCTTTCAATATCATTATTATTGATCACAAATCTTTGTATGTTTTAAATGACCGCTGGGGTGTGTTTCCGCTCTATTATTATGCTTCTGAAAAATTAGTATCAATCTCGAACGATTGGAAAAAACTCATTCGATATACCGGCAAAAACTTGCGGGAGGATGCTTGCATTGAAATGCTTACTTTTGGGTATGTACTCGGAAACAAGACATTGATTGAAAATATAGATGAATTCGCTCCCCATAGCTATTATCACATAAAAAGTAACGTATCAGGTATTGATATAGCCAAGAAAAGTTACTGGGAATTTAAATATCAATATCAATCCATACCGGAAAAAAAGGCGGAACAGGACTTTGCAGCGCTCTGGAACCATCAGATTGAGATATACACTCAGAAGGTTAAATCCCTTTGTAATTCGGCCTACATCCCCATGAGCGGCGGATTGGATAGTCGTCTATTAGCTTACTATTTTGATAGATCCGGTATAAATATACACACAATGACCTTTGGGAAGGACAACGCCAGTCCCGAGATTATAACCGCTCGAGCCATTGTCAATCAACTGCAACATATTATGAACCATACCATTATCTATTTTGACAATCCATTTTTAAATCTATTAGCGCATTTATCCTATCAGGATTACGATTTGATCACCTGCGCACATTTTCACAAGCATCTATTATTTCTACCGGAACTATGCTTCCCAACGAGATCTTTTTATATCCCTGGTCATGATGCCAATTATATGGCCGGTGAGAACCTGAATTACGGCATGCAAGCCTGGAAGAGTAATGATGATATCATCCGGTATGTTATCGCCCATAAATCTTCCCATTTAACCGCACCATTACTCAAAAAATACCCAAGTTACAGGGACATCATTTATCATTCTTTGGAACAAGTAATTCCCTCAGACGAACCTGATATCATCAGTCGCTTCAATCGCTGGAATGGTGAACAACGTCAACGACGGTTTATTATTCGTTCGTCTATTCCCACCAAAGAGGCCACTCCTGACTTGTTTATGCCCTTTTTTGATTACCGAATCATGGATTTTTTCATCCAGCTACCCTTAAAATATTTACTCAATGAACGGGTTTATGTCAATACGCAGTTACACCACCTATACTGTGATAATCCAACGCTACGAAAAATCAAACGGGACAGTACGCAGAGGATCACTCCCATTCGCAATAATTTTATCCACGAATACTATCCCAAAGTTAAGCGTAAAATAATGGAGCGATTGGGGTTAAAACACCGCTATCGGGGAACATGGTCCAACCGCGACTGGTCCGATTCCGTTGATTGGCAGACATATTTACATAATTTGGATCTACCTGCTCATATTAAATTAGACTGGCCGGGAGATTATCTTTTCCCTCGTAATATTCGCTACCTGGCCACCATATCGGAAGTGCGCCAGACTTTAAACAACCTATAGTTTGATCTAAAAGGGACTTGAACTCTGCTCGATAAAATTAAATATACTTTTAAAAAAACTTTTTTTTACAGTGTCAGCAATACTGCTTCCAAGGTTGCGGGTGTGTTTCTCCTACCGATCTATGCCCAACACATTCCCATCGAAGTATATGGCTTGTTGGCTCTATTTGAGATTTTTCAGCGCTTTTTATTAGGTACAGCCGGGCTAAAAATTGATCAGGCGCTCTCCAGATGGTATTGGGACAAAGACTATGAAAATAAACGTAAATCTCTATTTTTTACCACCTATTTATTTTATATAATCTCCTCCAGTCTTTCACTGGTGATCATCTATCTTATGATTACTTATTACTCGCCTGAAATATTCGGTATTGAGCTTTCCCGGCTTCTGATTTACACTTTTCTTTTCGACTGTTTCACCGCCCTGCTAGTCTATCCGCCCCTACACCTGATGCGAGTTCAACATAAGGCTTTTAAAAATACAAAATTAAATACCCTGCGCTTTATTCTGGTGGTGACCTTTACCACCTATTTTGTGGCCTTCAAAAAGATGGATCTGAGTGGAATTTTTCTCGCCAGAGCTATTGCTGCGCTGGCGGTTTTTCTGCTATCAGGTCGCTATATTATCAAAAATATCGAATTTCAATTTCAGAAAAAAATCCTCAAGAGTATGCTATCCTATGCCTGGCCGCTCATTCTTTCTACGGTCTCCACATTGATATTAACCCTTAGTGACCGGTTTATTATCAAGCATTTCAGCACTATTTCCGACGTTGGCAATTATTCTTTATCTTACAAGATATCCAACATCATTCTGGTGGTGGTGGTGAATTCTTTCTATCAGGCCTATGTCCATATCTTTTTCAAATCCCTCTACACCTTTGGTAATGAACGCTTTTATAAAAAAATACTAACCTACTTTGTTTTTGTAGCAGTGGCCGCCGGACTATTTCTGGCCCTATTTAGCAAAGAAATTCTTCAATTATTAACAGGGTCCAATGAAAACTACTGGCGATCTTATGAAATTATCCCCGTCCTCACTATCGGAGTCATCTTTGCCGGAATGAAACGTCAAATGGGTCTGATATTTTTAAAGGAAAAAAGAACATTGCTCCTCTCCATGATCACAATTGTTGTGGGTATATTTAACATAAGCATGAACATTGTTTTTGTGCCCATACTGGGGAATCTGGGAGCAGCGATTACGACAGCGACTTCTCAATTTTTTCTCTTCCTAGCCTACTATATCTATGCTCAAAAACTCGCGCCCCAATCCTTTGAGATCGGGAAAATTTTCAAAATTTTCGCTGTTTATGTCCTGATTTTCTTTTTATCTGCATTCACAAAGGGCTTAAATATTTACTGGGGCATCGTTGTTAAAGTAATCTTATTGGCCTCAATGCCATTTATGCTCTACCTGTGGAATTTTTTTGAAGATATTGAAATAAAACGGATCAAACAAAGCTGGAAAAAATGGCGGAATCCCTGTAATTGGTTTAAAAACATCTCCGATATAACTTTTAAGTAGAGGTTTATGCCGGGAATATTCGGAATCATCGGTAATACATCTCAGGCTAAGAACCTGGAAAAAAGCCATTCCTACCGGAATATATATCACATACAGAGCATTCACCCCCAACCGGATTGCTTTTTAGGTGTATCAGCCTTCAATTTCATGGATTCCTCAATTTTGCAAAATGAGTCTTTGCTCATCGGTCTGAACGGCGAATATTATACCGATGATTCGGCTGTCACTTCTTCCCGCAAGAAAATAAAGCAACTCTATCAAAAATATGGCCGGCAATTTATTAAACACATCGATGGGATTTTTAATATTTTCATTTATGACCGGCAACAGAACAGATTGCTAATTTTCAACGACTGGTCGGGTAGTCAATTTTTATTCTATTATCATGGCACAGACCGATTTGTTTTTGCTGAAGAGTTAAAAGCAATATTAAAGCTAATGGAGCGAAAGAATCTTGACAAAAAGGCCATAGCGGAACAGTTCATCTTTTCCCATCCTTTATTTGATAAAACCCTTATCAAGGAAGTTAAAATATTATCGCCTGGTGCAATACTGGAATATCATAACCGGCAGTTACGGATCACCCGCTATTTTGATCTTAAAGAGAACCTTAAATTTCACTCCAACAGAAATAAAGAAAAATATGTTGAAAAACTTTATTCTATTTTCGAAAAAGTCACTAATAAATATTTACATAAACCTGGTATTTCGCTCCCCTTAACCGGAGGGATTGACAGTCGGCTATTATTACATTTTATGTTAAAACGCAATTACCCGCTCACTGACATCTATACGACCGGGACAACCAACAGTCAGGATGTAAAAATTGCCAGAGATATATGTAAAGCCTATCATTTGCCTCATCGTCGTCAGTACGCTACTTCTGCAGAATTAAAACCTTTGTTTTATGCGAACTATATATTTAATGACGGATTTTTACCTCAACGCAAACTAAACAGGTTTCGCAAGGATATTTGGGATAACAATTGCTATTATCTTATTCTATATCTATATAACGATGCTGTTTTCGGGGAACCGTTTACACCTCGCAGCCAGAAATATTTTGGTCGACAACCCATAACATCAGCAATTGCTCATAAAATTTTCCAGCGCTTTGTGAAAATGCCGGAATCTAGCTTTCAGAATCTTTTTATTGGATTCTATGAAAAATATTACACTAGGATAAAAGAGAAACTAATAGATTATTTAATGAGTTTAGAAGCCTTACCCTCTATCTCAATATTTGATTATTTCAATTGGTATCAACATACCCGTCGGTGGAACAACGTGGGCAAGGCTTCCGGCAGCTATATCCGTGAATTGGTTCCGTCCCAATCGCGACAAGTTGTGCTGTTCGCCTTCAATTTACCGCCGGAATTAAGGTATTGGCGCTATTTATTACGGGAAACTGTGAAAATCAAATGCCCCCGGCTAGCCCGTTTCCCCAGGGAATGTACCGGATTACCGCTGCATTATCCCGAATATATGCAAATGACGGCCCGCGGCTATAAAAAATTCATACAAGATAAATTTTCCCGGGATGAAATTAACACCCGGGTTTTAAATCATTATCGCGAATATGTGCGAGCAGAGATCGAAGCAGTGCTTTTTTCCAAATCCCTGAAATCCCGGGAGATTCTCGATCCTAAATTCGTGGCAAAGATCTGGAAGGATCTTTTGAATGGAAAGAATAATGCTTATCTTATTCATAACATTGTTAATCTTGAAATATTTTTACAACATTTTTTCGATTAGGTCAGGCAAATTGATAAACTAATTTAGTTAGAAAGAAATGACGATTATAGATCACAGGAGGTAATTCAATGGCAAAAAAGAAATCACAAAAAACCCGTGAAAAGAAACCTCTGCTTGACAATATTCCCAGTAAAAAGGGATTATTTTTCACTTTTTTATTGTTATTAATCATAGTATTGGTTTTTTACCAGCGCTTAATCATACAGGGACTGGATCCTGCTGGTGGCGATGTTCTGGCCAGTATTGGTGCGAAACATCAATTATACGAATACAGAGAAGAAACCGGAAAACGTTTTTTATGGAACCCCAATATCTTCTGCGGGGTGCCGCTCTACTTCGGATTAAACAGTAACTCATTCCACTTTGATACTCTGATACGCAAACTCAATCCGAGTATTGATTGGACCCTGGGCTGGTTTCTGATCGGAATTGCTGGTCTTCTACTTCTATTCCGAGAATTAAAATTTCCCTGGTATTTTGCCGCGGCTGGCGGGATTGCCTTTATCTTCCTACCTCACTTTCAGGCTTTGATACTGGTAGGCCACGCCTCAAAACTGCAAGCCACTATGGCCATTCCGATTGTTTTATTTTCTTTTATTCACTTTACCAAAAGGCGCAATCTATTTTCTTTGATGCTCTTTACTTTGTTTTTCGCTTTACAACTGCGAACCAAACACTATCAAATCATCTTTTATACTCTGCTGCTACTCTTAACTGTCGGAATATATATAATCATAAAATGGGCCCAAGCGAATAAGACCAAGCAAATTTTCACAACATTGGGAATGTTTATTGGCGGTCTAGTGATTGCTGTTTTAATGTCGGCTCAGCCCCTGTTTGTGGCCCGCGAATATACCCCTTATTCTACCCGGGGCGGGAATGCCATTCAGTTATCGGAAGAACAGGACCAAAACAGTGCAAAGGAAAAACCCAGTGGGGTCAGTTTTGATTATGCAACCCGGTGGTCCTTTTCTCCCGGTGAATTAATGACCTTAATTTGTCCCCGTTTTTTTGGTGGTACTTCCCAGGAAGTATATACCGGTAATAAATACTCTCAATTGCAGGGTCGCCGATTGCCAACCTATTGGGGAGATTTACCCTTCACTCAATCCACTGAATATATGGGAATAATAGTGATCATTCTAGGTGTGTTGGGGATCTGTTTTTACCGTCGGAATGGATTGGTTATCAGCCTGACAATTTTATTGTCTATTACCCTTCTATTATCCTTTGGACGACACTTTCCGCCATTATATAAACTACTATTCTTATATTTACCCTATTTCAGCAAATTTCGGGTGCCCATGATGATCCTGATCCTCAGTTCTTTTTTGATGATCATTCTGGCTGGTTTCGGAATAAAGGGAATTATCAATCAATATAATGAAAAGAAATATAAAATGACCCTATACGTGGCCGGATTTTTTACTGCAATCGGTTTGCTGTTCTTGCTCTTTCCAAATATTCTTTCCTTTACTTCTCCCAAAGATTCCCAATATGCTTCTAATCCGCAGGTCATGCAAATGCTCAAGTCAATCCGTAAGGAGTACTTGCAAGCTGATTTACTTCGCATGCTGGGTTTTATCATTGTTTTTACAGGCTTGCTTGTCTTTTATTATAAAAAACAAATCAAAAAAACCTTGTTGCTACTTGGTATAACAATGCTGATCGGGATAGACATAATCGGTATCAGTTATCGCTTCTTAGAAAATGCTCGACTGGTAAAACGAGAGGTGGTTGAGAATCGTTATTTTGCAAAGCATAAATTTGACCATATTATTGAACAGAATAAGGATTACTATCGTGTGTTAGGGCTCGGGCAATTTTTCCAAAGCAACCGATTAGCCTACCGCCATCAACTTATGGGGGGGTACTCAGCCATTAAGCCGCAGTTGATACAGGATATCATTGACAATAATCTTTACCGGCAAAATACCCCCCCAAATCCATTGAATTGGAATGTTATTAATATGTGCAACGCAAAGTATATTATTTCTCCCGGGCAGTTGAAACATTCCGGTTTAACTTTATTGGCGACCGATGAAAGTCAAAAGGCCCGGCTATATAGAAATGAGAACGCTCTGCCCCGGGTCTATTTTGTGCAACAGGTCAACCAATTGGATAATGAACGCCAGGTCCTCTGGTTTATGAATTCAGATAAATTTAATCCGGCACGGATGGCGCTTACTTCAGAAAGTATCGAACAAAGCGCTGGCTACGATACCACCGCAAAGGCTAAAATAACACAATACACTCCCAACCGGGTGTCTCTGCAGGTCAACTGTAAATCCAACGCTTTTATGGTTTTAGCAGACGCTTATTTCCCCATCGGCTGGCAGGCAACTATCGATCAGGAACCAACCCACATATATCAGGTGAACCATATGTTGCGCGGGATAGAAGTACCCGCAGGTGAGCATGAGGTTGTTTTTAGGTTCAGGCCGAAAAGTTATCAGCGGGCCAGCCTTATTTCCAATGTTTTTACCTATCTGGTATGGATCGTTTTATTGACCTCACTGGTTGTGAGATATCGACTTGAAATTAAAAGTGTAGCAGCACGACTAAAGTCAAGACCCGGGAAAAAATTAAAATGAAACTAAGTATTTATCGCTATTCATCCAATATCAAACGGCTATTAATTCTGCTGGCCGTTATCCTGATCATTGCCCTTTTATGGTATTCCCAGAATATAGTGGACCGGCTGCGCAAGGATTCCAAAGATTTGGTCAGTTTCTATGCGGATATCTCGGTTAAAGCGGTGACGGAATATCAGGCTGAGGATTTCAGTTTTATTTTCGATCAGATCATCCGCAAGATTTCCATACCTATGATCATTTCCGAAAAAATCGATGAAAATCCAACTGCCTGGAAGGGGGTGGGTATTGATCAGGATTCTCTTACGACTGCGGAGCAAGCTCGACTGGAAGAGATGATGCATGCCATGGACCAGGCCAATGAACCAATTCCTTTAAAATATAAGGATGTGATCTTCGGCTATATTCATTATGGTGATACTGAGCTTATCAGACGTCTAAAGATGCTGCCCTACATAGAGATCGCGGTGGTGACACTGTTTATTTTCCTGGGATATATTGGTTTTCAATTAATCCGCAGCAGTGAAAAGCGATCCATCTGGGTGGGTATGGCCAAGGAGACCGCCCATCAACTAGGCACTCCGCTCTCTTCATTATTAGGGTGGAGCGAAGTGCTTAAGACGGAATTAGGGGAGAACGAAAACATTCGTGAAATGATCAAGGATCTGGAGCGCCTTAAAAAAGTGGCCAACCGTTTTTCCAAGATCGGTTCCCGTCCCAAATTAACGCAAACAGCCCTGAATCCGGTTATTGAGGAAGCGGTCAATTATTATCGCCGGCGTTTACCGCAATTTGGGCAGGAAGTCAGTTTGATATTCAAACCAGAAAAGGAATATTTTGTAAAAATCAATGCCGATCTCTTTTCCTGGGCGATTGAAAATCTGATAAAAAATGCCTTGGACGCGGTCCCCGATCAGAACGGATACGTGGTGCTCAGAACAAGGCGGATAGATCCTGGTATTGCTATTGATGTGGAAGACAACGGTAAAGGTATCCCCAAAAAGGATCGTAAAAACATTTTCCGGCCCGGGTTCAGCAGTAAAAAACGGGGCTGGGGTCTCGGCTTGAGCCTCTCCAAGCGCATTATTGCCGATTACCATAACGGAAAGATCATGGTACTGGAAAGCAAATCTTTTACAAAAACAATCCTGCGGATCATCCTTAAAAAATCCACAGACTAAACAGACTTGTAAAAAGTCCGCCCGAGTGCCAGATTATTTCAAAAAAACCGGAGGCGTTTTTTTTTCAAATTGGTTAATCCCTGGGATTTTATTAACTTTTTAACGCTGATTAACAATAACGCAGAGGAGTCAAAATGCCCTTTTGTCCAGAATGCAAATATGAATTCGAGTCGGGTATCAAAAAATGTCCCGATTGCGGTACCAAACTGGTTTCGCGGTTACCTGAAGAGCACGAGGTCGAAGTTAAATGGGTATTACTAAAAAACTTCACCTCTCCGGTACAAGCAGAGATGGTTCAGGAAGCCTTAGCCCAAAACGACATTCAATCTTTTATCAAATCTGATCTCTTCCATGATACTTTTGCCACGCACGCCACTTCCATGGCCGGCTCTTATGCCAAACTATATGTAGCGGAAAATGAATTAAAAGCGGCACAAGAAATTGCAGCGCAAGTAACCTCCGAAGCGGAATAATCCCCGGTAACGGTCCATTCAATTTTCAAAAAGGGTTTTAAGCATGAAATACAGACGTGTCAAAGGGACCAAAGATACCCTGCCAACCCAGATTTACCAGTGGCAATATCTGGAGAAATTTATCGCCGGGAAGTTAGAGAAAAATAACTACCAGGAAATCCGGACTCCTATATTCGAAATGACTGATTTGTTTGCCCGCAGTATCGGTACTGAAACCGATGTGGTGTCCAAGGAAATGTATAGTTTCACGGATAAAGGTGGCAGTCAGCTGACCCTGCGGCCGGAGCTCACGGCACCGGTTATCCGGGCCTATATACAGAATCATATGGAGCAAATTGCCCCGGTAATCAAACTCTATTATATCGGTCCTCTATTCCGTCAGGAGAGGCCGCAAAAAGGGCGTTTGCGTCAATTCAATCAATTCGGTTTTGAAATTATCGGTTCCCCTCATCCGGAAGCCGATGCCGAGGTGATCCAGACTACCTATGATCTCTATCGGCAGCTGGGCATCAAAGATCTGGCTATTAAACTCAACAGCATTGGCAGCCGCAGCAGCCGGCATATATATTTGGATAGTTTGGCCAATAGTCTGCGACCCCATCTAGCGGATTTTTGCCAGACCTGTCAAACCCGTTTTGATAAAAACATTTTACGCCTTTTTGATTGCAAATCAGAAACCTGCCAAGCCCTTTTGGACCAGCATGCCCCTTCCATCCTGGACTATCTGGATGAGGAGGATACCGAGCATTTCCGGGAAGTAAAACAGCTGTTGGATTTGAGTCAGACCCCCTATGAAATCGATAAAAAACTGGTACGTGGACTGGACTATTACACGCGCACTACTTTTGAGATCACCCATCCCCTTTTGGGAGCCCAGGACGCTATTTGCGGGGGCGGGCGTTATGACCACCTGGTCGAGGAGTTAGGCGGGAACCCCACCCCGGCCGTTGGAGTTGCCTCGGGTATGGAACGCCTTTTAATGGTCCTGGAAAAAAGTGATGCCCTGCCGCAACCCACGATTGAGTTATTATACATCGTTACCCTGGGAGATAGAGCCCGTGAAAAGGGCTTTCAGCTACTCACAACCCTGCGTCAGAGGAATATTACGGTGGATATGGACTTTCTGCGCCGTTCTTTGAAGGCCCAGCTGCGGGATGCCGGCAAAAAGGGTGCCCACTGGGTGATCATTATTGGCGGCGATGAATTGGAAAAAGGGGTTATAATCCTAAAAAATATGCGCAGTGGCGATCAGCAAGAGATCAATTTTAACAAAGCAGCGACTACAATTCAAGAAAAAATAGCAGCCTAGCCCTTTAAAACTTTATATTTCCCTGTTTAACATCTAATAGACCTAATCTATTTAATCAGCACGGCCTTTCTGTTGGATACATGGGAGCCTGCCCGTAAACGGTAAATATAGACACCGGAACTAAGCTTTCCGGCCTGCCAGAGGACCCGATGTTTACCTGCTAACTGATGTCGATCCACCAAGCAGTCCACTTCGCGACCGGCCAGATCATGGACAGTTAATATGACCGGCAGTGCCTGCGGCAGGTAATATTCAATATTAGTTTGGGGATTAAAAGGGTTGGGATAATTCTGGCTGAGCTTAAATTTTGTGGCCCACGCTTCAGGTTCTTTGTTAACCGAGGCTACTTCTTCTTGAAAGTAGGCGGCCGCTTCACTAACGGTCATAAATTTAATACATTCACCGAATTCAGTAACCAGGGAATCCAAGAGTTCGCCGGTCCAGCGCAGCACCAGACTGTCCTGGAAGCCGGTACGAACAAAATAGTCATGTAACAAAATTCCGAAATAGTTGTTTTGTATTCCGGTGGTTCGAATATCATCTAAAGCTTTTTCCAGTTGAGCTTGATAATCAGCCGGATCCAGGTTCCAGGTGTACTCATTATTTATCCCTATATTGTAAAGCTCCGCATACAGATAGACCTGACTGGGAACAGTGACAGAGATAATATCAAGATGCCTGTCCAGTAGTACCTGGTAGGTAGTGGAATCAGCGGCATGACTGGGTGGAATGAAAGAGGTGGGCGTCATGTTCAATTCATCCTGCAAGATCTGCAAGCCGTGCGCTACCAGACTATCCTGGTCAGCATAACTTAGGGGCTGCTGTGGACAATAGAATTCATGATACCCGCCACAATGGGGACAGATATGGTTATAGCCATGCAGACTGACTTCATGGCCCTGCTGGCGTGTTTCCATCAATTCCTGCTTTAAAATCCCATCCTGATTGGCCGTTTCAATAAGGCGGTGCGGGATGACGCCCCAGGTTACTTTGGCATTACGCTGATTCACAATTTTCTCAAAAGGCTTGATACTGCGCGGTAAAACAGATCTATTACGGCTCAGAATATCATCTATCCGGATGACAAAGACCAATGTATCCTGAGCCTTTAAAAATGAACCTGCAAGTAATAATGCCAAGCACAGATATAGAAGCAAACGTAGAGCAAATTTTCGCATCTAAAATCCCTAAAATAAAAATTTGCTTTATCAACCAAATCATCCTTGGTTGCAGTTTCTGATCACGCTGAGAAACTACACTCTTTCCTGGCAATACCTCAATCATTAAATTAGAAAGGAAATAAAAAGATTGACCGTAACAGGGATATCCGGTGATCATCTCTACAAAAACGCAGATAGAACAGGCCATTTTAGGGGGCGCATTCTTTGGTGGCGGCGGGGGCGGTTCAATCACGTTGTCCCGTAAACTGAACAGCGACATATTATCCCATGGGCAGGTATGTATTGTTCCTTCTGAACAAATGAAACCTGATGCGCTGGTAGCTACGGTCTCCTTTCTAGGGGCACCTTCCGGTGGGTCACAGATTACAGCAGATGATCAAGTCTATCTACTGGATCGCTTTGAAATTTATACCGGGCATAAAATTGAAGCCTTCATCACTTGTGAAAATGGTGCTCTATCAACTTTGAATGGCTGGCTATTGGCAGCATCAACCGGTCGCCCGGTGCTGAATGCGCCGGCTGACGGCAGAGCTCATCCCACGGGTGTGATGGGTGCGCTGGGATTAGAAACGCAAAGGGATTATCAAACCGTCCAAGCCTTTATCGGGGGTCGGCGCGATCAGGAAAGCTTTCTGGAAGGTATCATCAGCGGCAGTTTAAAGTCAACCAATCCGCTCATCAGAGCCGCAGCCCAACAGGCCCAGGGACTGATCATGGTGATCCGCCATCCGGTTAAAGCGCAATATGTTAAGGAGTATGGCGCCCCCGGTGCGATAGACAAGGCCATGCAAGCCGGAAAAATCCTACAGGCAGGAAGAGATCAAGCGGTCTCTCAGGTTGCCGAGTCACTCTGCAAACAGTTTAAGGGCCATGTTGTGGCCACCTCTGAAAAGATAAAGACTATCGCTTTCAAGCAAAAACAGGGCTTTGACCAGGGACAGATCTTGCTGAATAAAGGGCTTAAAATAACTTTTCTGAATGAATTTATTAGGCTTGAGCAAGGCGAGGAATGCTTGGCCAGCTATCCGGACCTGATCTGTTGCCTGGATGAGAAAACGCGACGCCCCCTTACCTCCAGTGAAATCGAACCGGACCAACGGGTGACGATATTAGTCATTCCCGCAGCACAATTACTCCTGGGAAGCGGATCAGAAGACAGCGCCAATATAAACGCGATATTTTCCATCATTCAGGAAAGGTAAATACAATGATGCCAGAAATAAAATTGGTGGTACTCACCATCGGTCAAGCCCCCAGACCGGATATCTGGGATGAAATCGAAGCGCAACTCTCTTTTCCCCATACCACCAAACAACACGGGCTATTGGATACTCCCCTTCTGTTCGATAAACTCAAAGTGCAACAGCCTTTCCCGGGCACGCTGACCACACAGACCCGCAGGGGACAGGACGTATGGCTCTCGGCCGAGAAGGTGCACTACCAATTATCCGTATTAATTAACCGCTACAATCAAACCTATCAACCGGAGGCGATCATTATCCTTTGCACCGGCATATTGGCCGCCAATATTTTAAACACACCTAACGTGTTTTTACCCGGAAAAATGATCCGCGCCCAAGTGACCCGTCCGTTGCCCCAGCCTATCGGCGTGGTAGTTCCTTCCCAGAAACAGTGGCCCTATCTAGACCCACTGCTCGCCCGCTACCGGGTGGTGCTGGCTGAAATGGCACCACCGGGAAACAGAAAACTTTGGGCTGAAACTGCGGTCTATTTAAAACAGAAACAGGTACGTTCTATTTTGTTTCATTGTCTGGGTTACCCACTTGCAGTTTTGAAACGGTTTAACGAAATTTTTGACATGGATATTGTGCATCCCAAACAATTGGTCATTAATCAATTAAACCAAAATTTCGCGAGAGCCTATTCTGAGAGCTAATAGTTAATCGGCCGATATTTAATTGCTTTAAAGGAGAAAAAATATTATGCCTGTCTATGAATTCTATTGCGCCCAATGCCACACCATCTATAATTTCTGGTCACAAAAAATAAATACAGTTAAGCGCCCTGCCTGTCCCAGATGCGACAATCAACATCTGCAGCGGCGTATGTCCAAAAGCGCCATCATATCTGGAGGCAAGTCCTCCGGGGAAGACGAACTGGATCAACTGCCGATTGACGAATCCAACATGGAAGCAGCCATGCTGTCCCTGGCTTCCGAAGCGGAACACATGGATGAAGACAATCCCCGCCAAATGGCACAGCTGATGCGCAAATTTTCCGCTAAAACCGGCTTAAAATACAATGATCAGCTGGAAGAAGCCCTAGCCCGTCTGGAGGCCGGCGAGGATCCCGATCAGATCGAAGCCGAACTGGGTGATATTCTCGACGGCGATGAACTGCCTTTTGAACTGGGCTCTCAAAAGGGGTTGCCTAAAGATAAGGTCACCCCCCAGCATGACGAAACCCTCTACGATCTCGATAAATACTGAAAAGCAGGCTAAAACAGTCCCGGAGTGCTAGCTGCAGCGGAGCTAGCTTTCGCCTTTGTATCGGTAAAATTTTTTCTTCTTTTTCGCTTGACTTTTGACTGGTGATCATCTACATTACTTACGAGTAACTTACGATTACCGGATGAGGGCGTTATGCAAACAGGTTTATCACCCAAAAAACAGCGGTTTCTGGCATTTATCAGGGATTTTGCAGCCCGGAATGACCGCGCACCCACCTTCAAGGAGATCATGCAGGGTTTACACATCAAATCCCTGGGGACCATCAACTGGTATGTAAGTGAGCTGGAGAAATTGGACGTGCTCAAACGGACCGGCGGATCCAATGCCAAACGTGCGCTGGCCGTGGTGGAGGAACGTTCAAGCAATACCCTGCCCCTGTTAGGCAGTATCACCGCTGGTTATCCACTGGAAGCGGTGGCAGATTCCGAGGAGATCGAGGTTCCGCCTGCTTATCTGCACCGGGACAATTACGTGCTCAGGGTCAAAGGCGACTCCCTGCGCGATGACAACATTCAGGACGGTGACTATGTAATTATCCGTCAAAAGCCTACGGCGATGTCCGGGGACACGGTAGTCGCTTTTGTCAATGAAGAGGCCACACTCAAGCGTTACTATCCCAAAAGCGGCCATATCGAGTTGCACCCCCGCAATCCGGCCTATGAGACCATCTACGTGGGGCCGGAAGACAGCTTTCGCATCGGCGGCATTGTCCTTTTTGTTTTTCGTGAATATGAAACCAGTTCCACATTATAGTCAATGGACTCAACCGTTTTCCATATCCGGCTCAAGCAATTCGAGATTCAGGTCGAACGTCTGGTGGACGCGACCTTGCGTAACCGGCCCCTTGCCGTGATCTCTTCCCATCATCAAAACGGCACCCTGATATCGGTTTCTCCGGAGGCCGCCACCGAGGGATTGCGCCCGGGACTGAAGGTTGCGCTGGCGCGCAAGATGGCGCCGCGGGTCAAACTATTACCTTACAATAATGCCCTATACGCCAGAGTACATCGGTATTTATACCACATCCTGAGCGACTTCTCTCCGATTATTGAGCCGACTGTTTTCGGACAGTACTATCTGGACATGACCGGCATGACACACATTTTTAAAAACACCATCCAGGCCGCCCATCAGATGTCCCGCACCATCGACAGCCGTCTCAGGCTGGGCAGTCTGATCGGGATCAGTGTCAACAAGCTGGTCAGTCATATTTGCACGGCCGTGGTGCCCGAGACAATCCATCAGGTTAGCACCGGTTGGGAAAGTCACTTTCTGGCACCGCTGCAATCCGGAATTCTGCCGGTCAGTCAGGAAAAGGAAGTGGCGTGCATACTGCGTTTTTTGTTCCTGCAGCAGATAAAGGAATTGCAGCAGATGGTTGCCCAGTCACAGGTCAGTAAGATACTTTTTGGTCGTCACCACAAGCAGGTCAGCAGGCAGGCCCAGGGACGGGATAATTCCGCAGTGCGCCCGCCGCAGTTGCGGGACCACCTGGTCCGGCAGACCATTTTAAGGGCGGACACCAACGACATTGACATTCTGCAGGCCACGGTAGGTGATTTGGCCGAGCAGTTGGCTTATCAGCTGCGCCAGCGCCGTCAAATTGCCAAATCCCTTATCCTGGAGGTGCATTATACCGATGGTTTCAAAAATTGCCGCCGGTCCCGGGTCCCGGCCAACGATGACTGTACCGTGAAGCAGATCTGCCATCAACTGTTTGAAAAAGCCAATTACCGTCGTAACCGCATCCGCTCTATCCTGCTGGATGCGACCCAATTTCAATCCGCAGCCCAGCAGCTCAGCCTGTTTGCGCCGCCCCGGAATGATAATCTTTCCGCTGCGCTGGACCACATTCGCAACCGTTATGGCTTTGCCAGTATCCGTAGCGCCAGCGCCCTGAGAATTCCGGCGGTCAACTCCTCCCGCACCACCGCAGCGTTCAGGGCCCGGTATCAGCGGGGTTACTCTTAATATGCGATACGCTTTTCGCGAATGACTTTTCCGAGCGTGTCTAAATCAGAATAGAAAACCGATGTTTACGCATTTGAATGTCCATTCCAGTTTTTCCAAGATGTCTGGCGTAGCCGGTTTGCGGCAGCTGCTGCAGCGAGCCCGTCAATATCAGCAGTCCCATCTGGCGCTGACCGAAATTAACGGCTTATGGGGGTTTATTCGTTTTGTTCAGACGGCTCGTGTAGAACAAGTGCGCCCCATTGCCGGGGCCAACCTGATCACTCCCCGCAGCGATATCATCTTGTTGGCAGAAGATCAAGTCGGTTATGAAAATCTGTGTCATATTCTTTCCCGGCGGCATGCCTCGCCGGAGGCTGCTCTGGCACAATTAATTCAAGGCCGGTCTAGCGGATTATTCCTGCTGGCCCACCAGGAACAAGATTTAAAACAGCTGCGCCCCTATCTGCCGGCTACCCATTTATTTGTGGAGATGCGGTGCGGCATTCCCGAGCAGCAGGCACGTCAGTTGGCACAGCAGTATGATCTGGAGTGTGTGGCCACCGCCGATGTCTATTTTTTGACACCCGAGGATCAAAAGACCCATCAGATCCTGCGGGCCATTGCGCATAACACCACGCTGACCGAATTGCCTGAGACAGCCTGTAAAGACGGCCGTCATTTTTTCCGTAGTGAGAAACAGATGGTCGCCTGTTTCCCTAACAGTCTCGATGCTATCAATAATGCCCAGTATCTGGCCGAACGCTGTAAAACCGATTGGAATTTCGTCAACACTATCTTTCCCGATCTTTCACTCAAGAAAAATCACCGGGCCAACCAGAAACTGCGGCGACTGGTATATTCCGGCGCTAAAAAGCGCTATCAGGCAATCACAGAGCCGGTCAGCCAGCGCATCGAATATGAGTTGGATATGATCCTCAAAAAGGGGTTTGCACCCTATTTTCTGGTCGTCAGGGATATTGTCCGCCATACCAAGGCCACGATCGGCCGAGGCTCTGGCGCGGCTTCGATCGTTAGTTACTGTTTGTTCATTACCCAGGTCGATCCGCTCAAGTATAACCTGGTGTTTGAGCGTTTCATTCATCCTGAGCGGGTCAGCATGCCGGATATTGATGTGGATTTTCCCTGGGATGAACGGGATGAGGTTTTGGATTACATCTTTGAAAAATATGGCCTGCAGCGCACCGCTATGGTCTCCAGTCAGGTGTTTATGCAACCCCGTTCGGCCGTGCGTGAGGTAGGTAAGGTTTACGGGCTCTCCAATGAGGAACTCAAGGCGGTTACCAAACGGATCGGCTATCATGCCCGTCGTGCCCAGCTGCTGGCCTGGATCAAACAGGATAAGCGCTTTCAGCATCTGGATCTGGATGACACGCTGATCGAAATATTGAAACAAGCTGAAAAAATCATGGGGGCTTTCCGCAATTCCTCGGTCCATCCCGGCGGCGTGGTGGTTGTACCGGATGACATGCGCAACTATGTGCCGGTCCTAATGGCCCCCAAGGGAGTACAGATCGTGGAATGGGAAAAGGATCAGGTGGAAGATGCCGGTTTACTGAAGATCGACATCCTGGGCAATCGTTCCCTCTCGGTGGTACGCGACACACTCCGGCAGCTGCAACGTTATCGCGATATCCATCTGGATTATCACGCCATCAAGGGTGCTGAAGACCGGCAGACGCAGCAACTGATACAAGCCGGAAAAACCATGGGTGTTTTCTACATTGAAAGCCCGGCCACGCGCCAATTGCTGGCCAAAGCCGGGGTTACCGATTTTGAGCATGTGGTGATCTACTCCTCAATCATCCGGCCGGCGGCCAATCGCTACACCAATCTTATGTTGGAACGTATCCATGGCAAGCCCTGGCAGCTGCTGCATCCTGATCTGCAATGTCTGGCAGAAAGCTATGGCATTATGGTCTACGAGGAACAGGTTTCGATTGTGGCCCGTAAAATCGCCGGCTTCAGCTACCGGGAATCCGATTATATCCGTAAAGTGATCTCCCGGCCAGCGCTGGGCCACCTGGTACCTCGCTGGCAGCAAAAATTCATCAACGGCGCCGTTAAGCGGGGCTATTCACAGCAACTGGCCCACACCCTGTGGGAAATGATCAAATCCTTTTCCGGCTACTCTTTTTGCAAACCCCATTCCGCCTCCTACGCCCGCCTCTCCTTTACCTGTGCCTACCTGAAGAGTCATTATCCGGCCGAATTCCTGGCGGCCGTGATCACTAATCAAGGGGGCTATTATTCCACTTATGCCTATCTCAGCGAGGCCCGGCGCTGTGGGATAACCATTCTGCCTCCGCATATCAATCTCAGCGAACTCGAATACAAGGGTAAACAGGATAAAATCCGGATCGGTTTTATGGCCATCAACACTCTGAAACACAAGACGATTGCGCATATCCTAAAAGAACGCAAAGCCGGTTTTTTTCAGTCCCTGGAGGACTTTTTTGCCCGCGTGGATATCGATTTTGCCGATGCCATGGCGCTGACCAATGCCGGCTGTCTGAAACCCCTGGAACCGGAGCTGACTCACAAGGATATTGCTTTCCGGGTGGCCAGCTTTTTTCTGCAAGAATGCGGCCGGCAGCTGCACACACCACAGCAGCTCTCATCGCCCTCCCGGACGGCACTTTCCCGGCCAGAACGTCTGCAGCTGGAAATAGAGTCCTTTGGTTTCCCCATTTCAGAACATCCTTTGCGAGGTTACCTCGAGTTACTGGGAAACCGGATCATCAAGGCCCGTGATATGGCCCGCTACCAACAGAAGACCGTTCATCTGGCCGGCGTGTATATCACCCGCAAAATAGCAGCCACCAAACATAAAGAAATGATGGGATTTGTTACCTTTGAGGACGAAACCGCTATCTTCGAATGTGTGATGTTCCCGCAGGTCTATCAACAATATGGTGATCTGCTCAACTGGGAAAAGCTATTCATTGTCCGGGGAAAAGTGGAAGCGGCCTGGGGGGTATATACGCTTACGGTTGAAAAATTGCTTAGTTTGCCGCGTTATTTTGAAAAAATATCAAATATACGCTCCGCGGCCCACTCGCGGCAAGAGCGTACTTCCCCGCAAAGCTCCGGTTATAAGGCGACAGTGTAGCGCCATAGCTGATATTGGCTGACGCTACTTAATTTCTTTGCAACTCTGGTTTATAATTTTTTATATTTAA
>CAZXFH010000028.1:0-42197 GCA_964640055.1 uncultured bacterium | reverse complement strand
TTAATATCTTGGGTACCAAATCCGGTTGTGGTTAGGATTGAAGTGACTTGAAATATAGTAAAACGAAAATTTTGCTCAACATTATTCAATAAATCGATGCAACCTTGGCTTAAAAATTGGCTGAGTCCCTGAACACGAAAAATGTGATTTAACATAATGAATACAACAAAGGAAAAAAACAGCTGCCACCAAAGACGTATTTCCGCGTTATCCCAGAGGGCTTTGAAATTTCTTTTGAGTACCCGATAATGGATTAAGAAATTTATGCCACCCAGTAGCATAAAAAAAGTAGTGATATATTCGATAGCCCGATAATGGGGATAATTATTTAAGCGATAATAGGCAATACTTGCATCATGAGGTGAAAAACCACCGGTAGAAAGAGTAGTCAAAGCATGACAGATGGAATCAAAAACCGGCATGCCTGCTAAAGTGTAAAACAGAATTGCTAGCCCGGTAAATAAACCGTATACGCTCCAGAGTATCTTCAGGGTGTTATATAAACCTGGGGTCGGACGGGAAGCAGAAATTTTATGGCTCTCAGCACTGTAAATATAATGAAATCCACCACCCCGAAAAGTAACCGCCAAAAACAGTGACAAAATACCCAATCCACCCAACCATTGGGTCAAGCCGCGCCAGAATAAGATGCTACGCGGCATTTCATCCAACCCGGTAAACATAGTGATACCGGTAGTAGTGAATCCGCTTATGGCTTCAAAATAAGCGTCCAGATAATTGGCACCAATTCCAAATACATAGGGAATCGCACCGATAGCAGAGATGGCAATCCAGGATACAGCACAAATCAGCATAGAACTGGTTGTGTCGACCGGACGCCGATTAAACAGACTGCGTAAAACAATCCCAGCAATAGCACAAAGGGCGGCCGAGGCAACAAAAGCAAACAGAGTAGACCAGCCCTCATTATACCGACCCCAGAACAAGAATACCAAAATGAGAGGTAGCAGGATAATCATACTGGCCCGGACCAAAAGATTCCCTAAAAAATGGAAAACACAATTTAGACGATCATATCTTCGACGCATGCTCCCTCAATTTAATATTTATAAGAATTCAAATGATCTCATTCACTGGCACCGCCCAGTATTATCATGCGGCTACAGGCTTGAGTATTATATAGTTACGTAAAGTCACAATTAAATATAGCTATCTGAAAGTTTTGTCGCAATCAATTTACAATTTGCCATATATAAGACCATTATTTTACCCTCATGATAATTCCGGGATTGACGAAATCAAAATAATTACGGAATTTATGCTCAGGTGAAAGGTAATTTGCCTCGATAATAAGAAGATATGCCTCATCGAATAAAGATCCATACTATCGCAAAATTACAATCAAGAATCCTAATATTCCTGTTCATTTTAATTTTTGGGTTAGTCCTCAGCACCCTCGGTTTTCGTGAATATCTACAATATCAAACGATAAGCAAGGTTGATGATTTTTCGTCCTGCGGTATTAATGAATTAACCCAAATCAATTTGGGTGACACCCAACAATGGCTGCTAATCCGGGGGCAGGATACCACTAATCCGGTCAT
The DNA here is from genome assembly GCA_964640055.1 of uncultured bacterium. Classification (GTDB taxonomy): domain Bacteria; phylum Fidelibacterota; class UBA2242; order UBA2242; family JAFGTP01; genus CAZXFH01. The sequence continues at coordinate 40,632 of CAZXFH010000028.1, read as the reverse complement.
CCTTTTTCTGCATGGTGGCCCGGGTGCACCCCTCTTCCCGGTTGCCAGGAATATTGGGATCACAAGCCAGCTGGAATGCTTCTTTACTGTGGTTTACTGGGAGCAACGCGGTACAGGGAAATCTTACCATCCTTCTATTCCCGAGTCAACAATGACTATTGATCAATTGGTTAGCGACACCCGAGACCTTACGAAGTGGCTGATCCAGCAGTTCAATCAGCCGACCATTTATCTTTTAGGGCGCTCCTGGGGGTCCTTAATCGGAATATTGGCCGCTAGCCGATATCCGGATCTATACCAGGCATATATTGGCGTTGGACAGCTGGTTCATCCACTACGTAGTGACAGTATCTCATACAGATATACCCTTGAACTGGCACAAAAATACAAGCATACAAAAGCCCTGGAAGCGTTGCATCAGATTGACTTTCCGCCCTGGTCCTACTCAAAAATGCTGACTCAAAGGCGCTGGCTAACCCGCCTTCACAATCAATTTATGCAAGTCACTTATGGACAGTCTCCCGAAAATCAATTGCAAAAACTGTTGGCCACTCCGGAGTATACTTTACCGGATATTTTCAGAATGGGATTGGATCCCTATTATTCTATTCGCCATTTATGGAATCAAGCCTTTTATCAAATTAACCTAATGAAACAAATCTCTGAGATAGCAGTTCCAGTCCTTTTCCTGGCCGGAAAATATGACTATTTCACTCCTACTTCATTAGTATATGAGTTCTATCAGGCGCTCAAAGCACCGGCCGGAAAGGAATTCATCCGTCTGCCCCGTTCCGGACATCACCCGGAAAGGGAAGAACCACATAATTTCCGACAAGCGATCTGCAAGTTCGTAAAATCCACAGATTATCGAAAATAATATGAAGCATAATTTGATATTTTCTTATATTATGATTAAATACCAATGGTAAACAGAGGTTAATCATGATTGAGCTTTCAAAAAGAAAATTTATCAGATCCTGCTGTTATCTGGGATTTACTTTTCCCATGCACCATTTACTCAGCTGGATTGATAATCTAAAACAAAATAAGGGTAAAATAACGTTTCCTGACAATTCAATTAATTCTGCTACTTCTACTAAGATTAGTGACTCACAACCCGCTTATATGACATTACATAAAAGTGGTGAATTAAAAAAACGGGGAAGAAATCTTTGGCAAATAATGGAAAATTGTCAGCTGTGTCCACGTAGCTGTGGTACTGATCGGCTTTCCGGCCAAAAAGGATTTTGTGGTGCCTCATCTCAATTGGAAGTTGCCTCTTATACCCCTCACTTCGGCGAAGAGAAACCCCTGGTAGGTCATGGCGGTTCAGGAACTATTTTCTTGACCCACTGCAGCCTGCGCTGTGTTTTTTGCATTAACTGGGAGATCAGCCAGGGTGGTGAAGGGCGTAAATATTCTATCCGGGAGCTGGCAAAAATGATGCTGAAACTGCAAGAAATTGGTTGTCATAATATCAATGTGGTGACACCCACACATTATATCCCGCATATTATTCTAGCACTGGATCAGGCTGCCAGCCAAGGACTTGAAATTCCCCTAGTCTGGAATACCTGTGGCTGGGAACGATTAGAAATTTTAAATCAACTAGACGGCATCGTTGATATATATTTACCTGATTTTAAATATGCCGACGGAGATATGGCTGCTCAATATTCCTCTGATGCTGAAAGTTACCCTGAGGTAACCCAAAAAGTACTAATCGAAATGCATCGTCAGGTCGGCGTGGCGCAACCCGATGCAAAGGGCATCCTGCGACAAGGGTTGATGATCCGGCATCTGGTCATGCCTAATAATGTCAGTGGCACTAAAAAGGTGGTCCAGTGGATTGCTGAAAATCTTCCGAAAAACACTTATCTCAACCTTATGTCACAATACCGACCCGTCTACAAGGCCCATGATTACCCCCAGATCGCACGTAAAATAACCCGTGAAGAATATCAAAGGGCTGTGCAATGGGCGCAAGCAGCCGGCCTGACCAATCTGGATATCCAGGGGTATTCCGGCTTTTAAAGATGATTTCCAACTCTTTTAAATATCCCGATTATATTTTATACTTTTTATCCTTAACTTGGGCTATTCATTAAGTGCATATCGGAACAATATAAATATTAACAGGAATATCACCACATGTGTCTCCCTTAATAAAATCGAATTGGATCAACAGATATACCAGGAAAGAATGAAGCATGGAATTGACCATTGTAAGACATGGAGAAACCAATTATAATCTTAAGGGCCTTTCAAACAGTATTCCGACAAAAAAAGTATATTTAACCCCTAAGGGTAAAAAACAGGCGGAAGACTTAAAAAAACGGTTGCCTTATTCCATTTTTGACGCTGTTTATGTCTCTGAACTCTATCGTACCCATCAAACCGCCCGGCTGTTAATCGATAAAAACTATTTATATCTGCAGGAGGATGCCCGTTTAAACGACCGCAGGACCGGCTTTGAGGATGAGCCCTATCAACACTTTATCGCCGCCCTTAAAAATAAAGACAATTTTTGGACTCATAAATTCAACGATGGTGAATCTTTTGAAGAAGAAAAACAGCGTATCTTTAACTTTCTTAATGATCTCAGGCGACAATATCATATAAATGTATTGATTATTGCCCATGCCGAGACCATCAAACTAATGCACGGTTATTTTAATCCGCAGCTTAGCAATACGGATATATATAAAATTCCCGTAGCTAATTGCGCCCTTTTCCAGTTTAAACTCGCTGAAGCACCAAAAGAAAATTTATCCCGTCAATTTTATTTAAATAAAACCCCACAAGTAGCAAAGTATTTATTAGGAAAAATCCTGGTCAACACAAAGAATGAGACCGCCGGAATGATTGTGGAAACAGAAGCCTATGTGGGAGAAAAAGACGCTGCGTGTCATACACATCGTAATAGTCCCAGTGGAAGGACCTGTGTAATGTACCAGCCGGGAGGGCTTGCTTATGTGTATCAAATTTATGGTCTGCATTACTGTCTCAATGTGGTCACGAATGAATCCGGTGATGGGGAGGCTGTTTTAATTCGTGCCCTGGAACCCCTGCGGGGTATTGCCATCATGATCAAAAACCGGACAGAGAAACGACGCCCGAAAAATCTGACTATCACCCAACTCACTTCCGGCCCGGCTAAATTGTGTCAGGCGCTGGACATTTCCCGGAAACACTATGGCAGCTCCTTTATTACCGGACCGCTAAAGATATTGCATCACCGGTTTGTAGCTGAGAAACAGCTAGTAGTCACACAGCGAGTCGGCATAGACTATGCTGGTGGTGCCCGGGATTACCCCTATCGGTTTTACTGGAAAAATAACCCTTTTATCTCACAGCCCTAATCCGAGCTTACATAGCAATATATGAAATGGATTTTATCAAATAAATCTAATCCTTGAATTCCTTAGCGATTTAATTTAAACTACCCGGCAACCGTAGAATTTTTCTGCAACCTTTGAACAGGGGGTATCACTATGAATCAGAAGAAACAAGGATTACCACCGGAAGCCTATACAAAAATACCAGGTGATCAATATCAACCTTATATTCCGAAAACAGTATCCCTAACAGAATTAACCGTAAAATCACTTATATACGGTTCTATTTTCGGAATCCTATTTGGCATGGCAAATGCCTATTTGGGACTCATGGCCGGTCTTACCATTTCAACATCCATTCCCCTGGCTGTTATTACGGTTGCGGTCGCCCGGATATTTCAAAAGTGGACCGGAAAACCCTCTGTGTTGGAAAATAATATAACCCAGACCACCGGATCTGCCAGTTCCTCTTTAGCCTCGGGAATTATTTTCACTATCCCGGCGCTCTTTCTCTGGGGATATAAAGAACCGGGATTATTGAAGGTCGCCCTGATATCCCTGTCAGGGGGACTTATTGGGGTCCTTTTCATGATCCCTTTACGACGGTTCCTTATCAAAAATGAGCATGGATATCTACCCTATCCCGAAGGTATCGGTACTGCCGAGGTATTGGTCGCTTCTGATGTAGGAGGAACGCAGGCCAAAAATGTTTTTTTCGGCTTGGGTGTCGGTTTTCTGTATACTTTTTTTATGGATATTTTAAAATTATTCCAGCGGGATGTCTGGGTAAAAATACCCTTTCTGAAAAAAGCCATGCTGGGCATGAATACCCGACCAGCCCTTTTGGGCGTCGGATATATCCTGGGCTTTAGGATTGCCTTTATTATGGTTGCCGGCGGTTTACTATCCTGGCTGGTCTTAATTCCCGCCATCGCTTACTACGGCGAAACCTTAACCAGTCCTCTTTATCCGGAGACAGTCAAACTGATTACTGAAATGTCTTCTAAAGAGATTTGGACCCGATATATTCGTTATATCGGTGCCGGGGCAGTAGCCACCGCCGGTTTTATCACCCTGATCAAATCTATTCCAACCATGGTCTCTTCTTTTAAGATCGGCATCACCCATATGAAAAACAGCGCCGCAAATAAAATTCAATATGATCGTACAGATCACGATCTTTCCATGAAAGTTGTTTTCATCGGTATTGGTATAATTTCCTTAATCCTGGCTATTATCCCGACCGTTTTTGATTTTTCCGATCTGTTTTTTGTCAGACTATTGGCTGCTTTGTGTGTGGTTCTATTTGCTTTCTTTTTTACTACAGTTTCCTCAAGAATAGTAGGGCTGGTGGGCGTGACTTCCAATCCCACTTCAGGGATGATTATTGCAACCTTAATTTGTTCCAGTTTAATTTTTCTCGCCTTCGGTTTTAAAGGCATAGAAGGCAAAGTAGCGGCCTTATCTATTGGCGCCATTGTAGGATGTGCGGCTTCTATTGCCGGGGACACCTCTCAGGATCTTAAAGCCGGTTTTCTATTGGGTGCCACTCCAAAAAACCAGCAGATTGCCGAGTTAGTGGGCGTGATAACCACCGCCTTTTTTGTAGCCGGTAGTGTATTAATTCTGGGAAAAGCCTATGGCTTTGGTTCCCCAGAACTCCCTGCTCCGCAAGCCAATATGATGAAAATCGTGGTTGACGGGGTGATTGGTCAGAATATTCCCTGGGTCCTTGTTCTCATTGGGGTGGGTATCACTTTATTCGTTCATTTTATCATCAGAATCCCCTCGCTGGCTTTTGCCGTAGGGGTTTACCTGCCGGTATCTACCATGGTCCCCATTTTTATCGGTGGAACCATCCGTAAAATTATTGAAAAACGCTGTGGCGATGACAAAGCACTCATTGACAAACGACGCGAAGCAGGCATTCTGTTCGGGTCCGGATTAGTAGGTGGCGACGGCTTAATGGGAGTGCTGGTAGGACTACTGGTTATTATCGGTGCCCGGCCTAAAATGCTGCCTGAGGATTGGGCCGGTGTTTTTGGGATCTTTATCGCTTTAGCCTTTTTCTGTGGCCTGGCCTATTTACTTGTGCGTGCCACCCGTCAAAAATAATCCGTGCTAAATCCGATTAGGGCAATTAATATAAAGCCGTGCGGGATATTATATCCGGCACCAGCTTAATTAATCTTTACACTGTTAATTATAATATTGACGCTAATATGAAATAGAGTTGCTGCCTTAAAACCGGGTGGGACTGCTCACGCTGACCGGATCAATTTTGATATGGCCTTGAATTCGGCTGCCTAAGTAGAGCCTAAAAGCGCGAACAAAGCCATTTCAACGCCGGTTAATTGAATCCCGCAGGTAGCTAATTTCTGGATGGCTAGACTGACATTAGCTGCTGCCCTGCTCGCGATGCAGTCCGTCAATAAATGAACCTGATATCCCTGATCAACTAAATCCAACGCCGTTTGATAGACACAAATATGGGCTTCAATACCACCCAATAAAAGCTGTGAGCGGTCATACCGATCAATGACTTGCCTGAACTTTTTAACCTGACAACAAGAGAATGCAGTCTTCTCGATGGGATCTACGGATCCGATTTCCTTTTGGAGCTCAGCGATAGTAAGGCCCAGGCCCCGGGGATACTGTTCCGTATTAATGATAGGAATATCTAAATATTGAACCCCCTTTATTATTTTGCGGAGATTGGTGATCAGTGTTTCTTTATGGGCCATCAGCGGCACCAATTTTTGCTGAACATCGACAATGAGCAGTATGACTTGCTCCCGGTTCAGTGTCATTGCCGGATCTCCTCGGTTTGCTGTTCAGAGATAATCTCTTCCTTTAAATTAAGAAAATATTTAAAAAATAAAAGACACGCGATAATAAAGATGATCACAACGATAAGCCGCGCATTTTTCCTCCGTCTTAACTTAATCTTGCGTCTGTTTTTTGGTGAATACATTGCTGTTTAATATTACAACTTTGTGATTGATTGTCAATTAAAATCTTAGTGGAAACAATCCGTTACCATTATAAATAGAATTTGGATTTATGGAGAATATTATTGATATTAAACCCAATGATAGATGTCACCTATTGCTTTAAAATTATATGATTATCGAACACTACCGATTTTATACAAGGAGTGGATTTGATGGGTAATGCAGCGCAATCTAAATCAAAAATTTTAAGTGGATCATCTCAAAAATCCCCGGACAATCATCAGCGCATATTGATATGGATCGTAGTGGGTATTTTCATCGGAATTTTATTTGGCGGGTTATTTCCGAGTATTGCTATCCATGTCTCTATTCTGGGAGAACTGTTTCTCAACGCCTTAATGATGATTGTAGTCCCTCTGGTGATGAGTTCGATGATTGTGGGTATTACCGGCCTGGGTGATATCCGTAAATTAGGGTCAATCGGAAAGCATACCATTATTTACTATCTAATGACCACTGGCCTTTCGGTATTAATCGGAATCACACTGGTGAATATTTTGCAGCCCGGTAGCCAGGTCAGTTCCGGCGAAACTCATCCTGCTTATACTTACGAAATCAGGGGTGAAGATGATCATCAGATTGTATTGACCAACGGCAGATTGCAGGATGTGGATTATAATCAAAAGTATAAACTAATTTTAATGGATCAGGATATCTCAGGGATCATCGATTCCGTATCCCAAGATCTGATAAAGGTTAAATTCTGGCAGCCAAAAATTCAGGATGATATCTTTTTCTTTAAACCCCAAAGCGGCGATAAACTTCCTTTCCGATTGAAAGCGGGTCGATTGGTTCCGGCTGAGCCGGAATTAAAATCGGCGGGACAGGGCTTTAAAATATCCCTTTCCGGGGCCCAAGAACTCATGCACCGGGAAGGCAGTAATATTTTTACCACACTGAAGGAAGTACTGGTTGGTGATAAAGAAACCAACAGTGAGGGTATCATTCCTCGCAATCTATTCAATGCCATGTTGCGGATGGAAATTTTACCTTTAATCGTTTTTTCACTATTAATAGGCGCGGCACTGTCCGTATTAGGCAAACCAGGACAACCTGTGATCCAATTCATATCCGGATTAAACGATGCCCTGATGCAACTGATCAGCTGGATTATGAAAGTGGCGCCTTTCGGTATTTTTGGATTGATCGCCTCCCGGATTGGTGAAGCGGGGGGCTTCAGTGGTTTCCTCCCTGAATTAATTGCCGTGGGAAAATATAGTTTAACAGTCCTGATCGGGCTCTCGATCCATGGCATAATCATACTGCCTCTGATTTTAATCCTGTTTGCCAAACGTAATCCCCTGCATTATCTGGCGGGAGTGGCGCCTGCACTATTGAATGCTTTTTCCACAGCCAGCAGTTCGGCATCCCTGCCCCTGACCCTTACTGGGGTGGAGCAGCAAAACCGGATATCTGACAAAACAGCCAGTTTTGTGTTACCCTTGGGTGCCACCATTAATATGGACGGTACTGCTCTCTATGAAGCCGTGGCGGCAATGTTTATCGCCCAGGTATATGCCATCCAGCTGGGACCGGTTGAGCAGACTATTATCTTTTTAACCGCTACGCTGGCTGCTATCGGGGCAGCCGGTATTCCTCAGGCCGGTCTGGTGACAATGGTCATTGTCTTAAAAGCGGTTAACCTGCCCATTGAAGGAATTGGAATCATTTTAACCATCGACTGGTTATTAGACCGGTTCCGTACTACCGTCAATGTCTGGGGAGATAGTATCGGTGCCGCGGTTGTTGATACCCTGGAGGCAAAAAAAATATAAAACAACCCGGTACAGCCTAATTCTGTGATAATCTAAAATTATCTTATATAGCACAATTATATTATCTGAATTTGATATAATATCATTTTATATTAAAAACTTAGTCTTTATAGCAAATCAAATTAAATATTCTATTATTTATTATTAAAATTCATTTGACTTTCATAACAATCTTCAGTATTATTGATCAGGTGTAAAGCATATTAATAAAAGAGGGGAAGTAGTTATGAAAAAATTAAGCATGTTAGCCATCATACTCGCAGCAGTGACTTTTGTTTTAGGCATCATTACCCAACTGGTTGGGCATTCACTTATTATTTCTGCCGGCGGTTGGAACCAGCTCACACAAACCTTCCTGCTGTTCTGTATTGGCTTGGGTGTATTAGAATATCTCGGTAAGAAATCGGTTTAGCTAATACGCTCTACCTCTACATCTTTTTGATAAGCCTTGATTTCGATCAAGGCTTATTCTTTATCTAAAACAACTCCTTTAAAACTAAAAAGGAGTTGTTGATGAGTGAATCTTTGGTTATATTTGTTCCGGTATGAATAAAGCGAAGAAAAAACCAAAAAAAGAACAACCCAAACACTTTATCAAAAATCTGTCCTTCTCGAAAAGCAATTACCTCCTCTTTGCCCTGGGAATCCTGATTATTATCATTGGCTATTTTATTATGGCTAGCGGAGATACAAACAGTTTCAAAGCCCTAACCTTAGCTCCTATTATTCTTTTGATCGGCTATTTAGTTTTAGTACCAGCGGCAATTTTATATAAGCAGCAAAAAAGCAAGACAAAATCCGAGCGCTAATCTCCGGCGATAATATTCGCTGCACTCCATTTATTACAGCAATACCCTATCTACAGATAGACCAGTGGCCTCCACAACTAGCCATTAAATATTTTAAATAATTTATTTGTTTAAATAACTATTATTTTGCTTTACCCACTTGGGCTTTATCTGAAGCGGTGGCCTTCCGCTCTGCTTTATTATTTTTTGTCTTTTCCTTCTGATTCTTTCCCTTATCGGCGGAGCTGTTCTTTTTGGCGTAGTCGGTAATATAAAAACCAGAGCCTTTAAATATCAAACCGGTCCCACCACTGATCTTGCGTTTAACGCTTAAATGTCCGCACTGGGGACATATTTTTATGGGCTCGGCTGATATGCTGTGAAATTCTTCGAACTCATAGCTGCACTCATCACAAACATAATCGTAGGTCGGCATGATAATCCTCGCTATCCTAAATTAGCTAATATGGCCGAAACATTAACAATGTCATCGACGCTACATCCTCGCGAAAGATCATTCATCGGTTTGTTCAATCCCTGAATTATAGGGCCTACGGCTTCGCATCCGCAAATGCGCTGTACTAACTTATATCCAATATTCCCCGCACCCAAATCAGGGAAGATCAAAACATTCGCCTGCCCGGCCACAGAACTGTCCGGCGCCTTACGTTTGGCAATTTGCTCTACGATGGCTGCATCAGCTTGTAATTCACCATCGATTAAAAGATCAGGTTGTTTTTCTTTTACGATTTGCAGCGCTTCAACTACAATATCAGCTCGCGGATGTTTCGCGCTACCTTTTGTGGAAAAGGAAAGCAAAGCTACCCGGGGTTCCTCTTTAATAACACGGCGATGGGTGTCGGCGGTAGAAATGGCGATATCGGCCAGCTGAGCCGCCGTGGGTTCCGGAATGACCGCACAATCAGCAAAACTCCATAGATTGACTTCATCGGGGGTTATCATGATAATATCACTGGAAACGGTTTTAACTCCGGGAGCAGTTCCAATAATATGCAAAGCCGGACGCAGTACTTCGCCTGTGGGAGTAGCTGCTCCGGAAAGACACCCATCGGCAAGTCCTTTTTCAACTAGCATGGCTCCGAAAAATGTGGGCTGTAACATCTTATGATAAGCTTCATCTTGAGAAATACCCTTATGCTTGCGCTTTTGATAATAGGTCGCGACGAAATCTGAGAACCCGGCATACCTACCTGCATTGATAATTTCCACTTCTTCCAGGCTGCAATCCAATTGCACCGCCTGCTTTTTGATCTTATCAGAATCACCAATTAAAATCGGTTTCACGATTTTCTCCGCTGCTAAAATTGCAGCAGCTTTTAAAATGCGTTCGTCCTGTGCCTCGGGTAAGACAATAGTCTTGTTCAGACCTTTGGCCGCTTGGCGAATATCTTCAAGTATTTGCATTATATCTCCCTAATTTATTTTCCAGCGCGAGGCGAACGTTATCTGGTACGAATCGACTGATATCGCCTTTAAACCGGGCGATTTCTTTGACTACACTGGAGCTTAGATAGGTATTCTCCTCGTGCGGCATGAGAAATATGGTATCTATATTTCCATTCAGATGGCGATTCATTAAAGCCATTTGAAATTCATATTCAAAATCGGACAGAGCCCTTAAACCGCGGATAATCACAGAGGCCGCCACATGATGAGCAAAATCAACCACCAACCCGCTGAATCGATCAATTAAAACATTTTGGTAGCGCTGGGTACAACCGGTGATGAGTTGCTCCCTTTCCTGGGTATCAAACAGAGGCTTTTTATTAACATTATGGGCGACGGCAATATAGACTTTGTCAAAAATGGAAGCTCCCCGCTCCAAAATATCCAAATGACCATTAGTGATGGGATCAAAAGTCCCGGGATAGACGGCTATCTTCATTATTGTACATCCTAAAAAATATTATTTTTGTTTTCCCAAATTGTTTTTCAGTAATAATTCTGGACTTTATGGGACCATCGATATTTGTATAACGATCCATCTCCATCACAATCCAGCTTTCACTTACCAGTTCCTTGAATACATCTAATAGGTCCTCTAAACGGGTATAGGTGTAGGGGGGATCGGCAAAGATAATATCAACGCGGGGTCGGTTGTGGCGTAAATAAGCAATGACATCACCATTAATAATATCAATTTTTTCGCAAATGCCTAACATCCGGGCGTTTTGCTCAATTAGTTGGGCTTGCCGTTTGTTTTTTTCCACAAAAGTAACATGGTCTGCACCCCGTGAAAGGGCTTCAAATCCTAAATTACCTGTACCGGCAAATAAATCGATAACGGTCTTACCTAAAAGACTCCCTTCAAGACTAAGTAGCTTCCCGAAAAGGCTCTCTTTGACGCGATCCTTGGTAGGTCGAACCGTAGATTTTTTATTCGATTTTAACTTATGCCCTTTAAAATGTCCGGTGATTATTCGTACCATCTAGGATTTGGGAGGGTAAATAGTCGCGCTTAAAACCAATTCAAGGGAAGCCGTTCCCGCATTTTTATTTTGATTCTCTTTCAGTAAAATTTCCTTTATTCCAAAATTTATTTTCAGATCCTCAATCTGTTGTAAAAATCTGACCATATTTTGTTTATTTCCCAGCGCATTAACACTTGCTTCACGGGTGCTGGCCGTTTCCCTTGAATAAAGCCGTAATGGAGCGATATTGATGTTAGTTTGCCGTCCGGCACTATAAATTTCATGGTTCAAAGCATAGTCGTTCAAATAGCGATACCCTACTTTGAGCTGGGGAGTGCCGATCTGATAATTAAAAATCGCCATAACCTGGTAAGGGGTGCCCGGATAGGTACTATGCTCCTCGATATAAAAAATATTTCTGGTAATCGGAAAATCACTATTAAGGAGATAATTCTTCAGATCTACCGCCTGTTGACGGGTAGCAAGGTAGAAAATAAAACTTAACTTTTGTTGATCCGCCCGCAAATACTGTATTTTACTGTTAGCAGAAATAAAAGATAATATCTGAACGAGTGGATGGAGGAGCTGTTTGCCCTGTTGGACCTGTTCAATATGGCGCTTACTCACTTCATTCATCAGCGCCACTTCGGGCAGACGTTCCCGGACACTCTCTGTGATTTGCTTAGCAGTCGGTTGCGAAGCAGGTGCGGTTTGTTCGGTACGGGTTTGCCGCGGGGATTCTTTTTTACCAAAAGGTAATTTATCTTTAAAATTTTGATAGATCCAATAGCCACCGATGGCCACAATGACTACCAGAACAAAGATACCAATGTACCTGAATATTGACTTTCTGCGTAGCCTACCAGGGGTTGCAGAGTGCTGATCCCCTTTCATCTCTATTAATTCTTCTAATTCGTCAAGCTTCGCTTGCTTTTTTTCACTCCGCTTGCGGGGAACGAAATCCTCTTGTTCCGCAGACTCCATCATTTCCAGATTTTTTTCCAGCTCTTTCAGGGTGCTGGTATCAATCTCCGATTCTGTAACCTGGGATTGCTTCTCCTTGTCCGCAGCGAGCTCCTCCAGAGAAGACTCCACTTTTTCGGAAGGTTCTCTCTTTTCTGCCGGACCTCCGGCTGAAGTGAGGGCTTCTTCGGCGCTCTCAACTTCCTCACCACGACTAATCGGAGATAGACTTCGTTCAATCGCCTTATCCGAGGCCTCTATATCCTCTGCCGTCAACAGTCCCGGTTTGGTAGCTAAATTCAAGCGTATCATAGTTTATCTGTCGGTATAGCTCGCACCATGAGTCCCATAACATCCATAAACTGACTCATGGCAGCTGCCCCCTCCCCATCTTCTTGATATAGCTCAATGGGTTGCATTTTCTGAAAAGGGTCCATGTTGACCAGATTATCAATACCAAAAGAAAGAATCATATTGTATAGTTCCGAATCAAATTGATGGGAATAAATGAACAGGCGATCCAGAGATTCAATGGCTTCTCTTTCAAAGCCTTTGATTTCTGCAAGTTCGGCAATAACATCTTGACCCAGCTCATCGGGAGAGGACTGACGAGAAAGAGTGAATCCGTTCTCATCAACAAATTTAAATTCCAAATACTGCCTAAATTCATTGGAATCGACAAGACTCAGGGCTTGTGTTTCCTCTTCAGACCGTACCAACCAAAGTCCCCATTTTGTATATTCTTCCACCGGATAGAGTTTCCTGATCGTTTGTAAAGCGCTGATTACGTTAACATCAACTAATTTTATATTAAATTTCGCCGGTTTGGCACTATCTATCAGAATTTTACCCAGGTTTTTGGGATATGAGAGGGTCAGATACTTGTTGACATTCTCCGCAGTACTACCATTTGTCAGGGGATAATGCTGTACGAAGCGTTTCTGCTTGACTGCCCCGAGCCGCTGTTGGGTTTGCCATTCCAGGGCTTGCTCCAGTGCCTCTGAATCTAAATTTTGATCCATTTTCTGGATAGTGAAATCTACACAATCCGATGGCAAAGCAATCGCCAAATTAGTATCCGGTACCGTCAATTCATTACGTAACTTGGTGAATATCTTTTCTAACTCAGAGGGGAATGTGGGATTATTTATTTGCTGGACATTAAAGGTAAATGGTAAACTTTTTTTATCAATTTTTTCTATTGAATAGGTTAGATCCGCTTCCTGGACTACCTGTCCGAAACGAACGGCCTCTTCTGAAATACTAACACATAACATAGCTATCTACAGTATCGAGTTCCTAAATCATTTCCAACTTTTTTCACCGTTCCTTATAAATCCATGAGAAGAATCCTTAAAACTAAAAACCAGGAAACGCGGTTCTTTATAAATCCCTTCAATTGGATCTTGTATTTTATAACTATCGGTATCGGCCTGGATAATATATTTTTCATTTATCAGGGGACGAAAAGCAAACGTGCTATCCAGATAATAGGGGTGATAATAAGTATTGGTAGAGACACGCTGGGTCACATCCATCCCCAGGATACTATCGTAGTCAATTTTGCTCAGATTTCCGGCGGGAACAAAAAGAGTATCATAGGCTAAAAGCTCGGGATTCCATTTGATAATAGTATACGTTGAATCCAAAACAGTATCCTTTTTCTGGTATGAAACCGCAAAAGTCGTATCAAAATTCTTATAAAATCGTTTAGGAACATTTAAATTTAAGACAGTATCCTTTAGTTTTATCTTTTTTTCACCATAGAAATTACTATCGGCACGCGTGCTATCGCGTACAGCGGAGACTGCACTCATCAATAGCAAAGGATCCTCCAAATAGCGATCTGCCATTTGATTATAATACTGCTCTGCCTTGCTTAATATGGTCATTTGTTTCCTGCCTTTATTATGGACCTGTTGTTGTTCCTGCCAAACCACACTGGGAAGATAGATAACTAATATCAAAACAATGACCAGTACAAAGGCAATCCAATTAAGTAACTTTGATAATCCGGGTTTGTATTCTTGAAATTCCTGCGAATTACTCTCCGATTGATTCTTTTTTTCTTCACTCAATGGTAACCTCGTCTCTTATGTATTCTAATGTTTTATTACCAATACCTTTAATATTGAGAAGTTCATCCACACTTTTAAAGCCCTTGTTTTGTTTACGGTAGGCCACAATTTTTGTGGCAGTCACCGGTCCTATACCTGAGATACGGGTCAATTCATCCTCATTAGCAGTATTCAAATTAATAACCGTCTGTTCAGTTGACGAAGTGTGTATAGACTTACTTTGGGAAAAATACACAGAATCGACTTCGCTGACCAGCCGTTTAAATTCGCGTACCTTTGCAGTTGTCTTTTCCGGATCATCTTGCGGTTCAAAAAGCTGCCCCTTAAACAGATATATCCCACTTCCTACCAAGAAAAATATGACAAGGAACTTAATTACGATCCTTTCCTGTCGGGTTAAATTTAGCATTTTTCTTGTAAAATGAAAAAAATATCAATAAAAAATAATCGGTTCTCAATGCTTGTAACCATTCTGCTCCAGCCGTATGTTTCAGCCATACTATTTGTAATTTAATTGTTGAAGTCCATTAATAGAAATAAATATCACTATTTTATTTTACTAAATCGTTGCTTAGCAGTAATGTTGTCCTCGTTCTGTAACAAATTTTTATAGAGCGATTTCTCTTTATTGTCCAAGTCTTTTGGAATATTTACCTGAATACGAACCAGTTGATCACCGCGACCGGAACCGTGTAAATGGGGGATACCTTTATTTTTAAGACGCAACATTTTGTATGGTTGAATTCCGGAAGGAATCTCCAGATTCACTTTACCATTCAGCGTGGGAACTTTAATTTTGGTACCCAGCACTGCTTCAGCGGGTGTAATATGCATATCTATTAAAATATCATCGGCCTTACGGATAAAATATTCGTGCTCCTCTTGTTCGAAAAACACAATTAAATCTCCTCGCGGACCGTTACGTACGCCGGCATTACCTTCACCCCGCATAGTAATATAGTGACCAGTTCCAACGCCAGCCGGCACTTTTACCATGACTTCTTTTGCCACGCGGATACGTCCGTCACCCCCGCACTTCCGGCAGCTCTGTTCGGCTACTTTTCCTTCCCCGTGACAGTTAGAGCATATGCGAACATTTACCATTTGACCGAATAACGATCGCGAAACTTCCCGAACTTCGCCTCGTCCCTGGCACACCGGACAGGTTTTCAGGGAAGTCCCTGGTTTGGTTCCTTCTCCCTTACAGACATCACAGGCTTCCATCCGTTTCAACTTAATTTTCTTACTGACACCCTGGTTTATCTCTTCCAGAGTGAGGGCTAACTTAACTTTTAAGTTACTCCCTTTATTTGAGGTTCTCCGTCGAGTTCGTCGGGAAGAGCCTCCCCCAAAGAAATCTTCAAACCCGCCAAAGCCACCAAAATCTTCCATAAAGGTGCGCAGGGCATCGGAAAGGTCAAATCCAAAGCCACCGGCTCCAAACCCTTGGGCGCCGCCAAAACCTGCGTCGCCACCTTTTACACCAGCATGGCCGAATTGGTCATATTTACGCCGCTTATCATCATCAGAAAGAACAGAATAGGCTTCGGCCGCTTCCTTGAATTTATTTTCAGCCTCTTTATCACCGGGATTTTTATCAGGATGATATTTCATCGCGATTTTGCGATAGGCTTTTTTAATATCCTCTTTAGAAGCCTTGCGATCAACTCCTAAAATTTCATAATAATCTCTCGGCATAATTACTTACTTACCACCACCTTTGCATATCTTAAGACACGGTCTTGATAAAGGTACCCTTTTTCAAATTCTTCCACCACGGTTTCAGATTCAACATCTTCAACTTCCCGGGACATGACGGCATGGTGTAAATCAGGATCAAAGGGTTTACCCAAGGCTTCGATCGGTTTTACCCCCAAATCATTTAACGTCTTCAGAAATTTTTTATGGATCAACCCCAAACCGGCACTGGAATGAGCCCCGGACTTTCCACTCTGATCATTAACAGCCCTTTCAATATCATCCAGGATAGGTAGTATCTCTTTCAATACTTTCTCTCCAGCATAAGTATGTAATTGGATCCGTTCTTTTTCTGTTCGTTTTCGGAAATTATCGAACTCGGCTGCCAGACGAATATACTTTTCATTTAATTTGTCTAACTCTGTTTCCTTGGCTTCCATATCCGCTTGGATTTTTTGCAGTTTTTCTTCCGCGGTGTGCAGCTCCTTTTCCATAACTTTCAGTTGGCCGGCAGTGTTATCAGCAGCCCCTGATTTACCGGAACTTTGAGAATTAAAATCTTTGTCTTGAACTTTTTCATTTTGGTTAGAGGACTTGTCCTCAGTAGACTTATTTTTTATTGTTACTTTATCTCCATCCGCTTTCTTATTTTTTTTCTTTGTCACTGGCATCCTTTCTTTATTTGATTAACATCCTATTTTCTTAGCTTGTTTTTTATTTGCAATTTTAATACCATCGAAAAATATAATACATATTGACGTAAAGACATAGCACATTCACAGCGTACAAAACTACCTTTCAAACTGCCAGACAAAATGACAGGGGCCCAACCTTTTAAAATGTCTAAAAACAAACGGGTCCATTATTATTACTTGACATCACCGCCAATCCTTACTAAGATAGCCCGCTATTTGCGAGCAAAAAAATAAGGAGACGCGTCCATGAAACAAGCAATCTTATTTATTTTGGGAGTGTTTTTACTTCTGCCAGCCTGTACCAAGCAATCTGCAAATCCTTTTCTGCAAGAATGGACCACCCCCTTTCAAGCCCCGCCCTTTAACAAGATAAAAGCCCACCATTATTTACCCGCCTTCAAAAAAGGTATACAGCAACAAAGAGAAGAAATTAAAGCCATTACTAACAACTCCGCAGTCCCTACATTTCAGAATACATTGATCGCCCTGGAAAATAGTGGTGAACTGCTGACAAAAGTCGATCGCATATTTAATATAATGCGTTCCTCAAAGACCAATGACGAGTTACAGAAAATTGCTGAAAAAGTAACCCCGATGTTATCGGACCATAATGATGATATATTACTGAATGTCTCACTTTTTAAGCGTATTGCGACGCTTCATAAGCAAGCAGAACAGCTGGACTTAAATAGGGAACAAAAAGCACTTTTACAAAAATATTATGATGAGTTCACACGTAATGGGGCCCGGTTGAATAATAAACAAAAGCAAGCACTACGCAAGCTCAATAAAGAATTATCGATGCTAACCCTGGAGTTTGGTGATAATGTACTCAAAGAAAATGAAACCTATGAACTGGTGATCGATAATAAAAAAGATTTAGCGGGGCTACCGCCTTCAATTATCAGCAATGCCGCTGAAATTGCAAAATCCCGCAATAAACCGGACAAATGGGTGTTTATTCTCAATCGTACCAGCATCAATCCTTTTTTGACCTATTCAGAAAAACGCGATTTACGGGAACAAATTTACAAGGCCTATATCAACCGGGGCAATCACGATAATGATTTGGATAACAAATCCATTCTGGCGCGTATTGCTGCATTAAGAGTCAAAAAAGCCCGTCTCCTGGGTTATCCAACTCATGCGGATTTTGTTCTGGAAAAAAACATGGCAAAAACCCCGCAAAATGTAAATCAGTTACTGCAAAAAATCTGGAAACCGGCTTTAGAGCAAGCCCGTACCGAAGCCCGTACGCTGCAGCAAATGATCTCCTCACAGGGGGAGACGTTTAAATTAAAGCCCTGGGATTGGCGTTATTACGCTGAAAAGGTCAGAAAAGCGCAGTATAATCTCGATGAGAATGAAATAAAACCCTACTTCCAATTGGAAAATGTGCGCGACGGTGCCTTCAGAGTTGCGACTAAATTATATGGTCTCCAATTTGAAAAAGTAGCTAATGTCCCTGTTTATCACAAGGATGTTACTGTTTTTGAGGTCAAAGAAGCCGATGGTTCCCATGTGGGTCTTCTGTACACAGACTTTTATGCCCGCATGGGCAAACGGGGCGGCGCCTGGATGAATCACTATCGCAAACAACACATCAGAAATGGTCAGCCTGTAACCCCTATTGTAAGCATTAATTGTAATTTTTCGAAAGCCTCAGAAAATGAACCCGCCTTAATTACCTTTGATCAGACATTGACTTTGTTCCATGAATTCGGGCATGCCCTCCACGGACTTTTATCCGACTGTACCTATCCGAAGCTATCCGGTACCTCTGTGCCCCGCGACTTTGTAGAACTACCCTCCCAGATCATGGAAAACTGGGCAGCAGAGCCCAGGGTCTTAAAGACCATTGCCAAACATTATCAAAGCGGTGAGGCAATTCCCGATGAATTAATCGAGAAGCTCGTCAAAGCCAATAAGTTTAATCAGGGATTCAAAACCGTGGAATACCTGGCAGCCTCCTTTTTAGATATGGATTGGCATTCCCTGACCAAGGCTGAAGAAAAAGATGTTCTGGCCTTCGAAAACAAATCAATGCAATCTATTGATTTAATTCCTGAAATAGATCCGCGTTACCGCAG
The DNA here is from genome assembly GCA_964640055.1 of uncultured bacterium. GTDB lineage: Bacteria > Fidelibacterota > UBA2242 > UBA2242 > JAFGTP01 > CAZXFH01. The sequence goes on along the minus strand of CAZXFH010000028.1, from coordinate 21,761 downwards.
CACTTATTTTCAACATATTTTTGCCGGCGGATATTCGGCCGGATATTACAGTTATATTTGGTCAGAAGTGTTGGATGCCGATGCCTTCCAGGCCTTTAAGGAAAGCAGTCTTTTTGACCCTAATACCGCTCAATCTTTCCGTGAAAATATCCTCTCCAAAGGTGGCACAGGGTATCCCATGGAAATGTACCAACGCTTTCGAGGGAAAGAGCCCGAGATACAGCCATTGCTAGAACGACGGGGGCTTGATTAAGAATTTTATTATGAAAATTAGTGGGCCCATAATCTGGCATATTGATTTCATTGATTTTTTAGTTTATTTATAACAATATAGTCTGCCAGAAATATTATTGACAAACTCAAGCTGAGGTATCGAAACGCAATATTAGTTTGGCTGAATACTCATTTTTGAAACCAGCCCTCTTTGCGCATCACTTCCGTAGTAATACGGCTGCTGGGACCGTCGCAACGGGCCACACAGACACCGGCCTGGTCTTTAACCAGCGCTGCAATTTCAGCTACTTCTGCATGGGTAAACCCGGGACATAACAAAATCGATTGAATTCCAGCTTGGGTTACCATCTGCTTGGCCACTTTTTTGGCTTGCGCCTGATCCTGGACTAATTTAACCATTAACTCATATTTTGGTTGTGTGATACAGCAACTATCCTCTCCGGATAACTCAAAAGGATAATGGGCTAAAAACAGCGTTTTAAAAGCCATATATATCTCCTACCTGATCATTAAAGATCCCAACCCTGGCCAGGATCTATGAAATAATTGGCAATAGGTTGAATGAACGGGATCCTCTTTATTCTGTTGGACTGTTAGCGGCAACCGCCTGTACTTTACGGAACACACGCATAAAATTACCACCCCAGATCTTGGCGATTTCTTTTTTATTGTAGCCTCTCTTTAGCAATTCACGGGTAATATTACCCATTTGGCTGACGTCGTAACAATCCTTGAGGGCACCACCTCCATCAAAATCGGTTCCAATACCCACATGATCAATACCGGCTACTTGCACAATATGGTCAATGTGATCTACAAAGTCAGCAACGGTAGCCAGAGAGGGTGGAAACTTACGGTCAATCTCTCGCCTTTCTGTCCGAGCCAATTGCTTTTTCATTTCCGGTAAATCCCAGTATCCCGGGTATTTTTGCCGCCAGATACTCAGCGCTGAATCCCGGGGGGCACTGGCTTCCAATTCCTTCACATAGGCACTCAAGATACAAACCTGAAGAACACCCCCATTATAGGCCAGCTCTTTTAACATGGCATCCGACATATTTCTAACATTGTCACAGATAGCCCGGGCACATGAATGGGAGGCGATGATCGGTGCCTGTGATACTTCAATTACATCATAGAAAGTCTGGTCCGAAGCGTGGGAGATGTCAATGATCATTCCAATGCGATTCATGCGCTTTACAACTTTACGTCCAAAGGGGCTTAATCCGCCATGTTCGGTGCTATCATTGGAAGAATCACAAATATCATTATTTTTAACATGACAGAGAGTAATGTACCGGATTCCCCGTTGGTAATATTTGTTTATCAAACTCAGCTCATCACCGATCGCATATCCATTCTCAATTCCTAAATAGATCGCCCGTTTAGCCTGATTTTGCAGCCGATAAGCATCTTCCGGGTGTAAGGCGATTTCCGCCAGATCGGGATATTGTTCTATTTCAGCGTAAACCGTATCAATAATCCGGGATGTCAGGGCTATCGCTTGTTGGTTCCCGGCTTTATCCCGGGGACCTTGAGCAATATAAACGGCAAAAAACTGGGCATCCAACCCCCCGGCGCGCATGCGAATCAGGTCAACCTTGCCGCCCCCCTGCCGGGGATCATGTGATCTGCCAATATCAAAATCAGAACGAAACATCCGTAAGGGGGTATCGCAATGGGTATCAATGGTTAATACTTCATCATGGATTTCGGCAGCTTCCTGACTTAAGTTTTTCTGACAAGCAGAAAAAGATGAAACACCAATAAGGCTGGCTAATAATAATTGCTTCACTAAGGATTTCATTGTTATTTATCCAATCTAAGTTTACATATCATCCTGCAAATCGATTTAATTTTTTTATAAAAAACAGTACCAATAAACCTGTAATGCACAAACAGGCGGCTAGTAAAATAAAGTAGAGATGATGCGGTATTTTACTGTAAAAACTAAATAACAATCCCGAGGCGTAAGCCCCGATCGCCGTGGCTCCGAACCAGCAGCCCATCATAGTGCCCTGGAACCGTTTGGGAGCCACCTTGGAAACAAAGGAGAGTCCCATGGGGCTAACAAACAATTCGGAAATGGTCACAAAAAAGTAGGTACCGATCAGCCAGAAAGGGGACATGATGTTTTGATCTTGATTACCGCCCATCAGGGAAGCAATAATCATAATGACAAGGGATAGACTGGAGATAAACATCCCGATAGAAATCTTAGCGGCACTGGTAGGCTCCCGCCCCTTTTTCCGCAAACTACTAAAGATTGACACGAGCAATGGCGTTAAAACAACAATAAAAAAGGGATTGAAGAACTGATAGGTTTCCGGCTTCAAAAAGCGATAGATCCTGGTAGAGCGTTCGGCAAACATAGTCAGCGCCGACCCGTTCTGAAAAAATGCCATCCAGAAAAATATTACGATCGCAAAGAGAATTGCCAGGGAAGCCAGGCGTTGCCGCTCTTCTTCTTTGGTCATAATGGGTACGGTATGCTCCCTGCTCGCCGCGGTATTCTTTTTATGTTTGGGATGACTATCAGCATGTTGGTAATTGACACCTCCCAGCTGAAAGATCGCCAGCGAGATAAGCATGCCCACTGCAGCGACGGCAAAACAGATATTGAAATTGAAGGTGTTCCGCAGAAAGGTAGCCACTAAAGGTGCCACCAGGGCCCCGATATTAATGCCCATATAAAAAATATTAAAGCCAGTATCTTTTAATTCACTGCCTTCTTTATACAGATTACCGACCATCACGGAAATATTGGCTTTAAATAATCCACTGCCAACTGCGATCAATATCAGAGACAGATAAAATATGGGCAGACGATTTACCGCTGACAGGGCCATACCCGAATAGCCGACAGCCATTACGATGGCTCCTATCCGAATAGTGTTGCGTCCCCCTAAGAATTTATCAGCCATCCAGCCGCCAAAAATTGGGAAAAAATAGACTCCGGCCAGAAAGATACCATAAATTTGGCCTTTCAACTCATCGGGCCACCCAAAATCCAAATCCATATAGAGTACAAAGATAGCCATCATAGTATAAAATCCGAACCGTTCCCACATTTCAGTAAAGAACAGGGTACCTAAACCTCTTGGATGTTTTTTAAACATTGTTACTCCTCTAAAAAATATTAATGTGATTGGTATTTATAAGTTTGCGTAATTTTGAAAATTCAACTCTATACACCATAAATCTTCAATCTTTACAAATCTAGGATTCCTGAATTGAAATCCAAAATTAAAAAGTTATTCAGTATAATGTTTGATAATATGGATTATGGCCTGCTCATTGACGGTATAAAAGTGTCTGTCCTCGCCAGTAAACTGATTCATGATGGAATTCAAGGTAGGCCGGAAAAGTCCCTCGCTGCGATAACCGGCTCCTTCAAAAGCACCTATTTTGCCTTTCAAAGGGTGCTGACTGACAAACCGCTTGGTTTTCTGTCGAGCGGCTGCTATTCTGTTATCAAATTCCTCTTCTATCTGCTCAATACTATCCGTTTTAACATGTTGCAGGACTAATTGTCTGGTCCGCTTTTGTTTTTCTGCCCGTAAATGGCCAACGGTCTGACTAAGACTATCGTATTCGGATTTTCCCCAAGGGGTTGGAATTTCCAGTCCGGGAGTTACCAGATCCCGCCATTTCAATAGCTCCGGGTCTAGCAGAGCGGTAATATTGGGCTCGGTCGGTTCCACACCCTGAGGATAGAAATCATTATATGCCACTTGAGAACTGTAATATTCATCTGCCAGTCCGGCAAAAGAATGTCCAAATTCATGAATAAAAACATATTCATTCCATTTGACATCCCCGGCCGTAAAAATACTAAAAAAATTATAAATACCACCCCCACCGTAGCGATTCTCATTTGCCATGATACAGATTACATCACTGGGTACCTGAGCCGCTATATCCTGCAGGGTTCGGTTGTCCTCGGTTAACAAATAACGTGGAGTATCCAGTGCATTGAAGGAGGCATTTAAAACCGTATTTTTATATACACCGTGGGTGGGCCGATCAACACCACTCTCCATAGAGGGGCTAAAGATACCATAAACATTGAAATGATCCTGATAGGATTGAAAAGGTTCGATGGAAAAAAGCATATCAGTGTATTTATTCAGATCCTGTTTAAATTTTCGTCGTTCCCGCTGGGTATAGCCCTCTCCAATGATGGCCAGATCTACTTTTTGGTGCGGGTCACCGTTATCCCGGATCTTCAGGATCTTATCACCCCGTCCAGCGCCCTCTTTGATGATATGGTAATCCCCCGGATCAATCTCTTTCTTAAAGACAAGCTGCAGCACTTTTTGACGATTACGCTTTTCAATCACAAATAAAACCGGACGCTTGGGATAGGGGGTAAGAGCAGTCTCATGATAGGTCCGTTTGACTTGTTGATGGGCAGGGGTTGTGGTTTGATATTCACTGAAATAACTATCAAATCCCTTAGAATAAATAAGTCGGTTAGTGGTCAGGTCATAGAGCTTATAATAATAGCGACCGTTGTTGAATTCATCGATCAGTTGGCGGGGATTACCGGCCCATCTGACCTGCTGATATATCTGGTCAATGGTAAAAATTTCAGTCACTGCGTCGCCGATATGATAATAATCGATCCGCAGAGTCCGATCTTCAAAAAAACGAGTAAATTCCACCGGGTCTGAAGCCATTAAAAATTGCAGGCTAAAAAAAATGACACTCCAAATAACTCTGTGCATATAACTCTCCTCAAAAGGGTTGTATTTTTCTCTTATTCGGCATTTGCGCTATTTATTCTGTCCCCATTGTTTTTTCTACCTCATCTATGGATTTAGGAATTGCCCGACCCAGGACACGCTGTCCCTGGTGCGTCACTAAAACATCATCTTCAATCCGAATTCCGCCGAAATCCCGAAAATCGGCCACTCTTTCATAATCAATGTACTGGGCATGCTTTTTATCGGCCTGCCAGCGATCGATCAATTCCGGGATAAAGTATACCCCTGGTTCAATAGTGACCACAAACCCAGGTTTTAATGTTTTTCCCAGGCGCAGAGCGGAGAGCCCAAATTGATCACTCCGGGTAGTATTTTCATCATAACCCACATACTGTTCTCCCAAATTTTCCATATCATGAACGTCCAAGCCTATCATATGACCCAGTCCGTGGGGAAAAAAGAGGGCATGGGCTCCGGCCGCCACAGCCGCCTCGATTTCGCCCTTGATCAATCCAATCTCTTTGAGGCCGGTGGCGATCACCTTGGCCGCCAGAAGATGGACATCCTTGAATTTTGTATCCGGTCGCATCGCCTGGATGGCTTCCAATTGTGCCCCTAAAACAACTTCATAAATTTCTCGCTGCCGCGCAGTGAATTTAGCCCCAACCGGAACCGTGCGGGTAATATCACTGGCATAGTGCAAAGGAGATTCGGCACCGGAATCATTGACTACCAGGTTGCCCTCCTGCATCTGGTGACCATGATAATGATTATGCAAGGTTTCACCATGGATGGAATAAATCGTCGGAAAAGAGAGGCGACTATCCGCAGCCCGGGCAATGCCTTCCATGGCCCCGGCAATTTCGTGTTCGTACATGGCGGGCTTTACCAGGCGCATGGCGTTAATTTGCATTTCATAGGCCACATCCAAGGCCATTTCAATCTGCCTTACTTCCGCAACGCTTTTGACCTCCCGCTGGGACACGACAGCTTTTATAAAAGGTGCCGAAGCATGGACACTAATTTCCTCAAGGGACTTGGTCAGTAATTGAGATAATTTTATGCGGGTATCCGAACGATAAGGTGGCAGGTAGTGTATCCTGGTTCCTGCTGCGACTGCATTATCAAGATAGGCTTTTAATTTTATCAAAGGCGCGGTTTTTTCCACTCCGACCTGGCTGGCCTTTTCTTTAATAGTCAGCTGAGGTCCCATCCAGATGACGTCATCGAGACTAATATCATCACCAAAAATAATCGTCTCATCCTTATCCCCATTGATTACGGCGACTAATCCGGGTTCATCCAGTCCCCAATAGTAAAGAAAGGAACTATCCTGCCGGAACAAGTAGGTATTCGCAGGATAATTCATGGCGGATTCATCATTACCCACAAATAAAAGTAGTTCCGCTCCCATTCGTTCTAATAATTTTGACCGTCTGGCCTGATAAGTCTTTGCACTAAACATATTATGATTCCTTCCTTCTTATTTATTCGAACATTTTAAACATTAAAACCTGCAGGAAATATTAACTCCGTTTAAAATATATTCAGGGATTACACTCGCTTTCCATGTACGGTACGACTGATAATCTCATCCTGTAATTCCCGGGTTAAGTCCACGAAGTAATCACTATATCCTGCGACGCGTACGATCAAATTCCGGTAGGCTTGCGGTTTTCGCTGGGCTTTGCGCAAGGTCTCCGCATCGACCACATTAAACTGAATATGATGTCCTTCCATGCGGAAATAAGTACGGATGAGCCGGACAACTTTTTTAAGACCGCTTGTGCTGCTTAACAATTCAGGCGTAAATTTTTGATTCAGTAATGTTCCTCCGGTTTTGATATGATCCAACTTAGCGGCCGATTTAAGTACGGCCGTGGGGCCCTGTTTATCAGCGCCTTGGACCGGAGAAATACCTTCGGACAAAGGGTATCCGGCCAGGCGGCCGTCAGGGGTAGCTCCGACGACACTGCCGAAGTAAACATGTACTGTAGTCGGTAAAAGATTAATATGGTAATGCCCACCCTTGGTATTGGGCCGGCCATCTACTGCGGAAAAAAATGCCTTAAAAATCTGTTTTAAAATATCATCGGCATAATCCTGATCGTTCCCATATTTAGGCGAGTCCTGCAATAATTGCCTAGGAAAATCATCTGCCTTTTTAAAATTACTACTTAATAGGGTTAAGAATTTCTCTAACTCGATTCGTTCCTGATCATAAACAAAATACTTTAAAGCAGTCAGGGAATCCGTGATCGTCCCTATGCCCACTCCCTGAATATAAGCTGTGTTATAGCGGGCGCCTCCCGCATTGTAATCCTTGCCCTTTTCAATACAATCATTAATCAATATCGACATAAAAGGAGCCGGCAGATTTTGGGCCCAGAGGCGTTCAATGATACGGTTCCCTTTGATCTTGATATCAATAAAATGACGCAGTTGTTTTTCATAGGCGGAAAAAAGCTGCGTATAATTTTCAAATAGTTCCGCATCTGCACTGGCCAGTCCGATCTGCTTGCCACTGCGGGGATCAATTCCATTATTCAAAGTGAGTTCCAATATCTTTACCAGATTGAAATAACCGGTCAGAATATAGCTTTCCTTACCAAAAGCACCTGTTTCCACACATCCACTGGCACCACCCTGGCGCGCATCCACCAGCGTTTTTCCCTGTCGTAGCATTTCCTGAATCATTTCATCGGTATTGAACACAGACGGCTGTCCGAAGCCGGTTTTGATAATTTGCATAGCTCTTTCTAAAAAGGCATGCGGAGTCTTCTTGCTGATCTGCACCATAGAACTGGGCTGTAGCAAGCGCATCTCTTCAATGACATCCAGAATTAAATAAGAGAGTTCATTTACTGCATTGTGACCTTCTTGATCAACCCCTCCCAGATTAATCAGGCAAAAATCAGTATAAGTATTACTTTCCTGGGCCGTGACTCCCACCTTGGGTGGCGCTGGTTGATTATTGAACTTTATCCAGAAAGCCTGTAACAGTTCACGAGCACTATCAGGGGTCAGCGACTGATCCGCGATTTCCCGCTGATAAAAAGGATACAAATGTTGATCCAGCCGCCCGGGATTAAAGGAATCCCAGGTGTTTAACTCAATGATAACCCCAAGGTGGACAAACCAGTAGTACTGCAAGGCTTCCCAGAAATTATGGGGGGCTTGGGCCGGTACTCTCTGACAAATCTTGCTGATCCGCTTCAGCTCCTCCCGACGTACCTTGTTCTTTTCACGATTGGCCTTTTGAGCAGCCTCTTTAGCATACCGGTTGGCATAGCTAATCAAAGCATCAGCAGCAATATGCATGGCCTGTAGTTGCGAGCGCTTGGTCAGGGCTTCGGGATCATTAAAAAAATCCACGCCGGCGATGCTATGAATAATATCGGCCTGGAAATCCTGCAGTCCCTTATGATAGATCTTGTTGTCCAGTACAGTATGCCCCGGAGCCCGTTGTTCTAAAAATTCCGTAAAAACGCCGGCTTGGTAGGCCTCAATCCATTCTTTGTCCATCTCCCGGAAAATACGATCTCGCAGGGAGCGTCCCTGCCAAAAAGGGATAATCTGTTTACCCTGGATGGCTGCCGCTTCTTTACTAATCTGAAAAGAAATTTTCTCGCGGTCATTCAGGATTTTAAAATCCTGTAAGGAATGCACACAGATTTCCGGATAAGTCGGTGTGGCTTGCGGATGGGGTCCTCTTTCACCCACGATCAGTTCACCGGGATTGATACTGATCTTTTTGTGCTCCAGTATATATTGGAAAGCTCTGGCGCGCGCAACCGGTACAGGCAACTGATCGGCCGCACCGCTGGCATAGTATTCGGTTAATAATCGGGCCCGTTCAATAGATAAAGAAGGCTGCTTTTGCTGACTTTGCTGACGCAATGTTTTAATCCGCTCGGAAAGCATATTTACACTCTGCACTGATCTATGTTAATATGAATATACATCTTCAGGTTTCAATTCTAACCTGCCAATTAGCGTCTCGGAAGAGATCAAGAATTTGCGTTAATCGTTGAGGAGATTGTTTTTCTTGGGTTGACCAGTTGTCTCCATAATTGAAGCGTTTGCATTTATCCTCAACCAATTTATTATAGGGTAACAGTAGGATGTTATGGATATTCGGCAATGATTTAATGTATTGATAAATGTCCTTCAGGTTGTCATCCTGATCGGTAATGCCGGGTATCAGGGGAATGCGGACTTCCACCGCATGTTCATTTGCAGCTAAATATTTCAAATTGGCTAATATTTGTCTATTTGAAACTCCGGTAGCGGCTTTGTGAGACTGTTCATCTATCATTTTGACATCAAAGAGATAGAGGTCAACCAGGGGCGTCACCTGTCGAAAATGATCCTCTGGCGCATAGCCGGAGGTATCCACAACCCGATGTATCCCTTTTCGATAGCATTCTTTCAGAATAGCCGTCAGGAAATCCAGCTGCAGGAAGGGCTCACCTCCAGAAATTGTGACCCCGCCGCCGGACTCATCATAAAAGAGTTCATCTTTGAGGATCTCATCCATCACATATTTGACTGATACCAATTCTCCGATTTGACGCTTTTTAGGTCGGTCGTAAGAACCGTTGTCTTTTTGCTGTGGAATATCAACAAATTCAATCTGAGCGGCTTTACTTTCCGGATTATGGCACCAGGCGCAATCCAGAGAACAACCTTTAAAGAATATTGTCGTTCGGATACCCGGGCCGTCATGGATAGCAAATTTTTTAATGTTGAAAATTATACCTTTGATCATTAAAGAACAGGTGAAACAGGATAATAACGAATATGTATAATAAAACCCTCCGGTTTCAACTCACTAAAAATAAAGGGCTGCATGAATAAATCCAAATATAATCGCCCAGCGGAGCGGATAGAAAATCTATCTGGTTTTCAAAAAACCCATGAGACCAACACTCCTATGGGTAAGGTATAATCGTTTTTATCTAACTCTTAAAATGAATTTGTAACTAAAACATATTCATTACCTCAAAAATATGACATCCGAAGCAACTATTAAATATTCATGGGGAGTAAAATCCAATGCAGACCAATATCCTTTGTTATAATAATTAATAAGTACTATTTTTACTGGATTGTTCATAATGCAGGCCCGTAATTTAAACGCAATGGAAACTCAGCAAAAACAAGTCACTAAGGGTATCAAAACCCTGCTCGGTGATCCCAAAAAAGCCATTTTAAAATTATCTAGCCCTATGATGTTGGCCATGTTTTTCCAGTCTATTTATAACATTGCCGACGGTTTCTGGGTTGCTGGCCTGGGAGCCGATCAACTGGCCGCCGTGGGACTCTTCTTTCCCTTCTTTATGACCATTATTGCCTTGGGAGCCGGAATCGGTGTGGGGGGCAGTTCCGCGGTATCCCGCCGTATCGGAGAAGGTAATAAGACTGCAGCGGATAATACTGCCGTGCATACAATCCTACTGGCAATCGGGATTGCTTTACTAATCAGCATCCCAATTTTACCCTTTTTAAATGGCATTTTCCTGAAGTTAGCCGGTAATGAAAACGTGGGGGCTATGGCGGCTGGTTATGCCCAAATTTTGTTTTCCGGAACAGTCATCCTGGTCTTTGCGAACATTTCAAACGCCTTGTTAAGAGGGGAAGGCGATGCTAAAAAGGCTATGTATGGCATTGTAGTTGGTTCGGTTAGCAATATCGTTTTAGATCCAATTTTTATTTATGGACTCGATATGGGAGTGATTGGAGCGGCCTGGGCAACGCTTATTTCCATGTCGCTTTCAGCGCTGCTTTTCACTTATTGGTTATTTATTCGTAGAAAAACCTATTTAAAAATCACTTTCCATGATTTTAAGCCGGATTTGAACATTCTTAAGGAAATATTAAGTGTAGGTCTGCCGGCATCGCTGGCCCAGCTATCCATGTCCATTGCCATGATTTTTCTGAATATGATCACCATCAGGGCTGGTGGTACAGATGGAGTGGCTATATTTACCAGTGGCTGGCGGATTGTCATGCTGGGGACTATTCCGCTAATCGGTATGGCAACCGGGGTAGTGGCGGTCACAGGGGCTGCTTATGGTGCCCGAGACAAAGAAAAACTCAAAACGGCCTACTTTTACGCAATTAAGATCGGGATTTCCATAGAATTAAGCATTGGGATTTTAGTAGCTGTTTTTGCGCCTCAGATCAGTTATCTATTTACCTATTCCGAAGATGCCGCCCATATTATGGATGAATTGGTGGTCTTTTTACGATTAACTTCAATTTTTTACCCTACGGTGCCCCTGGGAATGCTTACGTCTGCTATGTTCCGGGGCATCGGCAAGGGCACCAATTCACTGGTCGTAACCATTTTAAGAACCCTGGTGTTACAATTACCGTTAACTTATCTATTGGGAATCATCCTGGAAATGGGATTAATCGGTGTCTGGCTGGGGATTGTGATCGGTAATCTGCTGGCGGTCGTCGTTACTTTTTCCTGGGGCCAGTATACGGTGAACACCATTCTGGACTAGACTTTTTCAACATCTGAAAAACAACTCTAGCACTTCTGCGAACATTGTATTCAATTGTCTCAGCCGTACAACATCCATTTTCAATCCTTTTCGTTGATACCATGGCGATGACAGATAAAGACGGCGATTCAATTCAATTTGTATCCAAGGATGGGTGTTATTGGCATAATGACGGATAATATAGCCCCCGCTAAAAGGGTGATTAATGAATATTTCATGATCTTGCAGAGAAAAAACCTTTTTAAAGGCAGCCGCCAATTTTTCGATCATGCGTCGTGAACAGGTTGTATGGTTTCGGTTACTGAGGCAAATGGTTGGGCGTAACTTACCCCTATCCGGTGCCACACAAGGTCCCCGGACCGCCATAGTATGACAATCCAATCCCAGTTCAATTTCCGGATGTTGATGCAAAATAAATTCTATTCTACGGTGATAGGGATAATAATAGCGCTTTAACAGTGTGGATATTACAGTTTCATCGGATAAACCGTCGCCATGATAGATTTCCACGCCCCGGCAGGTTGTTGTTTTGACCACACCGTCGGGATTATGGGGCGGACGATCATGGGGCGCTCGGTTCAGATCAATAAAAGGACGGGCAATAACTGTATTTACCAAGCCAGTTACATTCTCAGCCAGATTATAAATATCATTTACATAAGGGTCGATATCATCATGGATATCATACCGGTCAAGGGTAACAAGAGGGATTAATTCCGGGGGAATTCGGGTGCCACCATGGGGTATGGAAAGGAGGACTGGTAAAGGGTTCACTTATACCCCTTTGGCAATGCCATCACGGCGATATTCGGCCACACCCACAAAACCGGTGCGACTCTGGCACTTTAGAACAGCATGTACGGCACCCAAATAAAAGGAATAGTCCTCTTTTTGGTCAAGATTATATCCCATCTGGTCCAGATAGCGGACTAGATCGGGACTAAAGCGGTCAGCCTCCAAACTGAGACGACCACCGATGGAACAGTGAAAACGAGGGGCTAGCATAGCCGCGGACATGGACATATTCATGTCGACCATCCGATATAAGAACTGACTTAGGGTTGAATAGATACGTTCACTACCGGGGGATCCCATGGTAAGCCAAGGTTTGTCACCAATGAAAACAATGGCCGGCGCAACCTGGGTCCAGGGACTGGCATTGGGTCTCAGATAATGGGGATGAGCCGGATTCTCCGTTTCGAAAGCGTGCATGTAGTTATTGTAAAGAAACCCCAGGTTCCGGGCCGCGGCTTTGGAGCCATAGGCCAGCTCAATGGATTGAGTAATGCCGATAGCATTACCCACAGCGTCCATAACTGATATATGGGTGGTATCGGCATCTCTTAAAGGCGGTTCGATTAGCGGTAAAGCCGGATCTATGCTGGCTTGAATACCCATCACTTGCTGCTTTGCAAAGTTGCGACTGAGCATCAATTTATTGGATTGTTGTGGATAGGTATTAGGGTCGTAGGGACGTTGCGTCCGCTGCAAGAAGGCTTTACGAAAGATCTCCGCTATTATATGATAGGATTCCGGGCTGTTACTGCGTATAAATTTTACAGGTAAATTGTTCAGCATCAAGAGCACCAGTAAAAGGGTTCTACCGGCTGCCGGCGGCGGTAGGGTATATACCTGAATATGACGGTAGCGTCGATGTAAAGGCTTGCGTTCCACCGGCCAGGGGATCAGTGCCAGGTCATCGGCCCGTAAAAATCCGTTATTTGTACGCATATCCCGATCAATTTGGTGGGCAATTTTACCGCGATAAAAAGCGCGGGGTCCGTGGTCGGCAATATATTCCAGCGTACGGGCCAGGACCTTTTGTTTGAAGCACTCATCCACCAGATAGGGAGTATGATCATCCCGATAAAAATAGTCCATCCCGGAACGAGAGGGAATGCTGGCAAACTTATCTTGCTCACGCCGCAACAGATTATGTTGTAAAGCCGTGATTTTATAGCCTTCCCGGGCGATACGAATAGCCGGTTCCAGAATTTGTGACCATTTAAGGTTTCCATACCGAAAATTTAAATGGCCCAGCACTGCCAGTGTGGTCGGTACGGTGGCGGCTCGATAACCGAGTTTAAAATCTCCTGGTTTAAACTTATTTAAATGAGCCAATGAGGGGGCACGGCTGGAACCATCAATGGCAATGGTTTGCCCCTTGAAATGCATAATCGCCATACTCTGACCGCCGATTCCACTGCCCTGGGGTTCGCAAACACCTATGGCAACAGCTGCCGCACAAGCCGCATCAATAGCATTCCCGCCTGCTTCCAGCATACTGACGCCCGCTTGAGTTGCTTCGGGAAAGGCAGTGGCCACCATTCCATTGTCAGCCACCGCACATTTTTGGTCTGTCCGGGCTTGCGCAAATTCCTCGATCACTTCTAACTTCATGCAGCCAACTCCTCGCAGCTCAATCGGATGACCATTGCTAATATCGCCGCCCGATCCACCATACTATCTTTGAGGATGTATTCATTCCGGGACTCTCTATTAATACCCATAGGTCCCAATCCTTCCAGAACCGGAATGGATTCAGGTACGTAACTTACATCCGAAGATGTAGCGTGATGGACCGGCCGGACCTTGACTTCCAGTCGCCGGGCGATCTGCTGTACATGTTGGAAGAAACTGTGGGTTAATTCACGGGGTTGTAACGGCGGCCGGCTGATATTTTTCTTGATATGAACATTAAAACTGCGACTTACGCCCCTTTTGGCGATCCTGCGGATCTGATTCTCCAGCTCTTCGCCTTGAGCTCTCTTCACATACTGAGTTTTTAAGGAAACAGCCGCAAAATCCGGGGCTAAACCAAAATGGGTACGGGCTTCTAAAAAGGCTGGTTTTACAAAAACCCCTTTATCCATATCAGTGAGTTTCTGCCAGGTGATAACTTTCTGACAGGTGGTTTTGATCACATCCGCCGCAGTCTGTGAATTGGCTTTCTTTATATTAGTTAACTCTATTTCATAATGGGCATTACCCGAACAGGAGACGACCAGACTGCCATTAAGATCCCCATATCTGAGACCCACGACATAATTGGCATTCCGCGCTATTGGCTTGATTAGTGATTGACTGTAAGTGCCACCCAGGGTGTCATCAGAAGTTAACAATATACTACAGCGTAGCTTTTTCAGACGGCGTGTATAGCGCAAGGCACTCAACGCCCCCAACATAATAGCCAGGCCGCCTTTGCAATCGGCTACCCCTGAACCATAAATACGACCGCGTTCCTCACGATAAGGAACATAATCCTGATAACTATATCCGGTATCCAAGTGGCTCAGTAGTAAAATATCATTTTTCTTAGCAGTGTGATTGGTAAAGTAAAGCATATCCCCCACCTCACCTTGTGGAAAAACCTCTCTTTGAAACCCTAATTGACCCAGTCGTTTGGCAAGCAGGGTTCCTAATTTTTGCACGCCTTCAGTGTTGTACACATAGCTGTTTATTTCCACCATGCGATGCAGATTATCGAGCATTGTGGCAGAATTCCCCCTCAAATAGGTACGCACCCTGACCCGTAAGGGTTTGGTCTCATCCTGGACAGCTTTATCAACGCTTGCGCTTTGGATAAAAATAGTACCGAAATAGCGCAACGCAGCGACTTCCAGCATACGGTCTACTAAAGTCTGATAATTGTATCCAGCAACTTTGGCTGCATGCACATAGGACCCGGTAAAGCCCAGACTGGCCATGGAATTCAATTCCAAAATATATAAATTACCAGTCGCGTCCATGCGTAAATCAACCCGTGCAAAGTCGGAAATACCCAAGGCTTGAAAAGCGCCACGAGCTAATGCTTGCATTCTATGTGCTAAATCAGTAGAAATATCGGCCGGGCATATTTTGGTTACCGGTTTTTTTTGTTTATCCTCATGACTCTGTATAGCATCCGGATTTCCGTGAAAATCGAATTCTACAACAGGCAGATTTTCCAGATCCGGAGGATTTCCCAGCAGGCCGACCGCAAATTCCCGTCCGGGAATAAACTGCTCTACCAAAGCTTGCTGCTGATATTTTTCACGGATGTATTCGATCGCCTCTGATAATTCGGCCTGATTATGTACTACCTTTAATCCCATGGAAACCGCTTCCATCTTGGGTTTGACAATCACCGGATAAATGACCTTGCTGAGATTTTCTTCTGGATTATTAAACATCCAGAATTGGGGTGTCGCCAAATGATGAGAATGGAAAATGATTTTGGACATAATTTTATCCAATGCCGTCGCATGGGCCTGGGGCCCGGATCCCACATAGGGCACCCCCAGCATTTCCAGCATGGCCGGAATGTGGGTATAACGACTTTGGCCCTGTATCCCATAAGCCATATTAAATACAATTCCGGGGCGTTCACCGGCAATCACCCGTGGCATAAAATTATGCAGTTCATCAACCACATGAATATTTCCTTCAATCACTTTGACATTATGGCCACTTTTCTCTAGGGAGCGCGCCACTTTCTCTACTACCTTAGGGTTATAGCGTTCTTTGGTCTGGGGACCGAAAATATTAATTACATCAGACGCTTCCACATGGGTTTTATTATAAATTACAGCTACCTTCACAATTCACCCCTCCTATCCCATGACGGTTGATATTATAATTATATTTAACAAATATTGCTTAATCAGCAATATCATCTAAAAAGCCGCCAAATATACTTTGTTTTATTTTATTCTGGAAATAATTTTTTTAGAAAAAATACCAAAGCCCAAGGGCTTTATCTCAGGTTTAGGACTTTTTTCGATTGATAGTTGTTAATAATTGGCTAAAAATTCGATAGAATGAAAATATAGTGATCGCTTAAAGCTGCATTAATGCGGAAAAGTTAAAAAGATCACTGATATCCTAGGACAACGCTTTGATTTTGCCGGTTATTTTTCGGGCCAATTTTGTTTTTCTTTCCATATGCTTCCGGACTTCCGTAACAAAGTTGTTGGCCTCAAATTCTCCGCGTACTTGGGTAAAATCCTGCTGACTGATGTGATGGTCGCCATCAATACCATATCCGATTTGCGCTATGGGTAAAAATTCCTTTCTGGCATCCTTGAAGAGGATTTTATCCAGTTTTAAAACACACTCTTTCCATTCGTCGGTCAGCTCCAGTATATCCTGAGCGGTAATTTGATCGATATTTTTTCCGATCCGTTTTTGCCATTGATCAATACACCAGTTCCAGGCATATTGTGCATAATTTTCGTGGATATTTTGTAAGACTTTCTCCACATCCCGGAGGGTTTTTAAGGATTCCTGATCGATATCGTCAAGCAGCTTATCAATTAACTCTGCCGGAGCAAGCATACCGGCCAGATCAACCCAATCACCGATACCATGCTGGTCTATAGGTTGTAGGGACTCCCGCAGCTTCCCGATATCTGTAATCTTCAGATCTTGCAGGCGATTTAATATGGTATTCCCCAAGTATTTAACAATTCCCATCTGATAGAATTGTAATCCTCTCTGTAAGGACCCCCGCTTAATCCGTACCCCCCGGTAGGTATAATAGTTAGCGGTTTCCCCTGAAGTGGCTCTTAAATCCTGTAAAATATGACAGCCCTTGATCATTTTCTGGATCGTAAAAGGTGATAGTAAATCAAAATTGATCAGATCCAATTTATGCGGATCCTTGCGTTTATCGCGGCGGGGCCATTTACGGGCGTCGCGTACAGTACCCACACTACGCAAATTAACTCCCGGACTAAGCACACTCTCATTGTCATGTTCAATCAAATAAGAAAAGGGCAGATCAGAAGTATCCGGATTATGGTTATGGCGACCCATGATCAGGGTAAAAGGACCAATATGGACCGGATAAAGCAGATAAGAATCACTGGCCGTTTTCGATCCCCGTTCCACAACACCCTGATGAACCGGACCTAATTTGTACATATGGTTGCTCTGATTGGAACCACTGCCCGCATTCAAAAAGGAAAACATACCAGCGATCAAAAGGGAAGATTTATGGTGGGATACGGTAAAAGGCCCGGCAAATATGGAACAGGCTTCCCCATGTAAGCCCTGGCAATTGGCAAAGAACACTGAATTTTCCGCGGCATAATGGCGGTCCAACTGGCATCCTTGTCCGACAAAAGTCTCGGTAATAATGGTGCCATGGTCTAGCTCGGATCCGGAACACACAATAAAATCCTCAGCCATGACATCGCTCCCAATCATAACCGGATCTTCCAGGCAGCTGTTAACCGATCCGTTGACCAGTTGCTTGACACCCTGTAAGCAAGCACCTGCACCAATACGGACATTCCGAATGGTATCACAATTGATTAAAGCAGTTTTCTCACCCACATACCCCCGGTCAGAGCGGATTTTATCGGCGTAAACCTGAATCATTTTCTTCAGATTCTTGATCATTTTGGGGCGATGCCGATAAAAGGCCAGAATATATGCCACTTGGGCTGAAAGGTGATCATAGATGGGAATCTCCCGACCGCCTGCCTCGACAAGTACGGCGACTTCCAGGCCATTGGCAAAACTGGTTTCAGAGTCAACTGTCATGGATTTAAGATTTTCAATGACGACTCCATCGGCGAGATCATAATTAGCAATATAACCATGCACATTATGAATATAGACATTATCCCCTACTGAACAATTATGCAGGCAAGCATGGTCAATACCGGTGGCCTTTTCCACCCCCCCGTCAAGGGTTATGTTTCTATCAAAGAGCCCCAATTTTACATTACCTGATAAATGAACACTCCGGACCCGCTTGACTTTAAAGTCTTTTGCCACACTTATCTGCGTCCAATCAGAACAGTAACAGTCCTGGCAAAGCAACTGATCAATTTCCTTCTGAGTCAATTTTCGGTATTGATTCGACATGGGCCCTCCTCTCCTTAACGCCCGGCTCAAATAATGCTTAATATTTTTTTCAGAATGTTCACTCCTTGTAACAATCTAAAGTATTTAAAAAAAATATACAAATATAAGATAAAAAGTTATCCCAAAATAATCCAACCCCCAGATCTATCCGCAGCATATCCAGATTGAACATCTATTGATCGTAAAGGCGAAACATTCCGTCATCGAGTAGGAGGAGGGCTCACACCCTCCGACCGCTCACACCACCGTATGTCCCGACAAGTCGGGATTTCAGGCCCCTGCTTTGCCTGCCGCTTCCTTCAGATTCCACCTCACGATGGACACCCTTGCCGTTCAGCTAACCGTTCTCCTTGCCGGGCCGGTAGAGGACTTCCGATTACATTGTCGATAAGTCACCTCCAACTGATTGCGCCCTGCCGGGCGCACTAAAAAAAAAGCCGCTACCTGCAGAGCGGCTCTGTTCTGTTATGTTTTATGCCTTTTTTTTATGGGATTACTCTACGAACAGCGTCAATGAGGGTTCCATCAACCCATTTGATGACGGCCACGACTTCATCCCCCAAGCTGGGTTTAGCCGGCACTCCGCAAATACTTTCTGCTTCTGCTTTTAATTGTGTAATCGGCTTAATCGGTAAATTGGAATTCTTGATTTTATGCAGTAGATCTTTTCGCTGCGGATTAATGGCCATCCCTCTCTCGGTAACAATCACGTCAATTAGTTCCCCCGGACCGGTTATCGTGGTAACTTCATCCCGGATAATCGGAATCCGGTCCCGGAAAAGTGGCACGGGCAAAATCACTGTTTTACCAAACAAACAATTCTGCCAACCACCGATCCCGTGTAACAGGTAACCATCAGAATGGGTATTCACATTGGCATTAAAATGAACATCCACTTCCGTCGCTCCCAGAATCACAATATCGACCAGAGGGGCGAAATTGCCCTTACCATGATAATTGTAACTGGTGAAGGGACTGGTATCCACATGATTGGGATTATCGCGCATGGAACGGACCCCGTCCAGATCAAAGGTCTGTCCATCCAGGATATAATCTACAAGCCCTTCCTCCAGTAATTTAACCAGAAAACGGGTACTACCACCGCGGGCAAAGCGGGCCTGAATGCCTTCCGCTTTCATAATATCTTCAAAAAAGCGGGTAATGGCCAAGGACGTTCCACCGGCACCGGCCTGAAAAGAGAAACCATTTTTAATTAAGCCGGCTTCCTTGCATAACTGGGCGGTCATCTGGGCCATTAACAGCCGGTCCGGGCTGCGGGTGATGCGGGTGGTACCGGAAACGATCTGATCAGGATCGCCTATTTTCTCCATTTCCACAACATAATCAACAAAATTACCGTGAATTTGCCAAGGGATACAAGGAAAATCAACCAGATTATCGGTTGCCATCACGACTTTGTGTGCGTATTGCGAATCTGCCAGGGCAAAACCAAGTAAACCGCAGGCAGAAGGCCCATGCAAACCATTGGCATTCCCAAAGGCATCTGCAGTAGGGGCAGCAATAACAGCGATATCGATTTGTACTTCGCCATCCTGTACCGCCTGATAACGCCCACCATGGGACCTTAACACCCCCGTTCCGCGCATTTTTCCTTCCGAGCAAAACCGTCCCAGGGGACCATTCATACTGCCTTCGATATGATGGATCGTTCCGTCTTCCATGTATTTTATCAAAGATGCATGGCAGGGAAAGGAAGCCGACGGATACCAGACCAGGTCTTTAATTCCCAGTGCAGCTGCGATCCGGAAAACCTGATTGGCAAGCAAATCACCATTCCGAAAATGGTGATGAGTGGAAATGGTCATACCATCTTTGAGGCCGGCTTTTTGCAGGGCGGTTTGTAAGTTCTTGACCCGCTTGTCACCACTGTCGGGATAATCGGCGCAAGAGGCAACCGGAGGGCCATAGCGGCGGAAATCAGGCTTGTATTTACCGACCCCCTTGAAGGGAATTTGCTTTTTTCCATTGACTTCGGTGGGGACCCATCTACCGAGTGCATTCTTGACTAGTTTAGCTGCCATAAGTTGCCCTCCAATTTTTATCGAGTTTACCGGATTCAATCGCCAGATCCACGATTTTCTGAGCCCGTTTGACCACTGGAGGATCGATCATTTTCGAACCCAGGGCAACCACACCCAGACCTTTTTCTTCAGCCTTAAAAAAGGCATTCACTATCTTTGTAGCCCGCTCAATTTCCGCTTCCGTGGGAGTGAAAACACCATGAATGACTTGAACCTGGCGCGGATGAATACATCCAATTCCGTCAAAACCCAGCAACTTGGCATCCTGGGCAAACTCTTTCAGCCCCTCCGGATCATTCACATCAGAATAGACCGAATCAATAGGCTGCAGGCGGTGTGCGCGGGCTGCATTAACAATCATAGACCGTGCAAAAAAGGATTCGCGGCCTTGCGCTGTACGTCGGGTGCCAATATCAGCGGTATAATCTTCCAACCCTATCGCCAAGGCCACCAATTTTGGGGAAGCACCTGCAATGTCAACCGCCTTCATAACCCCGGCAGCACTCTCAATAATCGGCATTAAGTAGACCTTATCACTGATCTTATGCTGCTGGCACAAACTTTTTATCCGGGATTCCACCTGCCGGACTTGTTTAGGCGACTCACATTTTGGAATCAACACTAGGTTAACATGATGGGGAATCACAACATCTAAATCTTGCAGCCCCCGGGGTAGTTGGTTAATGCGCACCATCCGTTCGGTGCCATAGAAATCATTTTGCCGGAGCGCATTGCGTACCAAATACCGGGCCTCATCCTTTTTAGCCGGTGCTACCGAATCTTCCAGATCCAGAATAATTCCATCGGCGCCATGTAATCCAGCATTAATAAATAATTTGGGTGTGTTACCCGGCAGGTATAACCGTGAGCGTCGATACCGCTCCACAGTGGTTTGATATTTATTTTGTGGCACCATTTCAGGTAAGAACTCCTTATCAGTCTCCACACACTGTTTAACGGCTGCTTCTAATCGAGCCATCAACACAAAGGGTAGGGCCCCGCTATCCTGTATGGTCAGAGAAGCGTGCTCAACCCCAAAAAAGTCTAATCCTTGCCGACAGATTTGCTCGATGGAGGCACCAAAAAACCGTTTCACTTTACTTTTTAAATCGATCTCAATACCACCCTTGTCCCGCAGCTCCAGGGTGATTAAACAATCAGAGCGGATATTAGCACCGTGATTGCCGGCAGTTCCTTTTTTACCCAATTTAACCTCCAATTTATCCCTTTAAATTATAATAATAATCGTCAATCGAAATACTCATTTTGTTTATTTAAAATACACAGTCAGTATTGCGCCTTCATCGGAATTTATTATCCAATTTTGAGAAATGAAAGTACCACGAGGGACAAATAAGTAACAGTGCATAAATAACTATAAATAAGTATTGCGAATAATCGGTTGT
>CAZXFH010000027.1:18081-45061 GCA_964640055.1 uncultured bacterium | reverse complement strand
TTATTTGGGTGAAATAATATTTTTAGCGCGGGAATTAAATCCCCAGCGGGAATTGATATCCGAAAAATATAGTCAGGCTGAAATTGCGTGCATCCGGCGGATCATTGCTGTCTATGATAGAGGTCATGCCCATATCCATCCGAAACTCGGCAAACAGACTGTTTTCCAGGGAAATACCGCCACCCAAAGTAAGTACCGACTCAGTGGTATTGAGTCCACTGGATTCATCCTTGGTTAGTTCTTCATTTCTTTCCGTATCAAAGATTTGGTATTCATATTTGGTGGCTGTCCCCAGTGTGGCGCCGAAATTCACATAGCCAAAAGAGCTGGCCTGATTGTTAAATTCCAGTTGAATCAGAAAGGGTAACTCCACATAATCGTTTAAGTGCCGCACCTGAATATTGTCATCATAGGGTGAGGGAAAGGCATATCCTTTCTGGCTGTAGAGCGCTTCCAGCCGCAGAGCCATACTGTTGGTTACGTAATATTTGGCTAAGAGACCACCATTCAAGCCCATCGGGCGGGTGGTTGCATCGTCCCGCACGTCCTCACCAACGATCCCGGAGGCAATTAGCCCGCCGATTACGCCGATCTGCATTTTCGGTATCTTGATCGTGGGGGAAGGTTGTGTTCGGGGATGGCGGGATTGTGTGGGGGGATCAGTAGTAGGTGTGGATTGGGGTAGCGCGCGGCCCGATTGTGTCGCTTGCTGCTGGGGGCTGGGTTGCAGTTGCGTGGCCTGTTGTTGGTAGGGAAATTGCGGCGGCAGACGTAAGCCTGTTAATTCCTCTGCCACTACCCGCATGCCTGTTTTTAACAGTTCCCCGATGCGACCCTCATAATCATAGGTAGCAATGTGCATAATCTGTCCCGACTCCACGCTGACAATGCGCGCGGCAATGGAATAAACCGTGCCGACCCGGCTGACACTGCCGGCAACCACCTGCTCTACATTGGCCAGGCGACCGATCTGTACGATACACTCATCACTGGTACAACCACTCATCTGAAAACCCTGTTCATCCAGGATTTCATTCAACCGCTCGCGTTCGATAACTGTGAATTTACCGGTCCGGACCATCTCAATAGCTAAACGATCGCTCAGGGCGCTGGCATCTCCTTCTGCAACATTTTTGGCCAATAAATTCAATACGGCAATTTGTGTCTGTGCCATAGCTATAATTGAAAACAGCAATATCAGTATCATAATTTTTAGGTGCTTTATCATGTGAACTCCATCGGTTTTTGTTGCCCATGAAATATTAGCATAAATCATAAAAATGTCAAACTAAATTTCTAAATAAAAAAGATAGGAAATTTATCGCAAATATAAAGTTAATTTATTTAACCTGAATAATTTGTAGGTGTTGTGTTTGTTGCGATTCCCGGCCCGGTAATCTGCCTGGCCTGTTAACAACTGTTTCATCTTTTTTATCGCTGAGAAGATCAAATCTCGCCGCCAAAGGTAAATACCAAATTTCCGGGTTTGATCGATGTCAATCATGAATTTCCAGGGTAGTGACAATTATTTTTCCCTGTTCTTTTTCATTGTATTAACGATTATTAATAAGAGATAATCAAAACTCGTCAGAATACCCTCCAATTCCTCAAGCTCATTTTTCTATTCCTGGTAATCCTGATTTTAAGGCATCTTTAATGTCTTGTTTTATTTAATCGAAAGAATTCCCCGATGCTTGCGTCGGGATACAAAAAGAGATAACTTTTATGGATGAGCGAACATATAATAAAGAGTCACAACAAAACATTATTGCTTTATCATCTAGTATTACCGGTAAAATATCGTCGTGGTGTAATCAAGGAAGAATTAGGGGAAACAATAAAGGCAATAAGTTTGGAGATATCAGAGTGGTACGAGATTCACTTTGTAGAAATTGGGACAGATGAAGATCATGTACATTATATGGTTCAGAGTGTTCCAAAAGTATCAGTGACGGAGCTTGTGACGCTAATCAAGAGCATCACAGCCAGAGAAATGTTTCAGAGACATCCGGCTTTAAGGCAGTTATTATGGGGCGGTAATTTTTGGACAAGTGGTTATTATGCAAATACGGTTGGAAAATATGGGAATGAATCTTTGATACAGCAGTATGTCAAGGAAAAAGGAAAAAATTATGATCGGATATATCGAGGACAATTGACAATGTTCGAAGGTTTGTCCTGATCGTTGATACCCCGATGCTTGCGTCGGGGTAGTTCATTAATCAAAATTATTTAAAGTCCATCAAACAACGGTTTTAATATGCGAATAGTACGGCACCTCAAATAGCTCACAGCACTTGTTCTGAAACTGAAGGAAGTCAACATATTTATAAATCAGATAGATAATTATTATCTCAAGGTTAATATGATATTATTCATGACTTTTCTAAGTATTGATTTTATGACAACGCAGGTTAATTCATTGGTAGAATCAGGTAAATTTATGTGCCCATTGACAGGCTATCCTGGGGCGCGTAAAATATATTTTATTTCAGGCCCTAAAACTTCTAAATTATTACGACCGGATGTTGTGGTTGAGGGTACTCAGTAGTGCATCTACATTAACCGATGACATAAGACATGAAATTTGTTTTTGTGCTGGTAAAACCCAAAGTGGCTGAAAATATCGGCGCCAGTGCCCGGGCCTTAAAAACCATGGGCCATACAAATTTACGCCTAGTGCAGCCTTGTCATTATCGCAGCAGTGCCGCCCGCTGGCTTGCCCATGGGGCCCGAGATATCTTAGACCAGGCCACTGTTTTTGATTCTCTGGCCCAGGCGGTGACTGATATGGATTTGGTTATCGGTACCACTGCCAAGCGCCGGACATCCAAAGCCGATCTCTATTCCAGCCGGGAATTGTTCTTCCTGTTACAGAGGAAAAGAAAAAGCACCACAACCACCGCCCTGGTTTTCGGTACTGAAGAGCGCGGCTTGACCAACCGGGAATTAGAGTATTGTGATCTGCTTTCCAATATTCCTATGCAGGCGCGCTACCCTGCGCTGAATTTGTCTCAGGCGGTCATGATCTACGCCTATACGGTGGCCCCTTTGACAAGGCAGTGTGAGACCTCATCAGTCTTATCCCCCCGGATGAGCTACCCAGCTCTCAAACAAAAAGTGGCACTTGTTTTAAAAGAACTGGGGCTCAAGCGACAGGATCTGCTGTATGGCCGTTTTTTGGAACGCCTATCCGCTTTAGGCGATGATGACATCCAGTTGCTGCATGCCTTTTGTAACCGGTTTCTGCGTCATTCGAATATCCCTTTTGGTAAATGAGCGGGCAAAGGTTTGACAAAGCGGTTAATCTCTTATAGATTCAAAGCGTTGTCAGCATGGGAATGGACGCATAGTAAAAAATCAATAGTTGCGCTAATTTATTGATTATGCCTTTAAAAAAAACACTTCATACACTTCTTGTCCTGGTGTTATTCTATTTGTCCTTACCGGATAATGCTGCAGCTCAATATTATTTCGGTCGTAATAAAATCCAGTACGATCAATTTAGCTGGCAGGTACTCAAAACCGCGCATTTTAACATCTATTATTATCAGGAAGAAGCGGAGCTGGGTCAGCTGGCCGCGGCTTTAGCCGAAGAGGCCTTCCGGGATTTTGAGCTTAAATTTAATTGTACGATCGATCGCAAGATTCCCCTGGTGGTTTACAGCAATGCGATCCATTTTCAGGAAACCAATATTCTGCCCTATTTCATTCCCGAAGGAGTGGGCGGTTTTTTTGAGTTTATGAAGGGCCGGGTCGTTCTGCCTTATACAGGCAGCCGGCAGGAATTCCGGCATGTGGTCCGGCACGAGCTGGTGCATGTATTTACGCATTTAAAGATTGCGCGTGCTGTCCGGGAAGCGGGCCGCTGGGATGTGCCCTCTTTTCCGCTCTGGTTTATCGAAGGATTAGCCGAATGGTGGTCGATCGGTTGGGATTCCGAGGCGGAACTTATTATACGGGATGCAGTTTTACGCGATTATTTGTATCCCCTAAATAGTTATGAGTTGTCGCAGTCCGGATATTTACTGTATAAAGAGGGACAGTCCTTTTTGCGGTTTTTTGAGCAAAATTATACGGCTGACCGCCTCAGAAAATTAATGGAGACCTATTGGCAGTTCAATTCCCTGGATGAGGTGCTGAAATATATCACGGGCAAGAACCTGCCGGCACTCATGGATGAGTGGCGCTTGTCCCTGAAACAGGAATTTTCAGCGGTTTTACCGCAGGAAACGATCATTTATCCTGGCCGCTATCAGCTGACCTCGCGGGGGGCCAATAGTAAACCGACTGTTTTTTATGCGGATAGCACAGCAGATCAACTGATCTATTTATCCAATCGCAACGGCTATACCGACATTTATGCCCAAGCGCTGGAAACCGGCCAAACGCGGGTATTGGTCAAAGGTGAACGCCATGCCAAATTGGAATCCTTACATTTTATGCAGAGTGATATAGCGGTGAATGACGCCGCGGTCTTAGCCTATGTGGCTAAATCCGGGGCTCAGGATGCGATTCGTCTCTTTAACATTAAATCAAAAAAGGAGATAGCGGCCATAAATCATCCGGAATTGGTTACCCTGCGATCTCCCAAATGGAGCCCTGACAACCGGGGCATTGTTTTCAGCGGCCAGCGCTATAACGGTCAGGCCGATTTATTTATCTGGGAAATTGAGACCAACCGGATAATTGAATTGACCGATGACCATTATGTTGACCAGACTCCCGGTTTTGATCCCACCGGTGAGTATATTGTGTTCAGCTCCGACCGCAATCGCTATCCCTGTCAGGGAACGGATTTGTATATTATGAGGTTAAGAGATTGCGCCCTTTTTCAGATCACAGAGAATGAATACCAGAATACGGCACCCTTTTGGTACCGGTCTCAACCGAATATCATCTATTTTTTATCCGATCGTCAACAAGTGCCCAATGTCTGGCAGCTCAGTTTTAGAGATTTCAACGCCTTACCGGATGGGGAAATGGAACTTAGCCGGGTGACGGATTATCATACGGGTATCCGTGCTCTGGTGCCCGTAGCTGAGGATACCCTGATAGCCAGTATTTTTCAGGATTACAGTATTCAGATCCATCAAATTCCCATCACACCTGACACTGTCAAAACCCGTTACCGGGCTAAAGCAACTCAGTTGAAGGATACTACCCGGTGGGTCTCCGATTCAGGACTTGAGGGGAAAAAAAAGAGTGTGCCCTATAAATTGAAATATAGTCTGGACTTTGCCCAGACCGCCGTGGCCTATGATCCTATTTTTGGTTTTCTGGGTGGTGCACAGCTGAGCATCTCGGATATCCTGGGGAATCGATACTATCATTTTTTACTGGCCAATACCGCCGAAACCACCTCCGAATTTCTGGATCGTTTTAATGTGGCTGTGACCGCGGTTGACCTTTCCCGCCGGTCTAACCGGGCGATCGGTGTTTTTCATTTTGTTGACGATTATTATTCGGCCTATGAAGGCTTCTATTTTGAACGGATGCTAGGGGTGCGCTCGGCTTTGAATTATCCTATTGATGTCTTTCGGCGGCTGGAATTCAGTACCAGCTTATGGCATTCTTATAAAGATTATTACTTTGAAAAGAATCGTAAATCTTATTTGATGTCCAATTATATTTCTTTTGTCCATGACAATTCAATCTGGGTGCCCACCGGACCGCTTGACGGCTGGCGGGCGCGGGTGACCTTTGGCCCCACCTTTGACTTTAAACGCTCTGACATCCATAATTATATCGGTTTGCTGGATTTTCGGTATTATTGGCGTTTGCACCCCAAGTTGACCTATGCCCAGCGTGTCATGGCAGCTGCCAATGAAGGCCGTGATATTCGCCGCTATTATATCGGCGGCAGCTGGGGGCTGCGCGGGTATAGAATTACCGAGATCTATGGCCGCCGGTACATTCTGCTCAATCAGGAATTGCGCTTTCCCTTCGCCAAAAGCTTAATGCTCAATTTTGGCACTCAGAAAATCGGATTTGCCCCCTTGCGCGGTGCCGTTTTCTTTGATGCGGGTAATGCCTGGGATTATGATTTTCCGGGACTGCTGGGTAGTATGGGCGTCGGTCTGAGAGGCGTTCTGTTCGGCGGGCTAGTCCTCAGACTGGATGTGGGCAAGAAAACTGATTTTAAATCCATACAAAAAGATTGGTTTGTCCAGTTTTTCTTTGGATGGGACTATTAATATGATGCTGATGAGAGTGCAACGCAGCTTTACGCTCCTGATACCGCTCGCCATGGGAAGCTGGCTGCTCCATTGTGCCCCGGGTTTACGCATGAAAATAAATTATTCCAACCCGGATATTGTCACGGCTGAAAAAACCGGTTTGGCTCAGGAACCGCAAAGCGTTTGGGAAAAAACCGAAAAGTCACCCCTTGCTCATCTTATTATGGTTAACCCGGAGACTCTTTTGGTACTTACTTCCCGGGGGGAATTCTATGCGGTGCAGCTGGCAACCGGCAAACGCCTGACGCGCTATTGGCGGCCTTTTAACGATCCGCCGGTGGTCCTGGCGATTGACCCGGAAGCGGAAACCTTATATGTTACTACTGCCCGTCAACGGGAGGTATTTGCTTACTGGCTGCCGCAATCACGCATGCAATGGAAGCAGAAGTATGCTGGTCTCAGGGGCGCCATGGTGATCCGGGGGGAACACCTGCAGGTTATTCAGAATAAACAAACCTTGCTCGTTCTGGAGCGCCGGACAGGTAAGCAAATCGCGCAGAAAAAATTATCCGCTGCCCCATCAGCCGGATTATTTCGTGCCGGAGCAGGATTGGCATTGATTACTGAATCCGGGGAGCTGTGGATAATGAATAATGAACTCAAGCGGGTGCATGTTGCGGATTTGGGTCTGCAACCCTTTCCGGTATGGAGAGTGCATGACGGTTTTTTGATAGCCGGCGACTCTCAAGGCCGCGTGATCGTATATTCACTCCCGGAACGCAGCCTAATATTTGAATATCAGTGTTCCGGGCCTATTTATTCAGCACCACTAATGATAGAGCGGCAACTTATTGTGCCCGTGGCCGATGGCCGGGTCAAGGCCTTGGATATAAGCCAGAACAAGTTAGAGTGGCAATATCAATCCACTGGTTTGCTGAACCGACCACTGTGGGCCTGGAACGATCTGCTTCTGATCCCCTATACGGGTGGTCAACTGATCTGCCTGGAGCGACAAACCGGCGCTATAAAGTGGCAGAAAGAATTTGAAAATACCCTGGATCATGTGGTGTTAACCCCGCAAGGCCTCTTGGTAACTGATCAAAAACGCAATTTGTTTTTTTTAAAGTGATATGCTAATGAAGTGTTTAAAATTATGGGTGGTTTTTGTAGTGAGTATAACCCTGATTGGGGCCCGGGAAAATTCCCGGGATCTGTGGTACGCTGAGACCAATCGTGATACACTTAAGATTGCGCATACCGGTATTTTAAACGCCTATCCGGACCAGGGACCCCGCCTGAGCTGGAATAAGCAACGGCTTATCGGAATGGGCTTTATGACTCTGTTTGCAGCCCTTTCCTATTATTTTCATCAACAGGCGGATGAATATTATCAGCAATATCTGCAGGCCGGCAGTTACCATGAAATTGACCGTCTTTTTAAAAAGGCCCAACGCTTTGACCGCTATGCCGGATGGTCCTATTGCGGTATGGAGCTCGGTTTTGTATTTACCGTCTTTACCTTTGATAAAGAGTCGCAATGAAACACTTATTTGTGCTGAGCATCCTGATCGGTATCCTGACCAGTTGCTCGGATCGTGAACGCCTGAATCCCTTTGATCCCCATAATCCGCACACGGGCGGAGCACCGGTGGGGTTAACAGTCTATTCCCAGCGGGATACGGTATGGTTGGCATGGGATCCGCTGAACATAGATGACTTGACCGGTTATACCCTGTATCGGAGGCAGAGCGATACCCCCTTGAATTCCAGCTTTGATCTGACTATTTACGATTCGGTCAGCGCCGATCAAAGCCTATATCTGGACAGGTTCGTCTCCTATGACCGGCATTACTATTATGCAATTCAGTCCCATACAAAATTCGATGATAGCCCGCTTTCGGATACGGTCTCCATCATGCCCGGACCGGTCAACTTCTGGATCACTGATTTCAATGGTCACAGTGTTAAAAAGCTTACCTATGACGGAGCCCATCAAATCGGCGGATTAACGGTCAATTCTCCCATCGCTGTCGCTTACACAGAGCAAAATAAGTGTTGCTTTGTTGCCAATTACTGGGAAAATAGAGTGCATGTCATCGCACGAAATTTGAATCAATCAGCGCTATTTGATGTGGAAGGCGCACCGGTTGATCTGGGAGTGCGGCATACAGTCGCGGAGCTCTATGTGATCATGCGCTGGCCCAGCCAGATCGGAGTTTATGATTTCCAGGGTAATTTAAAGCGCACCATCGGGTTGAATTTTGACGTCTCTTTTGATACCTACCTCACTGTTGATGAGCAGAGTCATTCGGTATGGATTTCCAACTATGAAGATAATTACATTTACCGTATCAAGGTAGATCAGCTTGATGAGCTGGCAACCTTTGAAACGGCCATTCAACCGGAACGGATCTATGCCGATCCGGTCCGGGGCGGTTGCTGGGTAACAACGGCCAACGGGATCCTCCGTATCAAGAGCGACGCCACTGTTGAAAATTATAAAAAAGGTTACCGGACTATTGATCTGTCAGTCAATCCGGCAAACGGGGATTGCTATTATACCGGTTACCAGAACCATCAATGGAGTACCGGCCGGCTCAGCGCCAGTAGTGGCTATCAGGATCATCAAATATTAGATGACGAGTATAACTACTTGTATGCTTTACAGGTTATTCCGGGAAACGGGCTGCAGGGCTTCCTGGCCTGGCAACGCAGTCGTGAGAAATTATTGCGTTTCAGTGCTTCGGGGAGCTTGATCGGAGAAATGGAATCTGTCGCCGGTTTTGTGGATACCGCCCTGGAATGAGGATCTGATTTGCCAATTATGAGGAGTGGCTGATGAACAAATATATTGCCCCGGTTATCATTGTAATCATTTTGTGTATTGCCGCGGTGATCACCGGATATTTTTATATCTTTATTTTCAACCGGATAGCGATCGGGCGGGGCTTTGTATATACGATAATTTTGCTGGTGTTACTGCTGATTAGCGCCTTGGTAACCGTATTAATCCAGCGGATTAAGGAAATAAAAAAGGAGGAGAAAAATGATCTTAGTCAATACTGATTTCATTACCGGTAAACAGCTGGAAACCCTGAATGTAGTTAAGGGGTCTGTTATTCAGGCCCGGCATTTGGGCCGTGATATTATGAGCGCGCTCAAAGGCCTGGTAGGCGGTGAATTACGATCTTATTCCGAAATGATCCATACCGCCCGGGCCAAGGCCACCCAACGCATGGTGGCAGAAGCGGAATCTTTGCAGGCGGATGCTGTGATTAATATCCGCTACTCTTCCAGTACCGTCCGGCAAGGTGCGGCTGAAGTGATGGTTTATGGTACTGCTGTTAAGTTTGTTAAATGAGCGCTTGCAGATAAGGTTAATATAATTAGGATGGAAGGTATGATTAAACCTATTATTGCGATTACGATGGGAGATCCGGCCGGGGTTGGTCCGGAAATTATCGTAAAAGTACTGCGTCGAACAGAGATCTATCAATGTTGCCGGCCCCTGGTGATTGGTGAGCGCGGCGCGCTGCGGCAGGCACTGGAAATTACCCGCAAGGGGGCCATGCTGCATACTATTGAAGAACCGGATCAGGGCACCTACCAGCCCGGCACCATTGATCTCCTCGACCTCAATAATATTAACCACAAAAAGTTAAAACTTGGCCAGATCCAGAAGGCAGGGGGGCAGGCGGCCTGTGACTATATTGAGCAGGCGACTCAACTGGCCCTGACCAATCAAGTTGACGCGTTGGTGACGGCACCTATTCATAAAGAAGCCCTGAAAGCCGCTGATATTGAAGATAGCGGACACACTGAAATTTTAGGCCGATTATGCGGCGTGGAGGAACCTATGACCATGTTTATGGTGCGCAATCTGCGTATTTTTTTCCTCTCCCGACATGTCTCCCTGCGCAAGGCCTGCGAGCTGGTTGAAAAACGAAGTGTGTTCAACTCTGTCCGGCGCTGCATCCGCATGCTGGACATTCTGGGAGTACCCCATCATAAATTTGCCGTAGCCGGTTTGAATCCTCACTGTGGCGAACAGGGTTTGTTTGGCCGGGAGGAGGTCAGGGAGCTCATCCCGGCCATTGAGATATTGAGACAAAGAGGCTATAATATCCTGGGACCGGTGAGTGCGGATGCGGTCTTCCACCAGGCCATGCAGAATGAATGGGACGGAGTGCTGGCTCTCTATCATGACCAGGGCCATATTGCCGCCAAAACCCTTGATTTTAAGCATACTATTTCCTTGACCCTGGGGTTGCCTTTTTTGAGAACCTCCGTTGATCATGGCACTGCCTTTGATATCGCCGGGAATGGCACTGCCCAAAGTACCAGTATGCAGGTGGCTATGCTGTCCGCCGCCCGCTATGCCGTCAAATACCGGACTAACTTCCGGCAGAAAAAATAGGCTATTGCCTTTTTAACCTGTTTATGACTACTTTGAATTCAGAGGGGAGGATATCAAGATGTATATAAAAAGATCATACTGCCGGATAATCTGCTGGGGATTACTTCTCCTGTTAAGTGTGCTGAGTATGACTAACTGTGCTTCCCAGCCCCAAGAGAAGCCGCCACAACCGCGTACCAGAATGCTGGATAATTGGGTTCAATTAATGGATAAGCGGTTGCATCTGACCCGCAAGCAGGAGCAGCAACTCCGCGCTATCCTGGCGGAATCCCGGCAGGAAATGCAGCGTATCCGGCGCAAATATGCCGATGCCGGACCCCATGGCCGGGCTGCCATGCGGGTGGAACTAGAGCGGCTGCATGCCAAACGCAGAGATAAAATCGAGCAAATCCTAACCCCTCAACAACGCCTGCACTACCGGGAAATGCAAGCGGAAATACAGGAACGGATGTGGGAGGATTATAAAAATAATCAGAATAGATAAATAGTTTGTTGTGAATACATCTGAGATAAAGAAGAATATTAGAAATTTAACTGTTTGGAAAAAAGGAGAGGAAAGAGCACCGCATAAACCTCTTTTGATACTTTATGCCATAGGTGTAATGCTATCAAAGCAAAACAGATTAATTTCATATCGTGATATTGATGAAAAATTGAAAAATTTGTTGGCTGAATTTGGGCCCTTCAGAAAATGTTATAGGACGGAATATCCATTCTGGCGTCTTCAAAATGATAAGATTTGGGAAGTGAAAAGTAAAAAAAAGATAGAAGTAAATAAGAGCGGCGATGTCCAAAAAAAAACGCTTCTAGCTAGCGATTCTGTTGGGGGATTTGACAAGGAAGTTTTTAATGAGCTGGATAACAACCCTAAGTTAGTTTGCTATATTATCGATGAATTATTGAATTCAAATTTTCCGGATACTATCCATAGAGATATTTTGGAGGCGGTGGGAATTAATATTTCAGGAGAAAGACTGGTTATCAGAAATAGAAACCAAAAATTCAGAGCGCAAGTATTGAGGGCTTATGAATACGAATGTGCAATTTGTGGATTTAATGTTCGATTAGGTCATTATCCGGTTGCTTTAGAAGCGGCACATATAAAATGGTTCCAAGCTGGTGGCCCAGACGAGGAATGTAACGGACTAGCCCTATGTGCGTTGCACCATAAATTATTTGACCGGGGTGCGATAGCATTGTCAAAGGATTCTAAGGTTATGGTTTCAGATCATGCCTACGGAACAAAGGGCTTTGATGAATGGTTGGATAATTTCCGCGGTAGAAAAATAAGAACACCTCAAAGAAAACAATATATACCTGCCCATGATTTCAGACAATGGCATGTCAGGGAAGTATTTAAAGGCTATCCGCGGCAGACCGAATAATTGATCAAGTAACGCTATGCCGGAAGTATTTTTAAATGATTCAAAAGGCTTTCTGCTAGCACTTAGTTCCGCTCCAGCCTTTTCTCAAAGGGTTTAAGTGCTGTTGGCAGACCGGCCTGCCGGTCTACTTTAGCAAATTCTAAAGCGATCAGTCCCACCAGGGTTTCCCGGCGTGATTCGTCGGTTTGCATATAAATAAACCGTCCCCGGGGCATTTCTTGGGCGAGCTGGGGATAATTGCGTTGGTCGTGGATTTTATCCCCGGTGCCATTAAAAACAAATACCTCTTGTTGAATATTGCCCACCTGCCCCAGGAGTTCAAAGTCCACAACCTGTTGGGCGGCCCGCTTCCATTTCCAGATGGTGGCATTATCAATAAAGGCTTCGGCGCGTTGCCGCTGGGTTTCCGCTTCCATGCCCCAGAGGGCAATTTTTTTGGCCAGCGGTTTTATCATGGCCCAGAACCAGGTAGGGGTGAGCGGACCGATGTAGCGGATGATCCATTTGGGGAACCAGAGGGTATGCATTGGGTCCAACAATACAATGGTGGGCGCTTTGGTAACCTGATCTATTAAGCCCTGGAGAATCACCGCGGCGCCCCAACAAGTGCCCATCAGCAGGAAATCTTTATTGGCTGTCAAGCCGCAGTAATTTAAAACGGCTTGAACATCGCGGGCCTTCTGGGACATGTCCAGACGGGCGGTGCTGCGCTGCAGGCGGCTGCTTCTTTTTTCCCGGGTTTCGATCAGAATCACTTCCGCACGGTTGTGGACCACATTAAAGAAATTCTGAAATCCGGAGGGGATCGCACCCCATCCGGGGACCAGAACAATCGGCCGTTGCACAGTTTTTTTACGCGGTATGTGATGAAATATACGGATGGCACCGTCTTCCACCGGCACATAGATCGGCCGGGTCTCTTTGTCCTGATTAATAGGCGGTGCTTGAGTTGAGACCGCTCCGTCCAGTAGTTCGGCTACTTTTTGTTCTTGTTCGGCCGTAAGGGTTAGCAAACCATCAATAGACATATCTAAAGCTCCCTTAACATATTCAAAACTTGGCGTAGCAGGGCCTCCTGCGGGCGATAAGGTTTTATATAATACTTCTCGCGTTCCCGGCAAAAGATACAAAACCTGACAGTATACTCCCAGGGTGACAGGACTCGTAAGACCGCTGGCTTGGGTAAATTGAGCCAGGAAACCACTTTTTTCATGACCATAATCTTAGGACATGCAATCCATTTATGCAAGCGGAAGTGCGGATTAAGCCGGATTCCATCCCACATTACAGAACGAACCACATTAAAGATTTATGCTTGGAAATATTATAGGGGCGCGAGATCAGCGGGATCCGAATAGACTGCGATGGCGCGGTCAAATAGCGTCCGATCACGAACAAGCTTAAATTCAACTCTCTGACTATTTATTGTTATCCGGTTTCAGGCGGACATATATCTCAGCGGCAATATCCTGATCAACAGCGAATTGGCTATGGCCGGTACGAAACACAAAGGAGGGGTGCCGTCTGATCAGGGTGATATCACTCCCCGGGAAAATACCCATGGCCAGGATTTTATCCATACGGCCCTCGTTACCCATTTGGATATAGGCGATTTGGCCCTGTTGTCCGGGACGCATATCGGTGAGGGGCACTAACAGCCGGCCTACGGTTTTCAGCTTTTTTAAGCAGCATTCGCCCTTGGGAATAGGATTGCCGTGGGGGCAGTAGCGCGGATGTCCCAGCAAAGTACAGATACTGTCGTCCAGTCCGTCCATCAGCACATGTTCCAGCCGGCAGGCTTGTTCATCCAATAGTTGATCGGCGGTATCGACAACATCATGCAGTAATCGTTCGGCCAGCCGGTGACGGCGAATGGCCAGAGCGGCTTCCCGGGTACCCTTTTCAGTCAGGACAAAGGTGTCATGCTTGCGGTAACCGAGACCTAATTCTTCCAGTTCTCCGTAGACCGCTGCTTTGTCCGGAATCTCACTGGTTTTGGGTTTGGGCTCTCCATGTTCACGGGCCCATAAGAGTTCTAACATTTCCTGCGCAGATTCACTTATTTCCATAATTTTTCCTGTGTTAATTTTAATTCACAGTCTCACCGTCGATTTTGGCTTCATCCTTTTCCGCATTATTATGAGGGGGTATTGGTCCTGTTTTTTCAGGGTTGAATTTTTGTTTAATCCGCTTGAACCAGGAGAGGGAATGGGCTCGGTCAGGCACCTGGTAGCCGCAATTGGGGCAACAGACCAGATGACAATGGCGCGTCAAGGGACACGCTTGACAGCGTGAAAAGGATTCCGCGGAATTAAATTCATATCCGCATAAAGCACACTTCATAGCTGTACTCCCAATATCACCAGGAGGTTAGCCAGCAACCATCCGATCAGAAAAGCGAAAATCAGGATAAAGGCAAACATCAGCAGGGCGGTTTTTAATCCGCGCTCTTTTATGGTGACCGCAAATTGAGCAATGCAGGGAATAAATAAAGTCATGGTGGTCACGGCCACCAGCAGCTGATTGCCACTTAATATATGGCGCAGATCATAGAGCCCGGCAGCCCCATAATCCCGGCGGAAAAAGCCGAATAAAAAGGCTATGGCTGTTTCTTCGGGCAAGCGGATCAGGCGGACCATAGGTTTGAGTACATCCAGAATCAGACCGAAAAGTCCGGTTAACTGCCCGAACCAAATAAAAACACTGGCCAAAATAAACAGAGGGATAACTTCCCG
Organism: uncultured bacterium; assembly: GCA_964640055.1. Classification (GTDB taxonomy): domain Bacteria; phylum Fidelibacterota; class UBA2242; order UBA2242; family JAFGTP01; genus CAZXFH01. The sequence goes on along the minus strand of CAZXFH010000027.1, from coordinate 30,345 downwards.
GATATACCACTCCATGCGCGTATAGGTTTTGACCATAATATTTTTGATGGTGGGTAAACGGAGTGGTGGTAATTCGATGTAAAAATTGGGACGGGTACCGGGTAATAGCTGGGCTGACAGATACCCAACCAAGAGGAAAACAGCAGCCACAATTAACACCCAAATAATCAGAATGGTCGCATGACCGGCCAGCATACCCATTAAGACCCCCAGTTGGGCGGAACAGGGAATTGCCAAACCCAGCAACAGAGTGGCAATGATCCGTTCCCGTTTGGTTTCCAGCGTTCGGGTGACAATGGTGGCCATAGTATCGCAGCCGAATCCCAAAACAATGGGAATCACCGCGCGGCCATTCAGGCCTATCTTTTTAAATGCCCGGTCGATCAGTAAGGCCAGACGGGGCAGATAACCGCTATCTTCGATAAAGGAAAAAGCGAGGAAAAAGGTGCCTACAATCGGTAGTATGATGGCAATGGCATACCGCATACCCAGAGTGAGAATGCCATATTCTCCTCCCAAAAGATTGCGGATGCTTTCCCAGGGAATGGTGTTTTGCAACAGCCGGTTTACCGCCGGATTTAAATATTTTCCGAAAATCGTATTTTCAATAAAATCCACCAAGACTTGCGCGCCGAACACACCCACCAGAAGATAGAATAGAAGCAGCGAAAAAAGCAGAATCGGTATACCGGTCAAAGGATTGATCATTAATTGACTGAGACGCTCACTAAATCCGGCGGCATTCTTTTGGGGGTCACTGATCACCTGGCGGGCAATTTTTTCTGCATAGTCGCGATCACTGCGGGCGATTTCATAGGCCACCGAGTGTCTTAACCGTGCCCGGATACTTTCAACCAGCTCTTTTAATTCATTTACTTTTTGGGGCTCTTTTGATTTTATCGCTTTCCAGACATCCGGATCATTTTGCAGGAGCAGATAGGCCATTGTTTCCCTGGAAAAGGCATAATTGGCTTTTAACTGAAATTGTATCTGGGCGCTTGCTTCTTGGATGGTCTTCGGATAGCTAATTTCAATTTTAGAAGAAGGGATCGCTTGAATTTTTGAATGGCTTTCGAGATAATCTGCCATACGCTTCACAAGGGTTTTATGGCCCCGTTTGATTGAAAGCGCCGTCAATATCACCGGAATACCCAGTTGCGCTTCCAGCTGCTCGGCATCAATTTTGATTCCCAGCCGATCGGCTTCGTCCATCATGTTAACCACCAACACCACCGGCAAGTCAGCGTTAATCAATTGGAGGGTCATGGAGAGCATACGGTGCAGATTTTTAGCATCGACCACGTGTACCACCATATCAGGACATTCCTGCATTAAAAGATTGCGCGCCACCCGCTCTTCTTCCGTAATTGGACGGAGGCGGTACATTCCGGGGGTGTCTACCACCTCCACTTCGCTACCATTCACCTTTCCCTTGCCTTGGGCGACTTCCACGGTCGTACCGGGATAATTACTGACCGAAACGTAAATGCCGGTCAGCTGGTTAAATAATACACTCTTACCCACATTGGGTGATCCGACGATCGTAATACGCGGTAATTTTTTGGGCAGTTGCTGCGTTTCCGGATGACATTGAATTTCGTCAGAGGAAGCTTGTGAAAAGTAGTGCTTAGACATCTTGTTTCATTTTTTGAATTTATAGTGCATTAGGCGTAGCCCATTGCCGACCACCAGTAAGGTACTGCCTTCATGTAAAACAATGGCAATCCCAATACCTGCCAATCCCAAGAGAGCCAAGGGAATTAACACCAGTATCACTCCCAGAGAAAAAAAGATATTCTGCATGATGATGCGGCGGGATTTCTGACCTATTTTCAGGGCGTAAGGGAGTTTTGACAGATCGTCCGCCATCAAGGCGACATCCGCGGTTTCCAGAGCAATATCGGTACCACTAGCGCCCATGGCGATCCCCAGGGTGGCATTCACCATGGCCGGGGCATCGTTGACCCCGTCGCCGACCATGGCAATGCGCTTGTGTTCCCGACGCAGTTCCTTAATGACGGCCACTTTTTGTTCCGGTAGTAATTCGGCTTTATAATGGCTGAACCCTACCTGTCGCGCAATCGTGCCGGCCACCGCGTGATTGTCTCCGGTGATCATGATTAAGGGCTTAAGGTCCAGCTCTTTTAAAATGGCGAGGGACGCCTTTGCCAGGGAACGGGGTTGATCGGCCAGACCCAGCAGTCCCCGGAACTGCTGGCCGTGTTGAACAAGAATCGCTGTTTTTCCGGCTGATTCCAGTTCGTCTATTTGTTGTCGTAGCTCTTTGGAAAGTTTTTGGTCAGCGAAGATCCGGCGGTTACCCACGGTCAGTTTTTTCCCCTGCCATTCTACTTGGGTACCTAATCCGGTATGAGATTGAACTTTGGTTGGCGCTGGTACCGTGATCTTTTGGGCGTTGACCGCTTGGTTGATGGCAATACCGATGGGATGACTGCTCTGGCTTTCAGCGATGGCGGCTAATTGCAATAATTCCTTTTTAGTGGTTTTATGTATTGGGCGGAGATCCGTAACACGTAATTCTCCCGTGGTGATTGTGCCGGTTTTATCAAAAGCCATGGCTTTAATACGGCCCAGGGATTCCAGATGAGCCCCACCTTTTATAAGTATCCCGTTACGTGCAGCCCTCCCGATGGCGGAAAGTACGGCCACCGGTGTAGCAAGTACCAGAGCGCACGGCGATGATGCTACCAGCAGGGCCATGGCGCGTATAAATGCGGTTTTCCAACTGAGCCATCCCAAAAGGGGCGGGACGACTATTACCAGGCCCACAAAACCCAGCACAGCCGGCACAAAATAGCGTTCAAATTTTTCTGTAAAGCGTTGCGTCGGCGCTTTTTGAGTCTGGGCGACTTCCACCATCTGAACAATATGGGCCAGAGTGGTATCCTTGGCCAGTTTGGTGACTCTGATCTCCAGCGGATTTTTACCATTGACCGTTCCGGCAAAAACAGTATCGCCCGGACCTTTCTCCCGGGGGATACTTTCACCGGTGACAACACTTTCATTCAGAGCGGAGAGACCGGTAATGATTTGACCGTCAACAGGAATCCGCTCTCCGGGAAGAACAATCACCCGGTCACCCCTTTGTAAGTCTTCTACCGCGAGTTCAACTTCCTGATGATTACGATGTACCCGGGCTGTGTGAGGAGTGAGCTCGCGCAGGGAGCCGATAGCCCGCCGAACCTTATCAGTGGCATAATGCTCCAGAGCATGTCCCAGACTAAACAGGAATAACAAGAGACCGCCCTCAGCCCGATGGCCTAAAATTGCCGCCCCCAGGGCAGCCAGGACCATTAAGAATTCAATTTCAAATTGTTTGTTCAAGAGGGCCTTGATACCGTGCCGGGCGGCATCATAACCTCCGCTGAAGTAGGCCACGAGGTAAATAAAATAGGCTAAAGGAGCCGGTAGTCCCCAGAATTTCTCTCCCGCAAAGGCTGTGGCCAGGGACAGACCGGAAAACAAAGCCAAAATCAATTGCCAATTGCGCTGTAACCAATTCCGGGGAGTGGTTTTTAGGGAAACCCGATAACCCAGCTGCTGAACTTTGGTGATGATCTGATTGCGTTTGATTTGGGAGAGATCATACTCTACGTGCATTTTTTCGGCTGCATAGCTGACCGCAACCCCGATAACCCCTGGCATGCGGCCTATAATATGTTCAATACTGGCGGCGCAATCGGCACAGTCCATATTCGTGATCCAGAGGATCTCATGCTGATAGCGTTGGGTTAATTGAGCGCCTTCGTCTTCCACGATACGCTTAACGTCATTTAGGGGAATTAAATCCGGATCATAATGAAAACAGAAATAGAGTTGACCGTCTTTTTTGTCAATATGGGCTTTCTGAATACCGCGCTGTTTTTGAATCCGGGTGGCTAAACGGTGGACGCATTCGTCTTTTTCATCCGGTATGTCCGGCAGAAGCAAGGGCATTTCTATTTGTAAGGTTTTCTCCATTGGTGACCTCTTACGGGAGGAAGTGAGGGACAGGGCGATTAGAGTTCATTGACATGCTCCCGGGCTGAGATAATCAGATTTTCAATATGTTCATCATCCAGAGCATAGTAGACCATTTTGCCTTTCTTGCGGTATTTGACCAATTTGAGATTGCGCAGCATACGCAGGTGATGCGAGACCGCCGAAATACTCATATTAATCGCTTTGGCCAGATCATGCACACATAGTTCATGCTGAGTTAAAGCGACCAGAATTCGCAAGCGGGTCGGGTCATCCAGGGCTTTGAAGGTTTCCGCCATGGCATGTATTTCAGATTCATCCGGTAGTCGGATTTGATGGTGACGGAACGATTTGGGCGGTGTGGTAATATGATCATTGGGTTGAGTCGTCATAGCATTCATCTCATCATATATTATCAATTGAGCAAGTGTTCAATTGAACTTATTAATAATTGCGTTGCTTGTCAAGCCAAAATTTAGCTTTCAGATACAATAATATTGCTCCCGTGCGATGCTTAACTTCCTCTTTGGTACCCGCTGAACTTGGACCTGCAATTGACAGAAAAACTTCAAACATTTTGCCCATATCGAAGATCCGCTTCCTGAGCAAAGCATATCAGGGGCTTCCGTTTTCCTTATTTTCCTATACCTGTATGCCCGTCATCTGTGTCTTGACGTTGCTTTATTATTAATTTTAATGCAGATTCCTTTTGATAAAAAAGCACTAAAAATCAACTCCACACCAATCTGTGGGGGCTGTTTTTTCTTTACATTATAGAATAATTCCAGTAGAATTGAAGGCAGAAAAAGAGGGAGCTCCTATGAATTTTCCATGGAAGATTTTTATTGATCTGGGGACCATATCGATCGCCCTGCTATTGGCAACGATCATTCGGACCCGCCTACGTTTTTTTCAACGCTTTTTGATACCCAATGCCTTAACGGCGGGATTTTTATTATTGCCTTTTTATAATTTTGTGGCCCCGCATATTGGCATGTCGTCTGACGGCTTAGGGGCTCTGGTTTATCATCTGTTAAGTTTATCATTTATCTCCATGACCCTGCGCCGCGGACCGACTCCCAAACGGCGCAAGGGGCGGGGTAATTACGGCATTGTGGCCACTTCCGTTTCGATTATTTTTCAGTATGGTGCCCAGGCGTTGCTGGGATTACTCTTAACCTTCATGTTCATCAAAACCCTTTACCCCGATCTGTTTCCGACCTTGGGATTTTTTATTCCTCTGGGATTTGCCCTGGGACCGGGTCAGGCTTATGCTATTGGAGAGGGGTGGGAAGCCTTCGGATTTGAAGGGGCCGGTAGCGTGGGACTGACCTTTGCTGCCATCGGCTTTCTGTTTGCCTGTTTCGGAGGGGTTTGGCTGATCAATTATGGAATTCGCAAGCAGTGGATCGGAAAAGAGAAATTGGAGATTATAAAAAAACGGGGTATCCGTACCGGTGTCTATCCCAAGGCCCAGCGGCGACCGGTGGGTTCTAAATTGACCACAGAATCGGAAGCTATTGACTCTTTAACCTATAATGCGGCTCTGGTTTTTCTGGTATATGTAGTGGCCTATCTTTTTTTAAAATTGCTGACCTATTTACTGTCTTTTGCCGGTCAGTTGGGGATGGACTTGGCCGTCAATCTATGGGGAATCAGTTTTGTCTTTGCGGCCCTGACTGCGCTGGTATTCAAACTGGTGTTAAGGAAACTAGGTGTTTTTTATACTGTGGATAATGGGTGCCTGACACGGCTGGCCGGTATTTCTGTGGATCTGATGGTCGCCGGCGCCGTCGGTGCAATTTCCATTGTGGTGGTTATTCAATATTGGCTGCCCATATTGGTAATGTCTCTGTTGGGGGGCTTTATGGTGATCGTTACCGTGCCTTGGTTTTGCTCCCGTATTTTCACCGATCATCGCTTTAACCGGGCAATTATTATTTATGGTGCCTGTACGGGTACTATGCCCACAGGGCTGGCTTTGTTGCGGGTACTGGATCCCGGTTTCGAAACTCCGGTTGCAGCGGATTATATGTTTTCCACGGCGATTACTTTTATGATCTGTATTCCCTTTATTCTAGCCATTAATTTGCCGGCCTACAGTTATACCAGCGGTAATTACCTCTATTTTTGGCTGGGAGTGGCCGTGGCCTTTGCTTATCTCTTGTTTGCCTTGATTGCCTTTAAATTGATCGCTAAAAAACGGGCCTTTCGCCGACCGACCAGACATTGGTTAAGTAGCAAACATATCCTAAAAAAGTAATTTTTAATATTCATTTGTCATTCAATATATAAATCTGATCAGGGATTAATATTATGCAGGACTTGGAGACCTATTTTCAGCCTTATCGGGAAAATATTATCGGTTATGAACATCCTTGTAACTGTCTGACCGGTAAAAAAAGATTGCTTTACGCCGATTGGGCAGCCAGTGGACGGTTATACCGTCCCATTGAAGATTATCTTATTGACAAATTGGGACCCTATGTTGCCAATACCCATACGGAAACCAATCTCACGGGCACGATTATGACGGCGGCCTATCATCAGGCCCACAGCATAATCAAGCGGCATGTACACGCATCTGAGGATGATGTGCAACTCTTTGCCGGATTTGGCATGACCGCGGCCATTAATAAATTTCAGCGGATCCTGGGGCTCCGGTTACCGGAACGCTTCAAGGATAAGATCAAAATTCCTGAAGAAGAGCGCCCCTTGGTAATTCTTTCGCATATGGAGCATCATTCCAATCAAACCACTTGGGAAGAATGCTGTTGTGATGTAGTGATCTTATGTAAAACCCAGTCAGGCATACCGAATTTGGAAAATCTCAAGGAAATATTGGAACTCCATCAGAACCGCAAAATATTGATCGGCTCTTTTACCGCCTGTTCCAATGTAACCGGCATTATTACCCCCTATCACAAAATGGCTGCCCTGATGCATGCCTATGGTGGCTGTTGTTTTGTTGATTTTGCTGCCTCAGCCCCCTATGCGGAAATCGATATGCATCCTGAAAATGAAGACCAGCACCTGGATGCGATTTTCTTTTCACCCCATAAATTTTTAGGAGGACCGGGTGCCTCAGGCGTAATTGTTTTTAATAAAGCACTTTACCATAATCAGGTGCCTGATCACCCTGGTGGCGGGACCGTGTTATGGACCAATCCTTGGGGGAAACATCACTATTTTGAGGATATTGAGATCCGCGAGGATGGGGGGACGCCTGGATTTTTACAGGGCATTAAGGCCGCGCTAGCAATTTTGCTAAAGGAAGAGATGGGTACGACTAACATCCTGGGGCGTGAACATCAATTAGTCCACCATTTTATGGATGGATTAGAAAAAATAGACGGGATTGAAATTTTAGAGGGTCAGAATCGACAACGGATGGGATATATCTCCTTTTACACCACCGATATTCATTACAACCTGGTTGTGAAATTATTAAATGATCGTTTTGGAATTCAGGTACGCGGGGGCTGTTTGTGTGCCGGTACCTATGGGCATATTCTGCTGAAAATAGATCAGAACAGATCCCAAAACATTACTGAAAAAATTGATCATGGTGATCTGAGTAAAAAGCCCGGCTGGGTCAGAGTCAGCTTACACCCGACCATGACTCTTGACGAAACAGACTTTATTTTACAAGCGATCCGTGAGATCACGCATAAACATCGCCAATGGGGTCAGGATTATCACTTCAATAAGCATACCGGGGACTTTGACGCTCCGGAAGGGGGCTATAAAATGATTGACCTTGAAGAAAGTTTTCTCTCTTATTGATTTGAAAGTAATTAAAGCTTTCCGGATTACCATAAAAGAGTGAAATACTTAAGGCCTCCACGATAATCGGCCCTACTTGTTCAGCTTAAGAAGGATACGGTCGAGCTGTGGATAAAGATGTTCTGAGAAGCGCATAAACCCCAGATCGGTCAGGTGGACCCCATCCACTGTGGCTTCACTATTGGTTTTAAAGAGCTCATCCGCGGCAAGCAGCCATACATTCTCTACTCCATGAGCCTTTAACTGCTGATAAGCCTTTTGCAGATTCTGATTTTTCCGGGTCAGTAATTTCTGCACATCAGGTTTAATCCAGCTATCGGTATAAAGTATTGAATTGATCAATATTATGGGACTAGTTGGTCGCTGCTGATGAATATATTCCACAAAAGGCACGACCCGTTTGGCTACCATTTCCGGAGTCATGTTAGGTAAGCAGTCAATAACATAGCCACAGGCCTCAATTTCGGACAGCAAAGCAGCCAGCTCAAGTTCCATTCTTCCATGCCCTGAGAAGCCCAAGTTGATTGTCTCCAGGTTCAACATGCGCCCTAGGAGTGCCGGATAGGCCATGCCCGGACGGGAGGCGCATCCGCCCTGGGTGATAGAAGTGCCGTAGAAAACCAAAGGATTTGGCATAGCATAATTTGGGTGTAAAGGCGTGATTTTAGCTGCGGAAGTGATGCCCAAAAACAGAGAATCAATACCGTCATAGAGCGGCAGGTAAAGTCTAAAGGCTTTGCGGATATTGTCCATATCCTTTATCAAAACAGTTTCGATCCGGCGACCTTTTTGGTTGGTTTTGGAGTTTCCGGCCCATTGCCAGGTTTTAGTTGCTGCTGACCAGGCATAGAGGTCCAGACCTTTGATGCCCAGCGTGGTCATGTGGGGCATTTGATTATTAAACCGCAGGGTATAACGGACGTGAATTTCTGGTGAATTGCTGGTAAAACACACGCTGATACCTGCGGACTGTTGGCTCAACTGCCAGACAGGCGGTGGCACCGGATCCTGTGCGTTTGTCGGCAACCGGTCGTAAGGAGTAGGTGTTTCTTTCCAGCCCCGCCCCTGAATCGTAAAATCAGTAGCCGGGTACCAGTGTAATGAGGTCTTATTTTCCTGGGTATAGGCGAGCATGTGTATCAAAAACACGCCTGTAACTAAATTGACCATGAACCATAGTCTGCTAATCTCCGGAACCGAGTGATTAGTATGGAATGATTGCATTTTATAAAGCGCTATCGAATAATAATAAATTTTTTAGTAATGCTCTCTCCATCAGGGGTACTGAAATGGGCAATATAAACGCCGCTGACGATCATCTGCCTTGAAGAGGTTACTGAATTCCAAGCTTCATCACCACTACCATCTTTATGGTCAATGGATTTAATTAAATCGCCCCGTTCAGTAAATATTTCTATTTTGCATTCCGGGGGTAAATTGTAGAACATTATGCGATCTTTACCATACTCCCCGAATTGATAGGTTCGCGTTTTTATATTAAAGGGGTTCGGTACGATCCGGATATCGACCAGTTTTTCGCCGGGCATACGACGGAGGTAGGCCGGTTCAATAGTACGGGTCCAGAACAGATTGCTTTCGATTGGCTGACCCGGTTCGATACGGTTGACGCTACCATCATCAACTGCAGTGACATAGTAAAAATAGTCAAATCCCCGCTGAGCCGTGCGATCTTCGTATTCATGCACCACCGCATTGTCGGTGCCTTTCCCACATTCAAAAATGAGTTCAAATGTAGTGTCCGGGGTACCGACCTGACGATAGACCCGGTAGCCGCCAAAATGATTGTAATTTTTATGCGCATTATCAGACCAGGAAAGGGTGATCCGGTCTCCGCCGGAAGTGACTAAAAATTGGTCCGGCGGTGGCGGAGCAGGATCAATCTGCATATCAGCCTGCCAGGTGGCCAGGGCACGGTCAAAAGAATCAAATAGAGAATCCCGGCTGGTAAAGACCCAGGCATCCTTATATTGATCAGGATCACTGGTTTCACTCTCATCAGGCAAAATATAGGGGGTTTCTTCATTTAGCCATTTAGCGCCGACCTGGATACGTTTTTCCCAGCTGATACTGCCCACGCATTCGGCCAGTACAATCCGGATACTGTCACCGGGGGCCAGGGTATAGGGCCCATAGCCGAGTCCCTGCGACATTCCGCCACCGCCGGCATTGGGATGTTCATCAGCGTTTTGGGTGTCACCAAAGGGCGCATCCTGCCAGCCGGCATTATGGGGAAAGCCCAGTTCATAGGCATGGGTTTGTTCGATAGCAGGCACCGGATTACTCATATGGGAATATTCGAGATTCATTTTGGAGGGATTGAATTGATTGTTGCCCCGGGTGATATCCCCTCCGGAAAAGAAGTGGGAAGCAAAGGCATATTGGTTGCCATTATCACTCTTGTTATCAGCTGACTGATCCGCATGCAGGGTCAGAACACCAGTGAATTGAGGGGCACCTAAAAATCCGTCAGCACTTCTGGAACCGGCCCCGGTATTGGGTGCACCGATATTATTGCCCTCATATTGCGAGTGTAATCCGTGCCAGGCATAAGCCGCTCGGTAAGGATCGCCATATTGGGGATGGAGCAGCTCATTGACCGTATTATGCCCCCATGTAGCGGTTTGCGGGGTCCAGTAATAACCGTAGGCACAGGGATATTTGGTCATGGCCCAGCGATATTGCAAGAAAAAGATCACATTTTCCAGCGTTAAATTGTGTCTGTCTCCGTGATTGTTATAAATACCAGTGTTCTTGAATACGAAATCATAGATGAAATAATCGTCATTGTGGGGCTGACTAAAGGCTAATACCCGTCGCTTTACGGTAACGCCGATACTGGTATTCACAATATTATAAAGCATCCGATCCGTTTTTAAAGTTTCATCAATCTCATCCACTTGATCCTGATAAAAAAGGGCACTGGCCGGGATATTATCCACAAAAACACCCGGATGATCGAATTTTCCCAGCAATTTGAACTCCTGCGGCATAAACTCTGAGGCTTCGTCCAAAAGCCGCGGACCCACATGGACTACTTTATGATCATAATTAATCCCGCTGATGGGATCGGGATAATTGGTCGCCCCGATCCATAATCCCTTAGCCGCCTGCATATCCTGCCACTGGTAGAGCGCCGGGTATTGAAAACCATCTTGTTGATCGGTGATGCGATGTCTTCGGCCAACCTCAATTTCACAGCCGGCACTGGAAAACCAATTTTGTAACATGCCAATGCTGATCCATTTGGTTTGGTCGGCTAAGCTGGTCTTACCAAACAATAGGATGATAAGCATTATACCAACTGAGAAAAGCGGATATTTTTTATCAAACTTCATCCGATCAACTCCTCTTTAACTTTGTTTAAATAATGATTCATATTGTTAAAATATATTATAGTTCAGGCGATAATAACAGGAAATATTTTTATCTTGACCGGCTTTGTAACCGCTCCAGATAGGTGGATTTCCCCGTCTCCAGGATTTCATTGATCAGTCTTTCGGTTGTCGGCCCGATTCCCTGTAATTCCCGAAAACGGCCCTTCATTTCTGCTAAAGACTGGTTCAGTTTTGAGAGCGAATGGGCGGCATAGCCATAGGGAGAGCGACGACCCTGCAATTTGCAATAATAATCGATTTGTTCCTGATTATCTGTAATAAAAGGAATGAGCGGTATCAGGAATATACCCATCGGTAATCCGGCATTTTTAAATTTCTGCAGGGTAGCCAGCCGCTGCTCCGGCGGCGGCACATGGGGTTCGAATATTTGACTCGCTTCTGCATCAACCGAAGAGAAACTCATACTGACCAGCCCCCGTTTACGGTCATGGATTTTTTTGATTAAGGCCAGATCCCGTTCAATCAAGGTCGCTTTGGTCAGGATGTGCACCGGAAAGCCATATTCATGGATGAGTTGCAGTACCTGATGGGTCAGGCGATACGTTTTTTCAGCCGGCTGAAAGCTGTCACCCCCCCCACCACCTAACATGAGAAAGCCGGAGTTCAGAAAAGGCTGTGCCTGCCAGCGCTCGAATTCACGGCGTAATATCCCGACAGCATTGGTTTTAATGGTCACATCCCAGCCAAATTCTCCGGCCACATAGTAACGCTCGGACCGGCCATCGCAATAAACACAATTGTGCTAACAGCCCCGGTACAGATTCATACCGGCGCGGGAAATAAACCAGGCATCGATCTTTTTATGTTTACGGAGAATTGATTTGGCCTTCGTCTTAGTAATTGTCATCCCGTCTGTATATCCTGTTTTTGCTGGCAAATGGCAGGTACCAGGACCGTGTTGATTTTGGCTTTGATCTGGGCGGATAAAATATGCATCTCCGAGAACCCTTTCAATTCTAAGCATATCAGGGAATTTAAGCATCCTTTTTATTTGGGCTAGGTTGAGCGGATATGTTGATGCGGATATAATGTAAGGCAACTTAACTTTAGTGAGTGTTAAGATGAAATGAGAATTGCCTTA
>CAZXFH010000027.1:0-17981 GCA_964640055.1 uncultured bacterium | reverse complement strand
TGCCTTACCTGACAGCCGATCTTTGATTGGGTATGGTTTTCCCACCATAACGGAGGGGGGTATTTAAGTAAAAATGATCACCGCTTCCGGATCCAGGACCTGAAAGGTAAAGGATTCGGCCAGAAACAGCTGTACTTTCTGGTGATCATGATGTTCATAACCCAGCGAAAAATCAGCGCCCAGCGTTAACACAAAATCACCACCCCGTTCGGTGACCAGAAACATATCATTCTGGTTCACATTATCAGAAACAAGGATGTTACCCCCCAATATTTCATCCAGGTGGCGGGTGACCGGGTAACCTTGTGAACAGCTGATCATCTCTTTCCATTTTTCCGGATGCAGAATCAGGGTATAGGGGCCTTCAATAGAGGCTAACTTGAATTGGTTGACACCATCTGCGACACTGTTCAAAAAATCTTCTTTATTCTGCGGCGAAGCCAGGGATTTGTGAGCACTGCTTTCTTTTAAGCCCTTGATATTGGCTTTTGAAAGTCCGTAATAGATCGCCTTTTCTTCAAAAGCCGCTGACTCGGCGGCTGCTTGGGTCAGGTCACCCAGCTCTATTGCGGGATTGCCGCGATTGATATTGTCCAGTTCCCACAGGTCTAATTGAAAACTGCGGCGCGTTTCAACTAAGGGCTGCACCTGGTGAATGCCATGGCGGACCGCATCCTTTTTTTGTTGATCGGAAATTTGCAGTTTACCCAGCGGAACTGCGGCATAATCCCATCCCTTGGGTCCGGCCACATCCACAAATTTGCGGGCCGACAGTTTGTTTTTCAGGACCCGGGTGGCTTCCTCATTTATTTCATCCCAGGCATCGGCGGTGATCGGCGCCAGAGACTTTTTCAATAAATCCATGGTATCTTTCTCCTAATTATTTGTTTTTGCCGATATTTAAACTTGTTGATTCCCCGGAAGTAGTATCGGGATCCGCTTCATTTTCTGCGCCTGCTTCTTCCAGTTGGGTTATATCGCCTTCTTTAAACAGATAGGTTTTCAATTCCTCGTCCCAACCATCCATATTGCGACGCAACCACTCGATCAACATACAGGCATGTTCGATCTCTTCGTCCCGGTTATGGGCGAGAATATTTTTCAGATTTTCATCCTGACTGGCATCCACCCGCTGGTTGTACCAGTCCGCTGCTTCGATCTCTTCTTTTAAGCTGTTGAGTGCCCGGGTACAGTTACGGGTCTGCGCACTGAGCTCTTCAACCGGTTCATGATAGTATGACATCTTAAACCTCCTCTTTTGTTTAACAAATTTTAGATAAAATAAAATTTTAATGGTTACATCATATTATAAATTAACCATATAATGCCTGAAAAGCAACTCCAGGCCAAAAATTGCCCCCGGAGAAATAACCCGATAATATTCAATTTAGCCGAATATTGTTTAGAAATGTATAAAAGTGTTATACGTAAAAACCAAGCACTGATACTTAGTAATTAGACCAAAGCAGGTGTTTACAGAGAGGGGACCAGCAGCGTGGCCAGTAAACCGGAGATCACAATGCCATCAAAGGTTCCGGCCCCGCCAATACTGGCGACCCGGGTGGCAATCCGGCGGATGTCTTTCAGGTGCAGCAGGTCAGCGCCGATCAAAGGCCCTAGGACACCGGCGGCAAAAGCGACCGGTGGGGCAAAATCAGGCATAAAAAGCAAGGCCAATAGCGCTGCTGTGATGCCCGGAACCAAGGCTGGCAAAGCAATGCCGGTATTCGGAATCGGCCGGGCTAACCAGTAGCAGATTCCCACATTGATGGCAATCGCAAACAGGGCTGCCATCAGAGGGGCAGCTCCTTGAGCGAGCAGCCGTAATAATTCATAGACAGCCAAACAAGCCGGAATAACGCACCCTCCCAGATTAACGGCAATCACCGTGTAATTGCGCGAACTGGTTTGCCGGGGGAAAAAGCGGTCCAGACCGTATAGTCGCGACGGTCTGTTATCAATCGGCTGCTCGCGTCTCACTTGCTTGACAGGAATATTGACGATGCCACCTAGGAAAATTCCAATACCGGTAATCAGGGCGCTCAGCGGCGCTAAGCCCAAGCGGCTCAAAGCGGTCAACATCACGTCTGCCAGAAAAAGGGGAATTAATAGAATTAAAAGGAAGAACATAAAGGGTAGACAACCCAGGGGGAAAATTTGACGCATGATCAACTCTTTATAAAAGTATTAACCAATTCATAATCAACTGAATATTATGGAAATATGAGTGATCTACCAAGCATTTATTTGTGAATTATGAATTACAATCATTTCGTATTTCCTATTGTGATATTCCATATCTAACCCTAATGTTAATTATTCAGCAATTTTCTAAATTAGGTCCCCCCCTGGGGGATATAGGGAGGTATCATAACCGATGAATATAATGAGAGATACCGATAAAACAACACCCGCTCAAAAAAAGGTCCCCCTTATCAAAGGGGGAGACAGGGGGTTGTAAGAACTGGGGTCATAAGAACTACTGATTGTCTGACACCCCCCTTCACTTCCCCCCTTCATAGGGGGGACCTGAACGCGATAGGGTCGGTTTGGTTTTTTGAGTTGAGCAGTTGAGCATGACTTGTAAATCAGCAATTTAGAATAAAACCAAATGAGGTGTAAACTGAAAAATTATTTGAAAAATGACCTCGAGAAAACCCCACTGTGGGAATCAGGAGAGGTGTAAAAATTCACAATGATTATGAGCGATGTTGATTCTATGACACTCAGTCAAAAAAAACGTCCCCCTTATCAAAGGGGGATAAAGGGGGTTGTCCTAGTCCTCAGCTCGAGTATAAGATCAGCTATCGGGACGAAGTCTAGTCTGGCCACACTGCTCTGCGGTGTGACCCTTAGCAAAAATCATCGCTGTCCAGGTATTATTCGGATTAACCCACAGTTTTAACTGTGGGTGCGAGAGTTAACGCGAAAATAACAAAAACTCAAAATTACAGAAACGGTTTTAACAGTTTCCCGATTGCCAACCACCGGCAGCCTTCGAAAGGGCTGGCCAATTTGGTTTGGTCTGTTCACTTCACCAGGATCAATTTTTTGGTGGCACAGTATTGATCGGTTTTCAGCTGGTAGAGATAGATGCCGGAACCATAATGACCCACCTGCAATTTTACTTGGTATTGCCCCGCTGTTTGGATCTCATCCACCAGTTTTACCACTGTTTGTCCCAGCGTATTGTAGATCGTCACCTGAACGCGGCCCTGTTTGGGAATGGTATAGGGAATCGTGGTGGTTGCGTTGAAGGGATTGGGATAATTCTGACCCAGAGAATATGTCAAAGGTATCTGGTCCTGACTGTCTGCGATCTGAGTTACTTCTTCGATCAGGCTGATCTTGATCGCATCGGCCCGCAGTACATGCCCCAGGGTGCTCTGACCAGTATCAATCACTTTTATCTTAACAGCCTCATCTGCTGGCAGATAATATTGACCCAGGGATATCCAACCCCCGCTATCGGTGTTTTGATTGATAATAATTGAATCCTTTACTGTTTCCCCAACAATCAGTTTATAGAGGGCATGATCAGTGGCGTTTACTGTCCGGGGAACAATTTCAAAAATTTCATAGATGCCATTTTTCTTTACCCGGGATTGGAATTCCGCACTGGCTAAGGGACTGGAGTTGAGCCAGGCATAGCGGCTGGAAGGACCATAGGCCTCGGCTACACTGGTGTGCCAATTACCATATTCCTGATAATAAACAGAGTCCTCATTATCGATGATGGTAAAGAAAGGTCGTACATCCGCGCTCACCGGGATTTTGCTTTGTGGATTACGCGGATCGTTACTGGTGATCAGCAGGGTATCCGACACTGACCCTAATTCCGTACTGTAGAACCAAACTGGCAGTTGGATCGAGCCCATTTGCGGGACCTGCAACGGAAATTCAGCCGTAACCTGACATAGCCCTTTCAGAGAGGTGACCTCTTGAATAGTGAGCGCTTGATAACCCTGATTCTGTAACTTTAAGGTTTGGGTAACGGTGTCTTCGACACTGACTTCCCCGAAGTAGATCAAATCGGTGTCAAAGACCAAATCATATTCCCGCACCAGAGCCGAAAATTTGGCCACATCCGCCGCGATCTGAACCTCTGTTTGCGAGGTGTTTTTTATTTTCATCTGTAAATGGTTGCTGGCCCCTGCGGATAGCTCTGTGGTGCTGATATAGATCCATTCATCCGGTGGCAGGGCCGCATCAAAAGTGATGGTATCCACCGGTATGCCACCAGCGATGATTTTGAAAACAGTGTGTTCGGCAGCATTGTTTACCGTAGGCACCTGAATAAAGAGATTGTATAAACCGCTTTTCTGGATCGCCGGAGTCCACTGAACCACATTTGAATCGTTTTCGCTGAGGGTGCTTATTCTGGCGTCCAGTCCCCAGGTCCGGTCTGTTGTGGTCGTCCAGTTACCCGCCAGCTCGGTATAACCATCGTCAGTATTGTCAATGAACTGGTCATCGGGCAGATATTTGATAAATTCCATACTTTGGTTACCCATACTATCACAGAGGGCCGCCCCTACTTTGGCAAGCAGCTCCCGGTTGATTGTTTCGGTTGTTTCCCAGGTGTTTGTGCCCGTCGCATAGCAATCCATGATAAAATAATTTTCATAGATATCCTTGACTGCCAGAAAAGGAACCGGCTGAAAGGTGGCTTCATTGGAGGTAATCCGGAAGCCAATTTCCGTTTCATTGCCGGTTTGTTCCAGAGTGACTTCAGGAGCCAGGCTGTCGCTCGTCTGCTGCCAGCGCTGCATGCCTTCGATAGCAGTACAGTAGCGAAATTTCACTTCCGGATATTTATTGGCCATTTTGTGGGCCAGGCTATCCATAATTTCAACATTGGTGTTAAAATCTGTTTCCGGGAGATGCCCCCAGAAGCAGGCTATTTGATCCGTGCCATTGGCAGCTGCGGCAAAAACCGTATCCATCAGGTCACGCGCACGAACGCCCCAGAAATGGGCCGAACGCAAATTCCAGCCCGGACTGTCGCCCGGCAGTTGGTAGTTTTCCGGAGCGGGATGATAGGGCACAAATTCTGATGGTGCCTGCGACCAGTCAATTACATTGTCCAGGGGTTCGGTATCTTCAGTTTTTTTGGACGGATAGGCATTGTGCATGCTGTAGGGAAGGAGGTCATTCAAATTTTGCTGCCATTCATTGTCCATGTAGTGCCAGCCACTGCGGAAGGAGACCGGGAAAACCTGCTCTTCCAGCAGAAGTTGACACAGGGTAAAATTCCAATCATCCCGACATTCGGAAAAGGTCAGCGCTTGATTCCAGTACCACAGGCCATCCCCATCATAATCACTCCATTTAAAAGTATGGTAATGCAGCGAGAGCTCGTCACCGATCGCATTTATTTCCGGGAGGTAGTATTTTTTCATCAAGTACATGGTCATGATATTCGGAATCGGAATATTGGTGTTGGTGGCATAGCGGAAAATGTTACCACACATCATCCACCAGGTCATTTTCATCGGGGTCCCGTAGGAATCAACGAACTGATTCCGGTAGCTGGAATCCATGATCTGATTGGCATTACGGGTGGGATCCGTATACAAACTCAGATCATAGGTACAGTGAAAACGGCCGGTGCTCATGCCATCCCAGATCGCGGTATCCGAGCCCAAGACCAGATAGACTTTCCCGGCCTGGGAGGCGATCAGGAGTACACTACCGAAAAGTAAGTAAAAACTAACAATTTTGATTAATTTCATTTCATTTTCCGTTTAATTAACATTAACACTGAAAGATTATGGAATAATATTTTAATTTCCAATTATAAATAGTCTTTTCAATGCGTCTATTCGGTTCAAGCTAAATAAAACTCTGCAATTACCCTGAAAATTCAATTTGGTTTATCAGGTAAACTCTCTGTAAATTGGGTTATGGGAGTTTTTTCTTATTAGGAAACCGGATAATACTTGAAGTTAAAAGATATACCTTTGATCAAAATAGTTCGCTTTCAGATGGTGGCCTGGATCGGAACCCTGGTGAATTTGGGCTCACTGTGGCTCTTACACGCCCAGCTACACCTGTCGGTCCCGCTGGCAGGGGCCATTGCCATCGAACTGGCGATTGTGCACAACTTTACCTGGCATTACTTGGAAGCAGCGGGTAAAAGGGAATGTGCCTGATTTTTTTAAGTGTTTGTTCAAGTACAATGTGGTGACCGCCTCGATTGATTTTATCGTGAATTGGGGGATTCTGTGGCCATTGCACCATTTCCTGGGGGTGCACTATATTAGTGGCAGATATCATTGGTATGCTGGCCGGTCCGGTGTTCAAGTTGTTAGCCAATGAATTACTCATTTTTAATAAGGCCCGGACGACCCAACACAAATAGCAGAGGAGTAACATGCAAAAACAAAAAAACGCCCGCCGGATTATCAATACCTATACCGGACCAATTGAGCAGAGAATACTACCCATTATGGCCCGGGCACTACCCCGCTGGGTCGTACCGGATCACCTGACTGTTTTGGGATTGGTGGCTGCTTTGATTATTACGACTGGATATATTCTGACCTGGTATTCAAGGTTTTGGTTGTTACTCAGTAATTTTGGATTCATTTTGCATTGGTTTGCCGATAGTCTGGATGGAACCCTGGCCCGTGTACGCCATGCTGAGCGGGAGCGGTACGGGTATTTTGTAGATCACATTTCCGATGCCTGTTCCACTGTGCTGGTTTGCATTGGTTTTGGATTGTCGCCCCTTATGCAGATCGAATCCGCTTTGTTTCTGGCTTTGGGATACTTATTGTTGAATGTTTATGCTCATGTGGATGCTTATAGTGAGCGGGTTTTCCGGATTTCTTTTGCCAAGATCGGTCCGACAGAGATTCGTATTATCTTAATCGCTGTGAATACTTTACTGATTTTTTGGAATCCGGTGATTATCCATTTTGAGAATAGTATTTTTTCTGCAGTGGATATTGGGGCGGTAATCATTTCCACTATATTTATTTGTGTTTTTGTAATTGCCTCAGTGAAAGCCGCTATTCGTCTGGATTGGGAAGCCCGTCTGCAAAAGAAAAATAAAAAAAGACCCCACTAATTTTATTTGCATTCCCGGCTTTGATTACGGCTGAAAATTGAGGGTTTGAGATGAAATATTTTATCACCGGTGCCACTGGATTTATCGGTTTTCAACTTGCCAGGGAACTTAGAGGCCGGGGTGAGGAAGTAATTGCGGTAGTGCGGGATCCCCGCAAGGCGGTCCAGCTGAGTACACTCGGGGTTCATATCATTCAGGGGGATATTACCGCCAAAGAATCCCTGCGAGCTGGTATCCGAAAAGCGGAACGGGTATTTCATCTGGCGGCCATGTATAAAATCGGACTGCATACTCAGCAAGAAAAAGATCAGATGGATGCCATTAATGTTACGGGAACCCGCAACATTCTCGAATTAATGCAGGAATACCAAATCAGCAAGGGCGTGTATACCAGCAGTTTGGCCATTAATTCCGATACCAAAGGGGAAATCGTTGATGAGACCTACCGGTTTGATGGAACCCATCTGAGCCGTTATGACCATACCAAGTGGATCGCTCACCACCAGTTGGCGGTACCCTATATGCAACCGGGCTTACCCCTGGTAATTGTCATGCCCGGTGTGGTCTATGGCCCCGGAGATCACAGTCTGATTGGTGACTATCTTCACCGTTTGTTGAACGGGCAGCTGCTCCTGGTACCTAAAAAAACCGCTTATAACTGGTCTTATATTGATGATATTGTCAACGGCCATCTGCTGGCCATGGAAAAGGGTCAGCCAGGTGACAGTTATATTTTAGGAGGACCGCCCCATACCCTGGAGGAGGCCATTGATCTGGCAGCGGAATTGGCTGATGTAAAGCCTCCCAAACTGAGGCCCAGACCCTGGTTACTGAAATTTTTATCCCGGATGGTGAAACCTATTGAAGCGCTTTTGAAGCTTCCTGCTGTTTATTCATCGGAAAGTCTGCGGGTGGCTGCAGGTGTGACCTATCTGGGCGATAATACCAAAGCCAAACAGGCATTGGGCTTTCAGCCCCGCTCTCTTCATCAGGGATTGCAAGCAACCCTGGAATGTGACCGTCCGTCTCTAGAAGTATAATGCTTCAAGTTTATCAGAGGACAAAGCTACCAGGGTTTTTATGATTTAAGAATAATTGCCCTTTTCCCTTGAATCTTGTGAAATATTCCACATTATTCGTACGAAAAATTGACATTAGCACTCAGATTAAAGCTTATTCGAGAGACTTCTACCGCTATATCTGGTCGGCTCTACTTATGCCGCTCAGCCAGGGTGGCCATGATCTCATCCCAGTCAATATCACGAGCTCTTAGCAAGACTAACAAATGATAGAGCAAATCCGCAGTTTCCTCTTTTAAAGCGTTGATGTTATCATCCAAGGCATCAATGATCACTTCCACCGCTTCTTCGCCTACTTTCTGGCTGATTTTTTTGATACCAACATCGAAGAGTTGGCAGGTATAGGAGCCGGCTTGCGGATTTTGCTGACGGTCAGCGATAATATTTTCCAATCTGTGAATAAAATCCTGCACACTAATATTGGTTTCTTCAAAGCAGGTATCTTTTCCGGTATGACAGACCGAGCCGCTGGGATGGGCTTTGATCAGGAGGGTGTCATTATCGCAATCGACCCGGATCTCCTGGAGATACAGATAATTCCCGGAAGTCTCACCCTTGGTCCATAATTCTTGCCGGGAGCGGCTGTAAAAAGTAACCCGGCCGGTCTGACGGGTCTTCTTATAGGCATCTTGGTTCATATATCCCAGCATAAGCACTTTGTGGGTATTGGCGTCCTGTACGATAGCAGGAACGAGCCCATTGCCTTTATCAAAATCTATTTTCATAAACGTACCTCGATATTATGGGATTTTAAGTACTGTTTTAGTTCGGGTATTAGAATCTGACCGAAATGAAAAATACTGGCCGCCAGGGCGGCGTCGGCTTTTCCATGGGTAAATATCTCTTTGAAATGGGCACAGGTCCCGGCCCCTCCGGAAGCGATTACCGGGATAGAGAGCTGTGCGGCAAAGCACCGCGTCAGCTCCACGGCAAAACCCTGTTGGGTACCATCATGATCCATGGAAGTGAGCAGGATCTCACCGGCTCCCAGGTCAGTGGCTTGTTGCGCCCAGCTAATTGCTTTTTTATTGGTGGGTGTACGGCCACCGTGGATATAAACAGTCCAGTCTTCCGCTGTTTTTTTGGCATCAATAGCTAATACGATACACTGGCTGCCGAACTGTTTTTCCAAGCGCGAGATCAGACCGGGTTCCTTTACCGCGGCGCTGTTCACCGTTATCTTATCAGCACCCGCATTTAACAGTGCGGCCACATCCTGTTCATTCCGGATCCCGCCGCCCACGGTAAAAGGGATATTGAGTTCAGCAGCGATGCTTTTAACCAGGCTTACCAGAGTGGCCCGTTTCTCCACCGTGGCAGTAATATCCAGAAAGACCAGTTCATCCGCCCCCTGCCGGGCATAAGCCGATCCCAGTTCCACCGGATCACCGGCCTGGCGCAAATTGACAAAATTGACGCCTTTAACGGTCTGGCCGTCTTTAATGTCCAGACAGGGAATAATGCGTTTACTTAACATATAAATTGCTCCAGCTCCTTTAACCGGATCCGACCTTCGTAAAGGGCCTTCCCGATGATAACAGCCGTAACACCTATTCTGTCTAATTGCTCAATGTCTGCCAGACAGCTGATGCCGCCGCTGGCAATAATCTTTAATTGTGGAAACTGATTTTTGAGTGCCTGATACAGGCTAAAAGCCGGCCCCGCTAGCATACCATCCCGGGAAATATCAGTGCAGATAAGCTGTTGAATGCCCTTAGCCCTGAATTTTTCAATGAAAGTGAACAGCTCCAGATCGGTTTTTTCCTGCCAGCCGTGAATTGCGAGCTTATGGTTTTGTACATCTGCACCCAGAATAATTTTTTCCGGTCCGTAGGTTTTAATCCAATTAAATACTTTTTCCGGATCCTTTATCGCTATACTTCCGGCTGTGACCATATCGGCCCCACTGTCCAATGCCAGCTGCAGATCCTCATGGGATTGAATACCACCACCAAAATCAATGGTCAAATTTGTGTGAGTGGCGATCTCTTTAAGCGTCGGCCAATTGATAATCCGCCGGGCTTTGGCACCATCCAGATCAACAACATGCAGCCGCTGGATGCCATAGTCTTCGTACCGTTGCACAATTTCAACAGGGGACCCCTTATATACCTTTTTAGAATCAAAGACCCCTTGGGTTAAACGTACACATTTACCTGCGATAATATCAGCGGCCGGAATGATGGTGATCATAAAATTCTCAAGCTCATAAAGATAAAAAGTTTTTCAGAATTTGTTCTCCGATTTCACCGGATTTTTCCGGATGAAATTGGGTGGCCCAAAAATTGTCTTTTTGCACCGCCGCACTAAAGGGAAACATATAGTCACTCTGCGCCACGGTATAGGGATTCAACTCTACATAATAGCTGTGTACAAAGTAAAGATAGGAGCCGGGGTCCACGGATTCAAAAAGCGGACCCTGCAAATCTGTAATTGTGTTCCAGCCCATATGAGGTACTTTTAATCGTCGGGGAAATTGCTTCACTACCGATGGAAAAATGTTCAGACAGGGAGCGTTATTTTCCGCGGAATGCCGACACATCAGCTGCATTCCCAGGCAGATCCCCAGAAAAGGCTGTCTGAAGCGGGGTATCTCTTGTGTCAACCCCTTTGCTTTGAGATAATGCATGGCCGAGCTGGCCTCCCCCACACCCGGGAAAATGATTTTTTCGGCCCTGCGGAGCTGCTGCAGGTCATTAGTGACTACCGGTTCGATATCAAGTCGCTGTAAGGCCAAACGGACAGAATGAATATTACCGGCATTGTAACGAATGATGGCAACTGTCATAAACGTCCTTTGGTGCTGGGGATTTGGGTGTTGTCCGGCTGACGATGGATAGCCATTTTAAACGCTCGGGCCACGGCCTTAAAGATAGACTCGATCTTGTGGTGCTCATTTTCACCGCTGGCTTTAATATGAAGTGTCAGCCCAGCTGCATTCGTTAGAGATTTGAAAAAATGTTGAAACAGTTCGGTTGGCATTTTTCCCACATATTCCCGCTGGAATTCGACCTGCCAGACCAGTTCCGGGCGACCGCTGAAATCCAGAGCAACCTGAGTCAGTGACTCATCCATGGGGAGTAGAAATCCGTAGCGTTCGATGCCGGCCTTGTTGTCCAAAGCTTTATTGATCGCCTCGCCCAAAACCAGTGCAGTATCCTCTACCGTATGATGTTCATCGACCTCCAGATCGCCGCTGGCCTGCAGGGAGAGATCGATCCCGGAATGAGTGGTAAACAAGTTCAACATATGGTTTAAAAAACCAATACCGGTCTCTATTTCGGAAGCATCCTTTCCGTCCAGTTTTACAGTGGCCCGTATATCGGTTTCCGCTGTCCGGCGCTGAACTGTCGCCTGGCGGGCGGTTGAGCGTAAAAAGTGGTGGATTGCCATCCAATCAGTGGTGGTCAGGACTGCTTCGGGGTGTTTTTTTTCATGTAAATAGATTGCCTGGCAGCCCAGGTTTAGGGCCAGCTGCACATCGCTCTCCCGGTCTCCGATCACATAACTCTGTTGCCAGTCGATTTCCGGGTCTTTTAGATACTCTTTTAATAGTCCGGTCCGGGGTTTGCGGGTGGGGGCCTGGTCTTGGGGCAGACTTATATCAATCAGGATATCCTCAAAGGAAACCCCCTCATTTTTGAGAATGGTTAGCATTTTGTTATGCACCGGCCAAAATGTGTCTTCCGGGAATAACTCCGTGCCCAATCCATCCTGATTGGTGACCATTACCAATTGATAATCCAGAGTTTCGGCAATGGCTTTCATGCCGCAGATCACACCCGGATAGAATTCCAGTTTTTCTAAGGAGTCGATCTGTTTGTCAGGCGGCTCTTTGATAATGGTACCATCCCGGTCGATAAAAAGAATTTTTCGCATAATGGTTTGCTCCTGTTGCTTCATTTCCCTTGTTTTGTGTAGGATAACAAGGCCTCCAGTAATAGTTGGTTTTCCCGGGGCGTCCCCACGGTGATCCGCAAACAATTATCACAATGTATTAACTGGGAACGATCCCGTAGAATAATTTTCCTTTGCAGCATGGCTTGATAGACCTTGCGGGCATCGTGAAACCTGACCAGTAAGAAATTTGCATCTGAAGGGAAGACTTTTTCCACGATTTCTAGGCGGGAAAGGGCTTGGCTGAGTTTGTCGCGTTCGCTGAGGAGCTGTTTAATCATCTTTTTCTGTTGATCAATGTTATCCAATGCTCGCAGGGCCGCCTCCTGAGTAATTGCATTGACATTATAGGGATATTTCAGCTGGGTCAGAATATCGATTATATCAGCCGATGCAAAGGCCATGCCCAGCCGGATACTGGCCATGCCCCAGGCCTTGGAAAAAGTCCGAATGATGACCAGGTTCTTATATTGTTTCAGCCAGGACAGATAATTTTGACGCGCGCAAAAATCCACATAGGCTTCATCAATGACCACCAACCCCTCAAAATTAGCCAGTAATTTTTTAATATCTTTCTCTTGAAAGCAATTACCGGTCGGGTTATTGGGCGAGCAGAGAAATAGTAGCTTGGGCTTCAGAGCCAATTTTTCCAGGACGGCAGGGGTATCGATCTGAAAATCATGGGTTAAAGGTACTCTGATAATTTTTGCGGCATTGATATTGGCTGCCACAGTGTACATCCCATAGGTCGGAGGTAAAATTATTAGTTTATCCTGGTTGGGTTCGCAAAAAGCACGGATAAGCAAATCGATGACCTCATCACTTCCATTGCCCAGAAAAATTTGAGGTGCGGGTATTTTCAGCAGCTCACTGATCCGCTTTTTCAGTTGCCGTTGGTGCGGATCCGGATAACGGTTAAGGGGCTGATCAGATGGGGAGCCCAGTGCGTTTTCGTTGGCGTCCATAAAAATACCTTGACTTCCGGCATATTCATTCCGGGCCGAAGAATAGGGCCGGAGCTCAGCAATGTTTTTTCGGATTAATTCATTTAAGTTAAACATAATCTATACCTGCTTTTCCCCTGGTTTTTTGAATGTATCAATGGTCCTTTTGCAGCTGTTTCAGCCGGAGAGTAACAGCATTCTTATGAGCATCCAAATCTTCCGCAGCCGCCATTTTTGCAATGGCCGGGCCCAGAATTTGCAATCCCTGAGGCGTAATGGATTGAAAGGTGATCGATTTCATGAAGTCCCTTACAGTAACCCCACTGTAATTGCGGGCAAATCCATGGGTGGGCAGCACATGGTTGGTGCCGGAACAGTAATCCCCTGCCGATTCCGGAGCATATTTTCCCAGAAATACCGAGCCCGCATTTGTAATTTTTGGGCTTAATGCCTCTGGATTGGCAGTCATGATAATTAAATGTTCGGGCGCATAATAATTGGCTATTTCCAGAGCGGTTTTTATATCCGGTACCTGAATCAGGCGGGCATGTTTCAAGGACTGGCGGGCAACGGCTTTACGGGGGAGGGTTTCCAGTTGATCGTTAACATTCTGCTGAACCTGAGCAATTATTTTCCGGGAGGTGCTGACCAGGATAGCCTGGCTGTCACTGCCGTGTTCGGCCTGCGAAAGCAGATCAGCCGCCACAAAATTGGGGTCAGCACTGGCATCACTGATGACCATCACTTCCGAGGGGCCGGCCGGCATATCAATCGGAACCCCTTCACTGGCTACGATTTGTTTGGCCAGCGTGACATACTGATTGCCAGGGCCAAAGATTTTAGCTGTTTTCGGAATGGTCTCTGTGCCGTAGGCCAGAGCAGCAATGGCCTGGGCACCGCCGATTTTATAGATGGTGTTAATTCCCAACCGCTGCGCACAATATAGAATAGCCGGATGGACCTGTCCCTGTTTATCCGGTGGAGTTATCAGAACAAGCTCCCGGCAGCCGGCGATGCGAGCCGGAATGCCCAGCATCAATACCGAAGAGAATAAAGGCGCGGTTCCGCCGGGAATATAGAGACCGACTTTCTCCAGGGGGAGATATTTTAACCAGCATCGTACTCCCGGAGCAGTTTCGACAACTTTGGTTTCGGCAGGCAGCTGGGCTTCGTGGAAGGAACAGATATTCCTTTCTGCCAATTCGAGGGCCGCTTTCAGTTCCGGATCGATATTTTGAATGGACTGTGCAATTTCAGCAGATGTAACCGGTAATTGATTAAGTGAGACCTTGTCAAAACGGTAGGTTAATTCAAAAAGCGCCTGATCACCCTGTTGTTTAACCTGCTTGATAATATCGGCTACGTTCTTTTGGGTTTTTGCGGTACTTTCCTGACCGGGTCTTGCCAGTAAATCCGGCCAGCTGGTTTTGGAAGGATTTTTAATGATTTCCATGAGCTCACCTCGGTTTAGAGAATCATTTTTTCAATGGGGAAGACCAGAATGCCCTGGGCACCGGCCTCTTTGAGACTTTGAATGTTTTCCCAGAATTGATCTTCAGCGATTACGGAATGGACTGAACTCCAGCCTGATTCAGATAAGGGCATGACCGTCGGGCTCTTTATGCCTGGCAAAATAGCGCAGATCCGGTCAATGGCATTATTGGGCGCATTCAGTAGAATGTATTTTCTCTGGCGGGCACGGTTGACTGCCCGGATACGAAATAGCAGCTGGTTTAAGAGTTCGTCTTTATCAGCAGACAGATCATCCGGGCTGATTAAAACAGCTTCGGAACGGACCACCGTCTCTACCTCTTTTAATCCATTGCTGATCAGGGTACTGCCACTACTCACGACATCAAAGACCGTATCTGCCAGACCAATACTGGGTGCCAGTTCCACTGATCCACTGATTTCATGAATCTCGGCGTTTACCTGATTATCATCTAAATAATTCCGTAAAATGTTGGGATAGGAGGTCGCAATACTTTTGTTCTCCAGATCAGTAATAGACTTATAGGACATGTCCCTGGGTACGCCAATCGACAACCGGCATTTGGCAAAACCCAACCGTTCGATACAACGCAGCTGAGGCTGCTTTTCCAGATAGACATTTTCGCCGACGATACCGATATCCGCAATGCCGTCGCGGATACATTCCGGGATATCATCATCCCGCATATGCAGTACTTCCAGCGGAAAATTGCCGGCCTTGATTTTTAATTTGGTCCGGCCGCCATTTTCACAGTGGATGTCGCATTCCCGGAGCAAACGCATACTTTTTTCACTGAGGCGACCCGCTTTTTGGATGGCTAAGGTGATCATAATAGGCTCCATCGGTTTTAAAGATAAAAAAACCCGATTCTCAGCGAACCGGGTTTAATCTTGGAATTTGGACAGCAAACAATTACATCCCGGTTCTCCCTGCGAAGCTGATATGGCCATGATGATGTAAATTGTCGGTGTGTCTTGACATTGACTCGCTCACTTTCAATAACCTTTAAATATAGATGCTAGAAAGTGAGAATGCAAATAAAAAGTGATCGTGAAAGTTTTCCCTAGGTCTGCAGGAAAGCTGATTTAGGCCGCCCAAACAGGTAAGATATCAGACGGAATTTAGTTAGCACCACTCTCCTGGATCACACATCAACTCTGATAATAGAATTTATCTGTCTTGAATTTCGTACCGGATAGCATCAATCCAGCTGGGAAACGATCTCTGATCAGTGTATTATAGCCCTGTTTCTGCCCTTTTTTATTCCAAAAACATCATCTTTTTAGTTTTGATAAAGGTTTTATTTTTTGACTTAGCGATTATCTGGTAAAAATAGATACCACTCGCAACCTGTCTACCGGATTGATTGCAGCCGTCCCAAATAACTCTGTAATTTTTGGGTCCCTGCTTTTCCTTAACCAGTAGAGCAATTTCTCTGCCACGAATATCATAAATTCTCAGCTCTACTTCACAATCCTGGGGTATGCTGTAGATTATATGGGTAGTAGGATTAAAGGGATTGGGATAATTTTGATATAATTTAAACTCTTTGGGTGTTTGACCCATCACATAATCAATACCAGTTATTTTTTTCACCTGAATTAACACGGAATCGATGGTCTCTAATTCTCCATCTGAAACGGATAGTATCAGAGTATCGGTACCGGCCTGATTATTTTCAGTCGATAGTTTGATGATGTTTAGCGAGTCAATCCGCTCATAATTTACAAACCTGCTGTAAACATAGGATAAGACCAGTAATGAATCGGGTGTATCAATATCTGTAAATAATCCGGTTAATTCAAGGGTATCCGCTTGATTGGAATCAAAGCGGATCGTATCGGGCATTATTTCAGTAAAAATGGGTGCGTCATTAACCGGCAGGATATTCACAATCATTGGCGTGGAGTCCTGGTATTCGCCGTCATTAACAGCAACGATTAAAGTATCAACACCAAATATATTTGGCGCTGCATATAAAAATAAAGAATCCTCTTCGAGTGAGAAGTGAACTAAGTTTGCCTCTGATATTGCAAAGCTCAAAAGGCTATCGGGCGTATCAGGATCTTCCACAAAGGAAGCGAAATAATTCAGTCCTAAAGATAATTGTTTGTCCTCGGCAAAAGCGGTGTCCGGCAGATTTGTAATGACCGGTGGATCATTGATATTAATCACGGTGATCTCAAACTCGGTGGCGGTGTTAGCGGCAGAGTCATCAATGGCTGTAACCTGTACGCTAATGGTGTCGATATCCTCATTTGTAGGAGTACCGCTGAAGGTACGTGGAGTGGATTCCTCAAACCCAAGCCAGTCCGGTAAGGCACTGCCATCCGACAGATTGGCTGTGAACCTTAAACTGTCGTCAGCGTCTATATCAGTAAAAACGGTATCACCAAAAGTAAAAGAGAACAAGCTGTCTTCGGTAGCGATTTGGTTCGGAATGGTATTAGCAACCAGTGGGGGATCATTGGTGTTATGTACTGTTAGCGTAAAGCTTTCTTCATCAGTCGCGCTACTATCATCGCTGACTGTGACGGTTAGGCTGGTATCACCGACATCACCATTGTCTGGTAACCAGGTGATTTCGCCTGTGTTGGTATCAATTGTCATGCCTTGGGGAGAGACAGATAATGCATAGGTCAAAGTATCGCCATAGATCAGGTCTGGATCGGTTGCGGTAAAACTGAAATGGTAGGTTTGATCTTCCATGGCCGCTGTTAATTCTGTCGTGGTGATTACCGGTGCATCATTTCTGGCTAAGATGGTAATTGTAAAACCGGTTGTATCAGTTGCTTTGGATTCCTGGTCATTAACCACGATGGTAATTGTGGCTGTGCCATTCCAGTTGGATTGCGGGGTGATCAGTAACTCCTGAGTCAATTCTGATCCTTTCGCGGAAAATTCCGCTGTAACTGCGGAAGTATCTGCGGATACACTTAATAATAGGTTATTCATGGCATCCACATCGCTGGCGGTCACTGAGATAGTCAAACGACTGTCTTCATTACACATCGTATCCGGAATTGCGGTCAGTATAGGGGGATCATTGGTGTTGATTACGGCCAACTCAAATGCTGTAAAGGCACTAGCGGCAGAGTCATCAGTGGCCGTGACCTTCACAGTGAGAGTATCAATATCATCATTTCCCGGTGTACCGCTGAACGTGCGCGGATTAGCCCCCTCAAAAGAAAGCCAGTTGGGTAGGGCACTGGCATCGGATAAGGTGGCCGTGTACCGCAAACTGTCGCTGGTATCCCCATCATTAAAAACAGTATCTCCAAAAGTAAAGGTAAAAGCGGCATCTTCATAAGCGATCTGGTCCGGAATGGTATCAGCCACGACGGGTGAATCGTTTACGCTTCTTACATTGAAAGTCACGGTATAATCCGCTGACCAGTTACCCACAGCATCATTGACCTGAAACTGAAAGGTTGCATAGGGAAATCCGTTTTCATCGGTACCGGGCGTAAAGGTGAGCTGGGTGACATCAGACA
>CAZXFH010000026.1:0-46628 GCA_964640055.1 uncultured bacterium | reverse complement strand
CAGCCCAGTGTGACCAGAGCTATAGTGAATACAATATGGTAACTATTTCATCCGGGTTAACCGGTAGACGGTAGAAGGCCCTTCTTCTCCGAGCCCTTTCAAGGGCTTCCAGATAAGAAACGGTGGCAACCTTGTCGGTTTTTAGATGATCTTACGGTTTTTAATTATTATAGAGTTAAATATAATTGTGCTAAATTAGTCTAAATTATATGCAAATATTGTTGAATACCGAATTTATATAACTAATTTAGGTATAATTATAGAAATAGTCAATATTGACAAATTTATTATTTCATTCGAAATTAAAACAGGAGCGGATTAGATGGAGAAGGGTTTTTAACGGCCGATCAAATGGGAAGGAGGATTAGCCAAATGAATCGAGGCAATCCGTTAAAATTGAGCTACGGGCTGGTTTTAAAAAGCAGCTGCGTGCTTTCCCTGACAATGGTGATCTTGCTAATGGTTTTATTCCCCCGTTTTGATACCCGCTCAGATAAAGGCGGAATTCAGACGGAAAAACCCCCTGTATTTTCACCCCCAACGATCACCAAAATCGAGCTCCCGGAGAATAAGCAGCCGGCACTGCCGGTGATACCGATTGAATCACCGGATGATGAAATTGAGGTGGATTTACCTGAGGTGCCTGATAATTTTTATGAGCTCAGGTTCCCCGTCGCACCGCCTCCTCCGCCCCCTGTTGAAACAAGGCCCAGGGATGGTTACTTTCCCATTTATGAAGAAGAGCCAAAACCAATTGGCGGGTTAAAAGCACTACAGCAAAAAGTAAAATATCCTGAGTTGGCCAAAGAATTAGGGCTGCAAGGTATGGTTGTCATCCGGGCTTTTATCAACAAACATGGTGATGTTGAGGATTGCAGTATCGTAAAAGGCATTCCCAATTCCGGCCTGAATGAGGCGGCCATCGCTGCCGTTAAAGCCACTAAATTCAAGCCGGCCATGCAACGGGATCTCCCGGTGGGGGTTTATTTCAGTATTCCGATCATTTTCAAACTGAATTGATTATCTGAATCCGGGCGGCACTCTACTACTGCCTTTGAAAAGCGAGGGCCTGTATTTATTCTTTCCACCGTCGGGTGGTATAGAGGGTAACTGAAAAATTGAAGCCCTTGGCATGCTTGAACCACAGACCCTGATTGATACCCAGGGCCCAATCCAGGTGCATAAATCCCTTATGCCAGCCACTGCCAAAAGCCAGCTCCTGGTGATTCCGGCCGCCAAAGGACATGCCGATGCGCAACGGCCAATTGGGGAAATAGATGCTTTCGATACCGATACTCCATTTCCAGGCGCCAAAGGAATAGAGGCGATCCTCGAAACCGGCTACAAAATCAGTGGCCAATACCGCATCACCAGTGATCCATTTGGACATACTGAAACGAACCAGAGCCGGATAACGGACTCTAAAATTGGTCGTGTCGCTGAGGATCTCACCCTGGCCGGAGAACAAATCCTCAAATTCAGCTCCGCCAAAAAATTTATCAAAACGGGCTTTATCCACAGCAAAATCATAACGGTAGAATTTACCATCCCAGGGAAGCACTTCATCTTCAGGTACGGCCCGGGTTAACAGGGTACTTTGCCCGAAATAGATATGTCCCAGGGCATTGATCAGGGAGGCCCCAAAGCGGTATCCGTTAAACTCCTTAGTCGTAATCCCGATATTCAGGCCGAAACCTCTCCCCCCCAGGGATTGCTGAAAAAGGTAATGTCCCTCCCCGATGATATAATTGCGGTCCATACCAAAACGGGTATTTAAGAAGCCATAGGAAGAGTCCGGATTGATTCCCAAATAGCCGAGCCCCTGTAAATATTTCAAGGTAAAACCCACGGAAAAATGCTCCGTGGGAATGGCAAAGGAATAGGCCCATTGACCAACCATGAGTAATTCTTCCGCAATATCCAGATTCAAGCGCTTTCCGATGGGGTTTCCGTCGAACACAAAATAAACCACCCCCCGCGGAAGACCCAGATCTCCGATAAACATGATATTGGCAGTAAAGGCGCGATTGGCCCGCGAAATATTGATATAGGGCAAGGCCAGATCAAAATCGCTGAAAAGCCGCCAGCCGCGGTCTGGAATGGCGGCCAGGAACTCCTGCTTGAGTTCTCCGTTATTGGCTTCCCAGTTTTTACCATTATATTTGTTGTAACTCGCTATGGAAAGAAAATTATTGGCAAAACGGGTACTGACACCGGTCCATAAACGGTAGGTCTTATAAGCATCCGGCAGAGCCAGATTAGCGGGATTATACTCCACGGCAAACAATCCCCGGGCCAGAGATCCATAGGCCCCGGCCAGGGCCACACAGCGAGCATTGCGCAGGGTCTGGGCGTTACTCTGCCGGCTGGTAAGCAGAATTATCAGCATGCCAAGAATCATCTTAACCGGATGTACTGACTTCATTTGATCCAATCGCTGACCGGTTTGCTTAAAGTATCTGCCGCCAGGGTATCCTGTGAGGTGCTATCGCTTGCCGGCATCACAAACTGCCCCGCTTCCAGAGTTAAGCTGAGCAGCGCAGAAATGCGGATTTTATCGCTGAATTTCACCGTTACATAATTTTCAGTACTATCCAGGAATATACGGGGGCGCACATAATGGGTCCGGTTATCCAGAATCCGGTTCAGCGTGGTCGTATCCAGGACCGATTCCTGGTATAGATAACCGGCCTGGGCAACGGCCCCCTGTTCCGTATAGGCTTGTGGTTCCGGCAAGCGAATATGGGTCAGTGTATCGATCCCGATATAAACCTGTCCGGTATCAGTCTGGGCATAGAGGGAATCATTGATCCACTGATAACCGGAATCCAGGAGAGCCAGGCTGCTATCCAGGGGAAAGTAGTCATAGGTAGACTGCAGTAATTCGATAGAGCCGGAGAGTGGAAAATCATTGGTTACCTGGCTGATAATGGCTCCTCTGATAAAGCCCTGTTGAATCCGATGCCGGGTCTCTTCATCCACCGGATCCAATTTATTGGAACTATTGGGAATGAAAGTTTTCGCGGCTAATTTTAACTGGAAAGGCACGGTCACATTATAGCTGCCCCAGAAGGATTTTCCCACCTGCAAACGGGTGGTATCACTGGCCGGAATGGCTGCTTCCCCACTGACCAGAATAGAATCGGGCACCATATTAAAAATAGGAGCGATTTCAATGATCACATCACTCTCGGCGACCGGAAGCGCCGGCGTGGCTTTATCAATGGTTTCTTCAACTGAGACCTGTTCGGGAGATGTATTCTCTTTTACACCTTTGATCGTCAGGTTCAAATCGGTACTGGCCTGGATTTCATTATAAAAATGCAGATTCAGCAGCACACTCCCGAAATCAATAAAGCCAAACCCCTCAGGAATATCCTCAATCGTCAAAGGTGGTATTGCAAAGGACTGATTAAAGAAACCCACGATCTCCGCGAATTGCATGGGGGTCACCTGGATTACGCCGTTGATGGCGCTCTGGGAAAAATTTAGGGGCAGGGTGCTGACCGTATCACCCGGATCAGGCAAAATGGTGATCCGGTTAAACACGATAATGGAATCCACCACTGAAGTGGCATCCGGATTACGCAGTGTATCGCCACTCATATCTATGGTTTCCGTCGTACGGCTGTTGGCATACAGGTCGGTATCAAGCGACAGATTACCGGATTGATCGTAAAAATTGTAGAAATCCATAAACAAATTCAGATCGATAGGAGTGTCATTATCGATATCATAGTTAATCCGGTTGGTATCCACGCCGGTACTCATCTGAGCCAGTACACCTCGGATAATGGTGTTATTGGAAGGCGGAATGGGGCGCCGGACATGATATTCGATCGGTTCCGGAACACCAGTAATACTTTCCAGGCTATCCACTTCAAAGAGTACTGAGATGGTCGCATTGGGGTCGGTGTTGGCTGGAATGGTAAGCGGGTCACCCTGGGTACCAGCCAGAATAGCATAGAGGGTCACCTGCACTGAATCACGCATTTTCTTGCCAGCCAGATTGCCATCATTCCCGTCGCTACGGGTGGCGCCATGGGGTATGCGGTCAAAATAGGACCGTGATATCTCTTCACCGCCAATATTGAGCAGTTCAATGGTAACATCCTCAAGGTCTACCAGTAATTGATTTTCGATGGTAACCCTAAAAGTACCCCGGTCAATGGTCACGTAATCCACCCGTTTAAAATAAGGGATCCCATAGCGGTCAAATATCTCATAGTGCTGTTCTTCATCGATCAAATTTTGGCGGGGTATGGAATCCAATGTCACATCATAGGGTAAGGGCAAGGAGACGCCGGGTAGACTGATCTGGTCAGACAGTTTTAGATTGCGGGAGATAGTTTTACGAAAGGAAATATCAGCATCGCTGAAATCGGAAAAATCCTGGGCGATAATCAATTCGGTTTCATTGGGAATGGTGAATATATCCGGTGTCAGGGTCGCTGTATCCAGACGACCTTCAAAATGAAAATAGAGTGAGTCGGCCAAGGAATCACCGTAGATATGATTGGTGGAATCCTGTAAATCGGCCACCGGTAAAGTCACATCGGATAAGGGAATATTGATCGTTTGGTAAAAAGTAGGCATTTCCGGCGGTTGTACCGGTTCGTAAGTGCAGCTGAGCCAGGCCCAGCCCAGCAGGATAACACACCCCAGAATATATTTTTTAAAGGGCTGTAAAGGCATTAACATATGGGTTGTATACCGTTATAAATAGGAAAATAATATAATTATTACTGTGCATGGCGGCCTTGGGCGATATAGCCTCCCACAGCAAAATTGATCCCCCGCGCCTTATGGATCCACATATGCTGGTGAAAGCCCAGCGACCAGTCCAGATGTAAACCACCGAGCCACAAACCGCTGCCCAGATTTATTTCCCAGCGGCTGAGCCCCCCCAGTGCCAACCCGAGTCGCAAGGGTAAATTTTGATAGTATGAATATTCGATTCCCACTGAGATCCGCCAGCCCTGCCGGTAATCAAACTGATCCTGAAAGGCAGCCACACACTCCAGCGCCAGGCGCAGGTCATCGTTCAGATAGCGGTCGCCCCCCAGCCGCAATATGAGCGGTATCTGGGTCTCGAAAACCGTACTGTCGGGCACACTCTTTTGCCGGCTGCGTAAAAAATCCCCGAAAGCGGAATCACCACTGAAGAAGGCGGCGCCCTCTAAATTATTGAGACTGTCAATCTGAAAGCTATATTTATAGGTGCCATCCTCAAAATCAAAACCGACATTGGTATTCCACTGCTTGAACTGACGCTCCATTAATTTCAGCCCCCCCGATCCTACTATTTGGGCGGTCAGATTGGAACGGTTCCATTGAATAATTCCGCCCAAATTGGCCAGACTCAGCCCAATATCCCAGCCATAGATCTCGCGGAAAATCACTCCCAGATCAGCGCTGAATCCACGGCCTTCACGGGAATTGCGCAGATGATACTCTCCCTGGCCCCGCAGACAAAATTGAGCGGTGTCCACACTGATGATACCACTGCTATAATCGGGATCAATGCCATAATAGCCGATCCCCTGGATATACTTCAAGGTAAATCCCCAGGACACATTTTGGTAGGGCACGGCCATGGAATAGGCATATTCTACGGCCATCATGGCATCACAACGCAGGTCCAGCTCGTATTCAGGGCCAACTGCCATGTTTCCGTACAACACATCCAGAACCGCTCGGGATAGATAGTAATCACCAATATATTTAAACTGAGAGGTAAAGGCCTGATTACCCAGGGAAATATTTAAGAGCGGTAAGGGACTGGTCAGGCTGAAATTCCCGCGCCACCCGGAAGCCGGTAAATCCTTTAGAAATTGCCGCTGCAGCTTGTCCTGATTCAGCGTAAGGTCTTTACCACCATATTTGCCATTGGTTTCCAAAGAGAAAAAGTTGTTGGTGACAGAGCTGTTGAGACCTCCCAGTTGGATATAGTTCTTATAGGGGCCCGGACTGGCCAATCCCGCCGGATTATAGCCCACACAAAAGTAACCGCGCGCGATGGTTGAATAGGCTCCGCCAAGGGCCTGAGCACGGGGATGGAGATCAAGCTGAGCCCAGCCCGCTGCCGGACACATAATCAAGATAAAGGTGAAAAATGGCAGGATCCGGTTAAAGATCCAACCTGTGTTTCCTTTGGCTAACAGCGGCCAACTCATCGCAGAACCTGTGGGGTATCGGCCAGGGTATCGGCTGTATCCGGTGCCACTTCGCCGGTAGGCTCCAGGGCTTCCGGATCAAACAGGAGATGCAGATAACCTTCGACCCGCAGAGTGTGGTCTGGGCGGATGGCAGTCGTGAGCGTATCCGGATTCCTAAATTTAAAATGGGGCATGATATAGGTGGAATCGGCAAACAGAGCAATCACATCCGCTGCCGTAAAATAGTGCTGGGTTGACCGGCCGGGATTTTGAATCGTCCCATTAGCGATGGTGGCTGGCGGAACCGTTAACAGGGCCAGGGTATCGATTTGCACATAGGTGGTCTCATTACCAATATGAAACAGAGAATCCGCGGTACTGTTCCAGATAAAATCAGGATCCTCAGCCACTCTATTGGAATCCAGCAGGGGCAGAAAATAATTACCGGCCATCAAATAGATATCGCCCTGGAAAGGGGTCCGGTTGGTCAGGAAAGCTTCGAAAATGACACCGTTTTGCGAACGGGAAAATTTCTGGCGGGTCAGCGAATCTTTAATAAAAAAGGTGGTGGGCTTGGCAGCGGCCAGGGAGAGTTCACCCGGCAATACAAAACTTAAAGGTGTATAGATACGATAGCGTAAGGCGGACAGTTGTTGGAAAAAATTTTGGCCGGCCACATACTGCCCCTGCCCCAGACCGCCTCCCAACGAGAGATAGATCCATTGTGGCATATGGGCCATCACCTCTCCAATATCAAACAGATAACGCCCGGTACGCAGGGAGTCAATAACATCCAACTCGACCTGACACTCTCCGTTACTTTCACCGCGCGCATATAAACGCAGATTACTAAATGAACCGGTAACGGATCCTATCCAGAGTGCCATGCGGGTGGAGTCAAACCGGATACCCCGGGCGCCTAAAGGGGAGTGCTCTATCTGAATGGGATCAAAATCTGCCTGGATATAAGCCCGGCCCTCAAATGCAGCCAATCCCAAATCCATGCCTGACAAGCGTAAATTCAATTGCTGATCGATTGAGTCTAAGGCGGTTTGCAGGGTATCCTGAATGCTGACTTCCAGCTGGTAGACCAGGGAATCGATAAATCCCGCAGAACCGGGATTTACCAGAGAATCCGCGGATAGAGAGCGGGTCAGGGAGCCACTTAAGCTTCCCGCGGTCAGGGTAAGTGAATCCAGTACCAGGGTATCACTGATATTATCCTTAATGTTGGCCGATAACAATTTAATTTGAATATCATTAGGAAAGGTGTCCGAAAGACTGGCTTGCAGGGTCAGTATATTATAACCGACCTGAGTATTCAGTTGTGCGTTGTTAAGATGATTATAGTTGGTATCGAGCATCGTAGAAAGATCAACCTGGAAGGGCTTGGCAAATCCATTTTTGTCTTTCTTAATATTCCGGGTAAGGTTAAGACTTTCGGAAACCGGGGGCGTGTGGATCTGAAAAATAGAATCGCTATTGGCGGTAACAGTGGTTGTCAGGCTGTCTGCAGCCAGATAATAGAGGGTATCTGTAGTAGTATCCGCATGGATCGGCGTATGACCGGTGGAATCATAAAGTAAATTAGCAAAGGAATAGCGCGCATTGATCAGCGGAACAATAATCTTACTGTTCCAGCGTTCCGGTAGGCGCGGTGTAGACGGCATTTCAAATTCACAAGCCAGCCATCTGCTCAGCAGCATTAAAACTGCGCCTATAATAACATACTTTTTACTGACCAGCCCCATGGACCTGCTAATTATTTATTTCAAGAGATATAATCCAGCCCCTTCGCATCATTTATTCCGGGACGATTAAGTGCCTTCCGCATAGGCGTTATGATACCGAATCTGATCTTCAGTCAACTCATCGATCTGCACATCCATGGCTTCCAGCCTCAATTGCGCCACTTCCTGATCCTGTTCTTCCGGAACATCATATACAGTATTCTCAAGTTTCGCCTGGTTTTCAAATATATATTTCATGCTTAAGAATTGATTGGCAAAGGACATATCCATCACCTCCGAGGGGTGGCCTTCAGCCGCCACCAGATTAACCAAGCGTCCCTCGCCCAGTAAATAAATCTGTTGACCATTTTTCAGGCGGTGCCTTACACAGTTATCACGCACCTCGGCTTTGGATTCCGTTAAGCCATTCAGATCTTTTAAATTCAATTCACAATCGTAGTGACCGGTATTACAGACAATGGCCCCGTCTTTCATTTTTTCAAAATGGCGACGGACAATCACATCTTTCATGCCTGTCGCCGTGATAAAAACATCGCCCACCGCGGCGGCTTCGTCCATGGTCATAACCTGATTCCCATCCAGGGTGGCCTTTAAGGCGGCCGTGGGTTTTACTTCGGTAACAATGACATGACAGCCCATACCGCGAGCGCGGGCAGCAGTTCCTCTTCCACAATGGCCGTAACCAGCCACAACAAAGGTTTTGCCGGCCAGTAAAATCGATGTGGCCCGCAAGATACCGTCGATCGAGGATTGACCGGTACCGTAGACATTATCAAAATCCCATTTGGTCTCGGTATCATTGACCGCTACCACGGGATAGAGCAATTTTTTATCCGCAGCCATGGCCCGCAGCCGGTGTACACCGGTGGTGGTCTCTTCCGACCCGCCAAACACCTTTTTAGCCAGGTCCGCATGCTTGTGATGCAAGGTAAAGATCAAGTCTGCTCCGTCATCCAGGGTCATGGTGGGTTTTTGGCTCAGAGTTTGTTCGATGGCCCAGTAAAACTCCTGTGTATTCATTCCATGCCAGGCCCAAATAGGCACGCCATCCTCATAGAGCGCGGCAGCCACATCGTCCTGGGTGCTGAGGGGATTACATCCCGACCAGGCCACTTCGGCGCCGGCAGCGCGCAGCGTCTTAACCAGAACGGCCGTCTCCTTAGTCACATGTAAACAACCGCTGATACGGGCCCCCTTTAAGGGTTTGGTTTGCTGATATCTCTCACGCAATTTCATCATAACCGGCATGTGCGATTCGGCCCATTCGATTCTGAGTTTGCCCTTTTCAGCCAGTTGGGTATTTTTTACTTTCCCTTTCATTTTTCCTCCTTAAAGTAGGCTTTCAGCGGTTCCACCTTATCGGTTCTTTCCCAGGTAAAATCCTTATCTAGCCGCCCGAAATGTCCGTAAGCAGCGGTTTTGCGGTAAATAGGTCGTTTCAATTGCAGATGACGGATGATTTCCGCAGGTTTGAGGGGGAAGATTTCCATCACTGCCCGGGCTAATTTTTCTTCCGCGACGCAGCCGGTCTTGAAAGTGCCCACATAGACCGAGACCGGTTCAGCCACGCCAATGGCATACCCGATCTGGACTTCACATTTATGCGCCAGTCCGGCCGCCACAATATTTTTAGCAATATAACGGGCCATATAACTGCCGCTGCGGTCAACCTTGCTGGGATCCTTGCCGGAAAAACAGCCCCCCCCATGACTGCCCACACCACCATAGGTATCCACAATGATCTTGCGCCCGGTCAGGCCGGCATCGGCGACCGGTCCGCCCAAAATAAAACTGCCGGTGGGGTTTATGTAATAACGGGTGTTTTCGTCCAGCCATTCGCCACAGACCGGCCGGATGATATGTTCCATAATTCCCTTTTTTAACTTTTGATAATCCACGTCCGGATCATGGTGACTGCTGATCACCACGGCTTCCGCGCGATGAGGTTTGCCATCCCGGTATTCGACTGTTACCTGACTTTTACCATCGGGCCGTAAAAAGGACAGCACCTTGTCTTTACGCATTTTTGCCAACCGGGCGGTTAATTTGTGCGCCAGCATGATAGGCAGAGGCATCATCTCAGGGGTTTCATCCGAGGCATATCCGAACATGATCCCCTGGTCACCCGCCCCCTGTTCATGGTCTTCTTGTTCATCGACGCCCCGGGCAATATCTGGACTCTGTTCGGAAATACTGGTCAATACGCCACAGGTCTCATATTCAAATCCAAAATCGGGATCGTCATACCCGATGCCCTTCAAGGTATCGCGTACCACCCGCTGAATATCAACATAAGTGTCGGTAGTCACTTCACCCGCCACCACAATAAATCCGGTTTTGGTCAAACATTCGATCGCAACCCGGGATTCCGGGTCACCTTCTAACATAGTATCCAGAATAGCATCACTAACCTGATCGCAAACCTTATCCGGATGCCCTTCAGTGACTGATTCCGATGTAAAAAAATAATTCTGCATCTATCCTCCTCTATATCTATAAACTCGCTAAAAATAAACAAGGTGAAAATGAAAATCAACTGAATTCACCGAAGTAAAGGCTGTCGCATCCGCGGAACAGACAAGCCCCGCTTAAAAACGGACAGCGGTGGAATATGTCCTGGTATTGACTGCTGTTTGCGGCAG
Organism: uncultured bacterium; assembly: GCA_964640055.1. GTDB lineage: Bacteria > Fidelibacterota > UBA2242 > UBA2242 > JAFGTP01 > CAZXFH01. The sequence continues at coordinate 36,077 of CAZXFH010000026.1, read as the reverse complement.
GTAATGTGTCCCTTCCCGGCCAATATTTTCCCGGTTCCTGCACAGAATGGGAATACCGGCGGGATTACTCAAAATCCTTTTTTAAATAGGCTTCAACCTGATTTTTGCGCATTTTCTGCTTGATCTCTATCTCCAAGCGTTTTTCAAATTCCTTGGCAGCATTGCGGCCATAGATTTTCAGCATATGGTTAAGGGCAATCACCTCGGCAATCACAGTGATATTCTTGCCGGGATAAATGGGTAAGCGGGTCAGGGGGGTCTCCACATCCAGGATCTTGATACTTTCTTCCTGGGTGCCGATCCGGTCATAATTCTTATTTTCATCCCAATCTTCTAATTCCACCTGGACTTCCACCCGTTTCTGCTTACGAATGGCCCGGACACCGAACATACGGGCCACATCGATAATACCGAGCCCCCGGACTTCAATATGATGTTCCAGAAATTCATGCCCCAAACCGATGATGACATTGTCTGCCCGGCGGATGATCCTGACGGAATCATCAGCAACCAGACGATGGCCTCTTTCGACCAGATCCAGTGTGATTTCACTTTTCCCGATCCCGCTACGACCGGTAAAAAGAATACCAACTCCATAGACATCCACCAGAGAGCCATGCATCACCACATTAGGCGCCAAGTTCCAATCAAGATAATCCATTAAAAACTGGCTCAGCGGGGTAGTCAGCATAGTAGACTTGAAAATCGCCACCTTATACTTTTTGGCCATACGAACGGCTATGTCACAGGGCTGGGTCTGATGGGCAAAGATTACCGCCGGAACGCTCTCCTGAAACAGCTTCGTGAATATCTGTTGCTTTTGCTTCTCAGAAATGGTATCCAGATAGCGCTTTTCCTTTAGCCCGAACAACTGGACCCGGTCCTTGTTAAAGTATTGCCAGAACCCGGTCAGCTCCAGCCCGGGCCGGTTGGTCTTGGCCGAAGTTATCTGACGCCGGAATCCGCTTTTGCCGTTTACCAGGCGTAAGCGCAACTTCTTGCGATTATCCTCATAAAGTTTTGCTACGGTTAATGGTTCAGCCATTATTTTCCAAACCTCTTCCCTTTATAACGTTTAATTTGTTTTTCCATTTTATCAACCGCATTATCAATCGATTTGGTAATATCATCAGTCGTATCGGAGGCGACAAAATCCTTACCCGCAATATGCAGGGTTATTTCCGCTGCTTCACCTTCCTTGTCACTATCCAGAATAATATGACAGCTGACAATCCGATCATGGAATTTGGATAATTTCCGGATCTCATTCTTCGCATAGGTTTTGACACGGTCCGGTACGTCATGATGTCTTACGGTTAATTCTAAATCCATGAACTTCTCCTTTCTTTATTTGGCGTGGGGATGCGCCTGCTTATATACCTCTTTTAATTTACCGATCTGAATATGGGTATACAGTTGCGTGGTAGATAAGCTGGCATGTCCCAATAAATCCTGGACCGCTTTCAAATCAGCGCCGTGATCCAATAAATGGGTGGCAAAAGAGTGGCGCAGGACATGGGGACTGAGATGCATTTTATCAGAAATTTCACTTAACAGTTTACTAATAATCACCTGGATCATCTGGCGTGAGAGACGCTTATTTCTCCGACTGATGAACAAGGGACTTTCCAACTGATAAGCGCCGAATTCTGCTCGTCGGCTTTCCAAATACTGCATCAGACTGTTCCGGGCTTGCTCACCAAAAGGCACCACCCGTTCCTTTGACCCTTTGCCAAAAACTTTGATGAGCATACGGGTCTTGTTCAGATCCCTGATATTAAGGGCAACCAGTTCATTCAGCCGCATTCCGGTACTGTAGAACAGCTCCAGCAGGGCCCGGTTGCGTTTTCCCAGGAAACTGTCGGTGTCCGGTACGGCCATGGCCCGCTCAATTTCCACTTCCGACAATACCACCGGCAAAGGTTTTTCGGCTTTGGGCGTGCGGATCAGCGCAGCCGGATTCTGTTTTAAGAGGCCCTGCACACTCAGAAACCGGAAAAAGGCTTTTACGGCGGCCAGCTTACGGGCGATGGAAGTCTTCTTCAGTCCTTTTTCCATCAAACTGCCCAAATAATGCCGGAGGCCAAGTTTATCTACCTTATTGACATCCAGAGGCACCAAATTAGCATAGGCCTCATAGAAAGTGATGAATTGATCCAGATCGCGACGATAGGCTGCCAAGGTATGTTTTGAACACCCGCGTTCATTCTTTAAAAACCTGATAAATTCCGTAATATATTTTTCAATCATCACTAATCGGCACCCGGCTCCGATTCCAAAAGGGCCTTTACCTGTTTAAAATCATCAGGTAGATCGGCAGTAATCTCTATCGTTTCCCGACTAAAAGGGTGCTGAAAACTGACCTGATAGGCATGCAGCAACTGTCGCTCAACCCGGGCAAGGATTTGACCAGCCAATTGTTGCTTTGACTGATTGAGTGACTGCACAAAGGAGCGGTCTTTGCCATAATCGCTGTCCCCCAGCACAGGATGCCCGAGGGAACTCAAATGTACGCGAATCTGATGAGTCCGTCCGGTTTCCAACATTAAGTTTAAATAGGAAATCAGGCTATAATCTGCAATGGTCGCATACCGGGTGCGGGCAGATTTACCTTGCAGAGTTACGGTAAATTTTTTACGATTACGCCGGCTGCGACCGATCGGTTTATCAATCAAACCGCTGTCAGGTGACAGCTGCCCCCAGACAAAGGTGCGGTAGACTTTATCTACCTGACGGCGGCTAAAGAGCTGACTCAGCTTCCAGTGGGCTTCGTCGCTTTTGGCACACATGACAATCCCTGAAGTCTCCTTATCCAGCCGGTGTACGATCCCTGGGCGCCAGTCGCCGCCCACCGCACTTAATTGGCGGGTGTAATGCTTGAGCGCATTAACCAGAGTACCCCGATGATGACCGGCGCCGGGATGAACTACCATCCCCGCCGGTTTATTAACGGCAAGATAGTATTCATCCTCATAAATAATCTGCAGGGGAATGGGCTCAGCCGTCACCGGCAGCGGCTCAGCATCAGGAATAACCACAGTAATGGAATCATCGCTTTGGAGCTGATAGCTGGGTTTCACAGCTTCCTGATTGACCTTAACAGCCCCGGTTTTGATCAAATGATTGACCTTGGAGCGTGACAGGGCATCAATTTTAGTCGCTAAAAATTTATCTATACGTTCCCCTGCTTGGTTGTCCGGTTTAAAAGAAAGACCTTCTCCCCGGTATATTTTCATGGTGTCCGACACTTAAGGAATTTCTTGTTTAAACAATAATGTAACAACCTGTTAATAGTATAGGCAGAATTATCTAAATTATCAAATTATTTTGCGGAATCCGGACTGGGTAAAATATGTGACGGCGATGAGTTGCATGATCGTATAATCAAACGGTTGACTAAAAAACAAAGACTGGGGTCCTCACCAATCACATAAAATACATGAAGACCTGTAACGGGTGTGCCCTCACCCTAATGGGGTTTATTCTTACACTGCGCACAATGTTGCGTGTGCGGAACTTCTTCCAGACGTTCTTTGGGAATGAACTCACCGCATTCAATACAGACGCCGTATTCACCGCTGTCGATCCGGTCCAGCGCGGAATTCAGATGGCCTAAAAACTTCTTTTCACGGGATAACCAGAGATAATCTTTTTCCCGCTCCTGGGCATCGGTACCCACATCCGCCATATGATAGGCATAGGTTGAGTCGGATCCGCCGGTGCTATTATCCCGACGGGTGGCCTCTTCCAGTCTTTTGACCGCTTTTATGGTTTCTCTGCGTTTATCCAGAATCAGGTTTTTAAAATATTCCAGTTCTTCTTTACTTCTTCTTTTCTTCTTATTTGGTTTGGATTCCGTCATATAATACTCCAATATAATTTGATTCCAAGATTATTGTTTCTTCTCCCGGCTGATTGATACGGGAATCTGTTTTCCGGCAATTTTGATCTGTTTCTCAAATTCACCGGGTTTAAACTCACTATCCACTCGATTGGCTAAAGTTTCGGCTTTCAGGTACTCCCAGTGCTGCTGTAAGGCTTGCTTTAATTTAGCATGGAAATCGCCGGCAATCCGAATGCGATCTTCAACTTTAAAATCGGCTTCTTTGCGCATGGTCTGAATGTGCCGGATGAAATCACGGACCAGGCCCTCATCGATCAGGGCTTGGTTCAATTGCGTGTCTATCGCAACTGTATAATCACCTTCGCTCATGACAGCATAGCCTTCTTTATCGTGACGTTCAATGATCAGATCCTCCCCTTCCAGAAATACCTTTTTGGCGGGAAGCGTCAATTCAACAGTACCGCCATGGGCTAGTTTATGAGCTGTTTTTTCCGGATCCAGATCGTTGATCGCCTGGCGGATGGCGCCTATATCGTCCGCATATTTCTGTTTAAGAGATTTGAAGTCTGGTTTGACAATAAAGTCCACCACCCGGGTTTCATCATTCAGGATCTCAACCTCTTTAACATTTAATTCCGCCCGGATCTGATCGGACAGCGATTGCAGATCAGCCTGCGCTTGCGAGGGCAACTTTACCAGTAATTTGTGCAAAGGCTGACGTACTTTCAAATCGGCTTTATTGCGAGCCGCCCGTCCCAAACTGACAATCTTGATAATCAGATTGATGCGCTGGATCAGGGCTTCATCAATATACGTCTGGTCGCCTTGCGGAAAATCCGCCAGATGTATACTCTCAGGCGCTTTGGGCTCCAGTCCTCTGACCAGATTCTGATAAATATAATCGGTAACAAAAGGAATCACCGGAGACAGGAGCAAGATAAGTCCCTTGAGAGCGGTATATAAGGTCTGGTAAGCTGCCCACTTGTCCTGATCGTCTTCTGATTTCCAGAACCGGCGTCTGCTGCGCCGAATATACCAGTTGGAAAGATCCTCCAGAAAAGTATTGATATATTGCATACCCTTGTCAACGGCGTATTTATCATAGGCCCTGGCTGTCAGCTGATACAACTGATTCAAACGCGCCAAAAGCCAGCGGTCCAATTCAGACAGATCCGCGCGGTCCACGATGTGTTTCTGAGGGTCATAACCATCCAAGGCAGCATAGGTCGCAAAAAAGGAATAAGAATTCCATAGCGTGATCAAGCGCTTGCGGGTCTCTTTGGCAATATTATAACCGAAAAGAAGATTGTTGAACGGACTGTGCGACGCATACAGCCAGCGCATCACATCCACACCCATTTTCTCAGCCGCCTCATCAAACCAGATGGCATTGCCCGTACTTTTATGCATATCTTCGCCGTTTTCATCTTTGACCAGCTGATATCCCAATACAGTTAAAAAGGGTGGTTTGTTTTCCAGAACCGTGCTCATGGCGATCAGGGAATAGAACCAGTTGCGAAATTGTCCGGGTAGCGATTCACAGATGAATTCCGCCGGAAACCATTTCTCCCAGTAATCCGGGTCGGTCGTATATTTCAATGTGGAAAAGGGCACGATGCCGGCGTCTAACCAGGGATTGCCTACATCTTCGACCCGCCTGACCGTTTCCCCGCAGTTTTCACATTTGATTTTAACTTTATCGATCCAAGGACGATGAGGGGTATGGCCGTCAAACTCACCCCAGCCCTCTACAGCTTTTTGCTGCAGCTCAGCCCGGCTTCCCAGCACGGTTATTTTCCCGCAGGCTTCACATTCATAGATCGGCAGGGCCAGTCCCCAGAATCGCTTCTTGGAAATCATCCAGTCATCCATATTCCTGAGCCAATCCAGCTCCCGCTGTAACCCATAGGCCGGGATCCACTCGATCTGCCTGGTAACCGCCATCATGTCATGCCGCACGGCATCCATATTAATAAACCATTCATCCACCAGGCGGAAGACCAGTGGTGTTCCGTGACGCCAACAAACCGGATAGCGGTGGGTATAGGGCTCGTGGCGATAGGCAATGCCTTTCGCTTTCAAATCCTTTAAAATAAGATCCGTGACTTCATCAACATTTTTACCACTGAGCCAATCAAACCCTTCCAGATAGTCCCCAAAATCATCCAGGGGAGCAATTACAGCCAGATCATACTCTTCACCCAGTTGATGGTCTTCCTGACCGCAGCCGGGCGCAATATGTACGATACCGGTTCCTTCCGTTTCGGTTACTTCTTCCCAGGGAATCACGCGGTGCTGTACTTCCTGCTGGGCCGGCAACTCATCAAAGGGGCCCTGATATTGCCATCCCAGCATCTCTTTACCGGTGAGGGTATCTTCCAGCTGATAATCGCCCTTGAGGATCTCCTTGCGGCCTTCAATCAGGTAATAAACCTTGTTTTTCTGGCGTACTTTCAGATAGGTCTTTTCAGGGTGGACCGCCGCCGCTGTATTGGAAGTCAGGGTCCAGGGAGTCGTGGTCCAGATCAGCAGAAACTCCTGATTCCGCTCCAGCAGGGGTAACCGAACCGTTACCCCGGTATGGGTCATTTCCCGGTAACCCTCCGTGGCAATCTCATGCTCGGATAAAGCCGCGCCACAGCGGGTACACCAGGGCATGACATCGTGTCCTTTATAAATCCAACCCTGTTCGTGACACTTCTTCAGAAAAAGCCAGATTGTGTAATTATTTTCCGGGGACATGGTATAATAGCTGTTATCCCAATCCATCCAGTAGCCCAGGCGGATTGATTGCTCAGTCTGAATCGCTGAGTACTTACGAACCCTCTGTTTACATTTATTAACAAATTTTTCGATACCGTAATCTTCAATATCTGTTTTGGATTTAAAGCCCAACTCTTTTTCAACTTCCACTTCAACCCACAAGCCCTGACAATCAAATCCATTCTGATAGCGGGTCTGGTAGCCCTGCATGGCTTTATAGCGCTGAAAAATGTCCTTGTAAGTCCGGCCCCAGGCGTGATGTACTCCCATGGGATTGTTCGCCGTTATAGGACCGTCAATAAAAGACCAGCGGGGACCCTTGGCGTTCTTGGCGATCAGGTTGGCAAAAATCTGGTTATCGTCCCAGAACTGTAACATTTCGTGTTCCAGCTGAATAAAATCAACCTTTGGGGGTACTTTCTTTATCACGCGGGTTTACCTCCTTTAGCGGCGTATGATATTAAAAACAACATAAATGATCAAACTAAGTACCAGGCAGGTTACCCAGGGTACATAAAGTGTAAAATTGTCTTTATTAATGACCAGATCACCGGGTAAACGTCCCAAATGACGAAAGACCGGAAGATCCTTCCCATAGGAAATGATCAATCCCAAAACCACTAATAATATTCCGAAAATGGTGATTAGTTTGCCTAATTGATTCATAAAATTGTTTGCTTAGTTTATAAGTTAAAAACTTTTTATTGTATAAAATCGACGGCCAAATCAATTTTCATATAACCTTGAAATTTAGGCTTAGGTTATACAAAAAACAACTATAAATCCCATCGGTTTTGCTGGTTCACCGGGCTGAGCATAAAAAGAGGCTTTCGAAAATGAAAGCCTCTTTTTATGTTGAACAACTGACCTAAAACAGAAATTTATTCAGTTCGTTCAAGAGTAATGAAAAAGGTGTTTTTACCTCGCTTGACTAACATCAGGATCACTTCTTTTCTGATATTCTGCAGCGCCTGCTGGTAATCATTGATATCCTCGATGATGACATTGCCGATCCGTTTGATGATATCACCGCGCTGTAATTTCTCCGCAGCCTCAGTGCCTCTTTCCAGATTGACAACCAGAACACCTGCTTCTTTCGGGCTGTAACCAAATTCTTTCGCCAGCGCCGGGGTTAATTCCCGTACGGTGATACCCAGTTCAGCGGCTTCTCCTTCTTTCTCCGCTGCAGCCATTTCCTGCTCTTCAGGCATTTCAACCAGTTTAACGGTTATTGTCTGCTCTTTACCATTACGTATAATGGCCAACTCCACTTTTTCACCGATATCACTATTCCCGACTAAATACTGAAGATGGCCTGCATCCTTGACTTCCCTATTATTGTATTCAACAACCACATCCTGGCGCTGCAGTCCGGCTTTATCAGCGGGACTATCCGGAACTACATCGCTGATTAAAGCTCCCTTGCGGGTTTTCAGATCCAGGGCTTCGGCAAATTGTTCATCAATATCCTGAATGTACACCCCTAACCAAGCACGTACAACCTTGCCCTTTTCAATCAGATCAGTCATTATCCTTTTGGCTAAGTTGATGGGAATGGCAAAGCCAATGCCGATATTACCGCGCATGGCACCACTGGTGGCAATCGCCGTATTAATACCGACCAATTCGCCATACATATTGACCAGCGCGCCGCCACTGTTTCCCGGGTTAATCGCCGCATCAGTCTGAATAAATGATTCGTAGCGGTTCTGCTGCACGATCTGGCTGCGTCCCTTGGCACTGACAATCCCGGCGGTCACTGTATTGGCAAGGGTCTGGGATAAGGGCGAACCGATAGCCACAACCCATTCGCCAACCTGTAACTGCTCGGAATCACCTAGCACCGCCGGGGTTAACTCCTCATCAGGGTCAATTTTGATCACTGCCAGATCAGAGCGCTGATCAGTACCAATGATCTCCCCCTCATACTCTTTTTCATCGAGCAGTTCAACATGGATCTTTTCACCTTTAGCGACCACATGATAATTGGTCAGAATATAGCCCTTTTTGTCAACGATCACTCCTGATCCCAGCGCAGTCGTGCGCATCTCCCTGCGGGGTGAAGGCATATCAAAAAAACGTTCAAAAAATTCATCATCAAATCCCGGAAAACGGGGTATACTTTCCGTCTTGATGACTTTTTCAGCGGTAATGGTCACGACAGAAGGACTGACCTTTTTGGCAATATTAACAAAAGCGTCATTAAAAGCGGCCATGGAAGGCAATTCGCCACCCTGCATACGGCTGGCCGGAACAATCTCATGCTGAACACTGTTGGATTGTCCTTCAAATACAACCACTCGTTCGGGCTCGTCGGTAAAAAAATGGGTGGCGATAAAATAACCCGCCACGATTAGCAAAAGCACAACAATAACACGTTTAAAATTCATAAATATGATGACCTCCTATTTTCACTGTCCCTTATACTGACTTTATTTTTGATGGTTTCAATAAAATTTTTTACCCCCGGAAGCGCTTGATCATTTTCAGCTCTAAACACTTTTAAATTAAACATTTAAGCCAAAAATATCAAGGGCTATATAAACGCGGATCCTTCTGTCCGACAAATAATATGATTATAAAAAAGAGCCTCTTCCGCTAAGAAGAGGCTCTTAAGTATCCGCTTGTCTGATCGCTTTATTTCATTAATACCATTTTTCTGGTTTTCTGGAATTCAGGGGTCACAACCCGGTAGATATAAACACCGGAACTGACCATTGCGCCACGATCGGTTAACCCATTCCAAAGGACCCTGTGATAGCCATACTTTTTCTCAGTATTCACTAGTGTTCTGACTTTCTGACCCAGCATATTATAAATAATGATCTTTACCGGAGTAGTCTTGGGCAGATCAAAATTGATGGTAGTCGTGGGATTGAAAGGATTGGGATAGTTCTGGTGGAGTGCAAAATCACTAGGTAGTTGTTTTATTTCAACTTTGATTGTCCTGCCATAAGGGTCAGCGGCTATTACCTGTTTAATATTTACCTTCTCCGGCAACAACAGTAAGGATTTCTCTCCAGGTTTTAAGGTCTGACCTTTAACACTATAAAGTAAGATTGTAAGCTTACCAGTTTGTAAATTTTTAGCCATAGCTTTTTGCATATCGATTTGAGGTGCCCAGGAGATTTTGTCCTGCCCAACGTTATCAAGCACGATTTGCAGGCCGGCAATATCACCATCGCTTTGATACCGCAGCTGTTTGCCCTGCCGGTAGAGGGTTATTTTCTCGGCCGGTTGATATTGACTGCGCGCCAGGCCCTGAGGATGCAAGATCAGATCAACCATTTTCACAATGTCCTCAACATTCACATCCTGATCGTTATTGATATCAGCACACCAGAATTCGACAGGCGTGGGCTGAGAATTATTCAGAATAAAATCAACGATCCTGACGATATCAGCCACATTAAGATTGCCATCCTGAGTAACATCCCCTCTGATTAACACATCACCACTATCCATCAGAATCTTCACATCGTCTATATGCCAGCCATTTAGATTATCTACACCATCGGTCTTCATCCGGAACCGCAGCCATAATACATCGTGTTCGATGTAATTGGTTAAACTCAAATTGATCTTTTCCCAATCCGCCGCACCCTGAAAAGTCTTAACCAATTCCCAGAAAGCGCCATCACCGCTGATTTCCACAAAGGCCTGATCGCCGGCACCAATATCATATTGATGCCGGAATTGCAAAAGCCCTTCGGAAGCCGCTTCGATATCAACCGGCACCCCGAGATTAGCAGACCAACCGGTCTGGTTTTCCGGTGAATTGCCATCCGGACTGTCCGTCAGACTATGATCGGGTGAATTGTAAGCGGTCTGGGTCAAGCCCCAGGGAGATTCCAACTCCCACAGATCGGGGCCGGCTTCAAAATCATCTACAAAAACAGGCTGCAGCGGTGCCAGGGCAAAATTGAAATCCTGAGTAGTGCTGTCGTTAGCAACTTTCACCGCTGTAATAACCTGGCTGGTAAATTCCGGTTTGGAGGCCCGCACATCAAAAACACCGGGATAAATATTCTCAATTATATAGTTGCCATCATTATCGGTAAACGCCTCAAAGCCAGTGCCTAAAATTTCCACCCTGGCTGCGGCATCCATTTCGGTTTCTAATAAATCCACGCGACCACTCAAAATCCCACTGCCCAGGATCTCGGGTGTAATTAAATAGAGGACTGTATTAGCCAACAGATCGGCCCGGGTAGCGGTTGTGGCCAGTTTGTCAAAAGCAAAGGTGTAAAAAACAATCTGGGCACTAATGTCGATCTCGTTATCGTCATAGACGATGATCCCCGCCTGAGCGGCGCTATTGTTATTGCTATAGACAATCTGGGCATCTGCCGTTGGCGTACAGGCATCCTCATCACCATAACTGCTGTAATTTATGCCCAGCTCTGTGGGAATCGTATTGGGCAGACTGGCAATAGGATGCGCCGGCAATTCCTGATTAAGAGACCCGGCATTATCGGCTTCCCATGCACTGATGTGCAATACATCCCGGGCAAAGTCCGGATCTCCGGAAGAACCGGCCATATCATAGCCCAGCTCTCCACCTTCGATCAATAATTTACCCCCGGCATTTACGTATTGTTTTAATAAATTCAGATAATTATCATCACTGATCGGCTCGCTGTTGGCTCCTGAGGAAGAGATTAGCAGATCATAATCTGCCCAGCTGGCGGCATCGGTCTCAGCGACAGCCTCCAGGACTACATAGTAACCCAAATCGGTCAACACCTGAGCGATCTCAGCAGCCGACTGACCCTTGCTATCAGTATTAAAATAAAAATTTTCTGAAACCGGGTTTCCGTTTGCAGCGCTTACCTTATAATCGGTTCGCTTGCCAGAGTCATCATCGATGACCAGGATATTTCCCGAAGTAGGGGTTAGTGAAAAATCCAGCGTCTGGGATTCACTGTTTAGGGATATCAGACTGGTCTGGGAAATATGATGCATATCAGACACCTTGATCTGATAGGTAAAGTAGGGTAGATTGACCCCATAGCTGCCACCTGTAGCGACTTCGGTGATAACCGAGGTATATAGTACCCATTCTTCTCCTGACTGACGGAATATTTTAAGCGTGGCATCCAAGGGTGTTCCGCTCTCACTTTCGGTGACTATTCCCGAGAGAATACCGGAGGGGGCTGCCCCAAGATCCACATACCAATTATTACTGCCATATTGCAGGAAAATTTCTTGGGAAGCAGGTAAGTAACCAAATTTTTCAACTGCGAGCACGTAGTTCCCCACAGCAAACTCCCCATCCACAGAAAAGGTACCATTGGCCGCCGTCTCACAGGTGAAGAGCGGTTCATCCAGCTGATCCGGAGCATAGCCTTTGATATGGGCACCGGCAATGCCTTGCTGTGCTGCATCTCTTACAATACCATTAATGGTTCCATAGACAATTTCCACCGGCACTGTTGCGGTATAAACCTGGTAGCCCGGCTTGGCAATCACAGCCCTGAGATCACCCCCTGTTTGCGGGGTCACCACCAGCAGGGTATCATCAACCGCGGCATTGACTCCGCATCCGCGGGCCAAAAGCGTGGTTGCTTCCTCTGTAGCAGAAGAAATAAGCTGTCCCTCGTAATAGGGGGTCAGCCGATTAAAAAGCCCGATAGATGGTACACTCGCCGTGATATTGGGAAAAGTCAACATCATACCACCACTGACAAAAAGATCTTCATCAAAAAGCAGGTAATCATCCGCCGGCCGTTTCCCCAATATTTGCAGCTGTTCTCCATAAGTCGGGGTGATGTCAAAGGTAACCATTCCGCTGCTGCCTGTGGTGCCATGTACTGCTGCGGAATCCACACCCCAACCCGTTACCCAGACATCAACATCCGGGATCGGGCTCGTCCCGTCGATCTGATATACTGTGACCGTAACGGAAGTGGTCTCTGCTATATTAATGGTATCAGGCTCTACGGCAACCACTGAGGGTACAATCACATTGACCGTTTCAATAACCGGCTGCTTGTTCTGCCCGGTAATCACAATTTTGGCCGGGCCCGGCTCCAGGAAAGGGTCGATCCCCATGGTCGTAGTGCCACCGGTTTCTTGATACAAGGTGCCATGGATTTCACCATCCTTGGAAACAGCAATATAGGAACCGGCATCCGCTTCCACTAAAATATTGCTGGCTCCAACCGGAATGATCGCCGGGAGTACGACATTGTTTTCCCGAGGCGTACCCATGTAGGTCATATAGGACGGATCACCCATTAATTCATAAATCTCCCAGTAATAGTCCCGGCGGGAAGAGTTGGCTTCCTCAACCGCCAGATTGCCCGCCAGGATCATCGCAGCCTGGGTATTGTAATCAAACACAAAGTTGCCATCATAGGCGCCCATACCGGTATCCTCATAATCGGGCGGTGCACCTCCCTGCCCCTGCTGAATAGTGTGATGGCCCACACCCCACCAGAGGTCTTCATCCCAATAAGTAGCGTTCGTTCCGCCGATATAGCCGACCGCACCTTTATCTGCGGCACGTAACCAGGCCTCGCCAAAACACTCACCATTATCAAAGGTATTGGTCAAACAGCAATTGCCCACTACCGTGGGATATTTATCACTATTCTGTAACGCATTGATATCACTAATCGTAAAAGAGGGATCGCCCCAGGAATAACGGCTTCCATGGCCTGTGTAATTTATAAAAGTTACCCCTTCACTGGCATGATTGAACATCTCCGTTTCAAACTGACCGCTGCCCGTGGTCAGAAAATCCCAGACATCGGTAAAATTGTAATCTATATTAAAATAGTATTGGGTGCCGTAGTTAATTTGGGTATGGCCCCAATCTTTAGTATGGCCTTTGGTATCCCAACCTGCGACCAAAAGTGCCCTTCCTGTAAAGGACTCGTCACTGATAACCAGCTGCTCCATGGACAGGGTCTTCTCTATTTGGGGCATCAATTGATCCACGGTCTGGGCAGAAAAGCGCCCATGATACATATCGGGCAGCATATCACCATTGACTTCACAATAGTACAGGTCGGTAATATGCCCTCCTTCGGTACCACTGAAAGCGGGAATCTGACCGACATCTCCGGCAAAGAGGACAAAGGTCGGCGCCGGATCGGTCTCAGTACCCTGATCGTAGAGATTATGCAGATAATTTTGAATTGAACTCGTGGTATTACCGATCTGTGGATCATCAGTATACCCTTCAATGACCTGAAATCCTTTTTCCTGTTTCCATTGGATAAAGGGTTGTAAGGCTGTCTCAAATTGAGGATCAGCAACAATGACATATTTTACCGGGTAGCGCGTCAACTCACTCTGCAAAGCTTCCGTCTTGTAATTCAAAACCTTGCTTGATAATACCTTACTGAAATAGGGTGACTGATAGGCGGCCTTCATGCGGGCAGTTTTAACTAAATCCGCTCCATTAAAAGTGATTTCCAAACTGATTTTCCGGTAAATTTTCAACTTCCCGCGCACCGGATTATAATGCACAGCTCGTAAAGTTAATAGAGCCAACCGGGTATCGCGCATAATCCCGCGTATGTCTAGCTCGGCCAGGTTGCCACCTAAAAAGACATCCCGTTCATAACTGGTTTGTTTATATCGGAACGGAACCGCACGGGGATCCTGACTTTTCGAAACCGATGGCTGAGCCGGCAATAGCGGATGCCCAATGCCTGATGCCGATAAATCAAGGGTTTCAACCTGATAATCCAATATCTCGATCTCATACTCTAAATCCGCTCCAAAGGGAATCTCGATCAATGTATTCATAACCGGCAGCTGGGGCTCCCCCGGCGTTTGGGTGTGATGATAACCGGGAATATGGATTCGGGCAAAAGTCCCCTGTTGCGTGTTAACCTCGAAACTCTCCAATTGGTTAACCTCGACTGCCACTTCCAAAACCGTTTCCGAGTCCTTCAATAATTGGATCTGGGAAGGGGCATTGTCTTTTTCATAAACCAGCTGGCCTGCAAAGGCAAGCATGCTAAAGGTGAAACAAAAAACGAAAATACCCAGCCTATTCAAATGTATGTTGGCTCTTAAGATATTTTACTGTTAACATTAAAAACGCACTTCCTAAGATCATAATATCCGGTAGTTAATGGAATAAATTAAGAATTTAAGGCTTCCACGCCTTTTTGGTAAAGATCTTACTGTTCAAAAACACTTTGACAGATAAACCGACCAAGCGGGAATTTTCCGTGGGAAATCCGAATTCAGTAATTACCGGGTAGGGCAGATCATCGGCCGGCTTTTTGGCCAATAGATTTTCAATCGGTTGCCCTTTATCAAAATCGTGAAAATAGCCCGCCTCCAGACCGAAATTTTCAGAAAAATAAATACCGCCCAGGAAACCGGCCCGGAAGCTCTGATGGCCGTTGATACCCTGCGGAATGTACATAACGCGGAACCCGGAATAGAAGGACCGTCCTTCCTTCCGGGGGGAAACCCGTAAAGAATAATAGGTCATATCAAAATTGGAATTCGGCGACAGCGAAAAACCAAAATTTAAAATATCACTGAAATTGCCCCGTTGATAGACCCAGTAGGAATAATCGATCCCAGACCCATAAAAAGGAATGCCGATCCGCAGTCCCAGATCACTTTTCGGTGTTATGCCCTGACGGTATACAAACACCGGACAAACATTTTCAACTGAAAATGCAATACCACTCAGGCTTTCGCCGGGTGCCAAAGGTTGCGGACTAATGGTAGGGTGAGCAGCACAACCCCATAAAAGAGGCAATGTAATGCCCAGCAGTATAAGCTTGTTTAATTTTACGATTCCCATCACCGAATACTAGGATCCTAGCTTGTTACCGGAATTTAATATATAAGCGACTATACTCATAATATCATTTACAGTGAGCGTACCATCTGCATTGTAATCCGCGGCCAGGATCTCTTGTTCATTGGGAGTAATAGTTTGTAAGATGAAACTGACAACTTTAACAATATCAACTACATTGATCATGTCATCCTGATTGACGTCACCAAGAATATAATCAGGTGCCAAACTGGTATCAATATCAAAGTAACTCAGATAGCGGTACATGACCGAATCCTGCCAGGTATTGGGGATTCCTCCAAATTCAAAGCTCAGTCCCACGGTTTTATAATTCGCTGTCTGATTGGCAATCCCGTTATAATAAAAGGGATTCTGGTTGTAAAAAATCGGAAAGGCTGTCCCAACAGCTAATAAAGAATCCATATAACTGTTGTCACCATAATAATTAAAGGCGATGTCCTGCATAAAGCTGCTATCGCAACCCGTCACCCCATCGGTGTTACCGTAACCGTCACCAAGTGGATTAATACCAAAGTAGGAATTCAAGCACGTTACACCCGAATCATACCAAAAATCTCCCCCTTCAAGATACAAACAGCCTCCGTTGTCCAAGTAATTAATTAGCTTATTAGCTTCTGTCGGCGTAATATTTGCATTTTTATTATAAATACCCAAGCAAATGAAAATAGCGGCATATCTTTCTATACTACCTGGCGGTAAGGAAGAACGATAATTAACAACTTGATTTAAATTTTCTAGAGACTTCTGTATATAAAAACTACTATTTACATTTCTATCCCGGTCAAACACCAAAATTGGATTCAAATCTTCAGGTAATTCTTCTAGTTCAATATTGACAATTGTAGATTTATCATTAGTAATGTCAATATTTTCTATAATTTTTGGGGAATAGCCATACGCATCAACCATAAGGATATAATTTCCAGCCACCACCATGCGGTGATAATCACCCACGGCCGGATCAGTCCATACCTGGCTGTTGGTAAAATCATGGTCAACCAATGTGATTTCCGCTGCTAAAGGATTCCCATACATATCGGTCACAATGCCCCGGATACCGGATAACACATTGTCCATGTAATTCAGGAGGGCGTCTTTGTTATAATTCCAGTGATTATTCAGTTCTGATTCCGGTAAAAGTTTGGTGTTTGATAATTCAATGGTGGTTTCCCGGCAGCGCTGAAAATAGTTCATGAAGTCCTGCCGGCCGCCCGCAACCGTGTACCAGTCCCAGCCATTGGTAATCCCATCATCAAAACCATCCATATATCCATAAGGGCTGTTAGCCTGGGCCAGATCGGCATATTCATGGGAAATATCCTGATACCAGTCGTCATCGGCGTGCAGATCCGGCCAGGTGTCCCAGGGATAATTGACCACCTCTGCGCCGCCATGAAAATTCGCCGAATGGACAAAATGGTGGTCCGCAGCAAAATCCATCATGGCAATCGTTTCCGGTTGCCAGGCATTGCCGTCCGGGTGATCGCCTTCATCAGGCTCCTTGAAATTGCGGTTGAGATCGACCCCATTGGCATTATAACGGGTGGCACCGTATACGGTATGGTTACCACTGTTATAGGTTCCGTCCGGATTGGCCAGGGGATTAATCCAGATCTCACTGTTATTGACCAGCTCGGTCACCTGGGTATCAACGCCGTAATTGGAGAGTAAATAATCGATCAGCCGCAACATTAACATAAAGCCGCAGGTTTCGTCCCCGTGCATGGTGGCAGTATACATGAATTCCGGCTCATCCTCAGCTTGATCCACATTATCCGATATTTTCACAAATAAAAGGGATCGCCCTTCCACAGAGCTGCCAATATTGACCAGCTGACAGAGATTTGGATAGCCACTGGCAAATTGGTTCATTAAACTCACATAGGCATCATAAGTTGGATATACGTCCCAGCCTTTCACTTCAGCAGGATCAGTTGTCATCTCAGGTTGAATTAAAGTTCCCGGATGGGGCAACTTTTGATAGAGATAGTTTAAATTTTCAAAAACCTCTATTTGCTGCTGATTGGCATAGGCATAAACCGTATCGCCAATCACTTTATCAATGGAAATTAACCGGGTGATGGTTTCCAGTTCTACCCGGGCTTTGACCGTAAATTTGAAATAGGTTTCTTCTGTTTCGGCAGCCCTTGTTAAATTAAGATTCGTCAGGAAACAGATAAGGATAACAAACAGATAAAGAGCGTTTCTTTTATGGTACATGAATTTTTTTCCTTTTCAATCTGACGATGGAAGACTATCAATCCCAGTTGCATATAATCTATAATTAATCGCTAAATAATCAATGGTTATGTTATACCCTTTGCCCAATATACCGGTTTTGTACTAAAGGCTGCATGAATTTTTTAATTCATCACAAAGTATGCAAAAAGGTGGGCAGAAACCCACCCACCTTTTTCATTCATGCTATGCCCACCGAAACTGTTAACGTAGCAAAATCATCTTGCGACTCTGGTGAAAATCACCTGCTTTCAAGACATAGATATATACGCCGCTGCCGACAACATTGCCATTGCGATCACAGGCATCCCAAGTCAAACGGTGATATCCGGGAGTATAGGTGGCCCTGGTTAACCGGCGGATAAATTGGCCCCGCAGATTATAAATGGTTAATTCCACCTGCGCAGCTTCTGGTAATCCGAAGGAGATGGTGGTTGTAGGGTTGAAAGGATTGGGAAAATTTTGGAATAATGAATATTCTTCGGGAACTTGCTGACTTTCATCGATTGCCGTGATAGCAGTGCTTACTTCGCTGGAAGCCGGACTGACATTACCGTTAAAATCCACAGCAGTTACGGCATAATAGTAGGTATTTCCGGTTTCCACAGCTTCATCTACAAATAGTGTATCCGTAGTATAAGCATAGGGGTCATTGGTCGGGACACCACTTTGGGTGCTGCGATGGATCGCATAATAATCAAAATCGGAAGCTGGTACTGGTTGCCATGCCAAGGTAACACCGCTTTCGCCAGGAACGGCATTCACATTCTGCGGCGGGGTGGGTACCAGATTATCAATGGAATAGCCAGCCATCGGCTCTGAAGGCATAAATACTTCCGGCAGGTTGGTATGGCCCACAACCACAAAGGTGGACCAGAAGTTATTCCCCGGTCCGGTGTACTTGTTAGAGTCCACTAGAGTGGGCACCACATCGGCATAATCACCTTCGTGGATAAAGGGCACCGTTTCGACATAATCCCAGAGCTCACCATGGACATGGCGCCAGATACTGAATTCCTGGATATAGCCGAAATTTATGTGCCCGGAATACCAGATGAGCCGTACCCGACGACCTTGATCCAAGGGCACATCTTTTACACCAAAAAGGTCAGGCGGCATAAAATGTTCCGGATTGTATTTCAAATAAAAATCCAGGATTATATCGTTGTTATCGATACTGACGGTATCCATAGCCAGTTCATAGTTGGGTGCACCGGCGATCACTTCGTAGGTACCGTTTATGAGCCCGAGAAAATAAAAACCCTCGTGATCGGCTCGGGTATAAAACCATTGGTCGGTATCCAGATTGCGGGCGCCAATGCCAGCTTCGGGAACAGGTTCATTAGTCATCTGATCATATACAACACCACTCAATGAGCCGTCAAACGGTGTCATATTGACCTCAAAATAGGTGGTATCATATTCGACCAGGATGGAATCCTCATCAAAGGCAACATATTCCGGTGCCTTTACCCGCAGATGATATAAACCATTGGCTACCCCGATGGCAAAGTTACCATTTTCATCAGTAAACTGACGGTATCCGGTGGAATCCGTTACGTTGGCCAACATTACGGTAGCCCCCGGAATGGGATAATCCGGGGAGCCTTCATAGACCACGCCCATGATCATACCATCGGTGGGTAATTTGTCCAGGTAGTAGTCCCGAACAATATGATCGTTAAATATATGAATGGAATCATGCACCATTGCATAGCCGGGCTTAGAGACTTCCACCTGATAACCGCCATCGGGTAATTCAAAATAGAAATGCCCGTTCCCATCGGTCAGCAGAAAGCGCTCCTCCATATTATTGAAGACATGGACTCCGGCCATGGGTAAGGGCTCGCTATCCAGGGTATCCCCACCGGCAATATCGCCGAATACGGTACCTTCAAAAATGCCTTCACCGGTAAAGGGTGTCATGCAGAAATTGCGTTCAACTTCATTATAATCCACAAAAGCCGAATCCCAGATAGGATTGAAGCCTTCCATTTCCACATTAATAATATAACTGCCGTTGGGAACATCCACCCAGTAGGATCCACTGCTGTCAGTATAAACGACCTGAGCAAAATTTTCACCATCGGAAAAAGGACCCTTATGAATAAATACTTCCGCTCCCATTAGTGGCATGTTCTGATCGCAGTCACTGACCTGGCCATAAATCGCACCGTCAAAGGAAATGGGATCCAGTAAAACATCGTAATGGATCAGGCTGCCGGCAATGTTTACAGTATCAATAAAATGATGAAAGCCCTCACCACCGGCGAAAATTTCATAGGTGCCATCAACCAGATAGCGGGTATATTCACCGGTTTCCCAGTCGGGATTGATCCAATAAGAAGAACCGTTATCCAGATTACGGGCTTCCAGCCAGACCTGATCATAGAGGGTATCTCCAGTTTCGGTATTGATAAAAGCGCCATAAAGTCCACCACTGACTGTGGTCAGATATATGTCTACATTTTTCTCGCCAGCAGAAATGCCGAACAGGGGATTTTCCTGGATCACGCCGGGTTCCAGATCAAACACATGGATATTATACCCGCCGGCGGTTGTATCCTGATCGGATTTGACATGTAATTCATAATAACCATTCTCATTGGTAAAATCCTCAGTCCATCCATAGGAGAATTTGGTATAATAGCCGTCGTGCCAGCCATTCACCCGTATGCCGGGTTGGGGCACATCATCCAAGTAAACTATTCCGGATATTTTTGCGTCGGTCTGATAGAGAAAAAATTCTTCATAGGCCGACCCATTTTCTTCCACCATGACATAGCGATGATCATTTTCCGGCATCATATAATCGGGTATAACGGTGGATGGATTCAGTCCGACCCAGTATTCACCCGGCATGACCGGAATATCAAAATAGCCATGGGCATCAGTGGTATCGGATTGATACATGAAGTTTTCCACATATACCTCTACGCCGGTGACTGCCATTCCATATTCATCCATCACAGTTCCGGTGATCGAGGCTGTGGGTTCGGTGTAAACAAAATCATATCCCCCTAAATGACCATCAATATATTCAGAATAGTGATCCGGTTGGGGATATAAGCCCGCCGTAACACCCAGAAAATCCTGCGATAAAATCTCATATTGGCCCGAATCCGGCAGATAAATGTGATAACCGCCGTCGCTGTCCGTGATATCAACCCACATATTTTTAGGTTCATCTCCGGTCGTATCAAACGAGAAGGCTAGCACGATAATGCCTTCCAATGGTGTCCCTATATCATTCATGGCAAAACCGGAAGCCGAGTAATCACTGGTCAGGTCCAGCCAGAGCAGATGGGTATGCTCAGTCACATCCGGAGTGTAAACCTCATAAATAAAACTTTCTGAAATATGATTAATTCCTTCTGAATCATCGCCGAGGACAAATTCATACTTACCATCGGTCGGATCATTGTCATTGGCATCATTGTCATACAAATCCATATAATCAAGCAAAATGTCTGCACTACTCAGAACACCATCCCCATCTTTATCCCAATAAATACCGAATTCAGCTATATCAGTGTTGGCCGGAAAATCAAATGTAAAGGAAGGGTTATCCCCCACAGTAACCGTATCCGATCCAACCCCGTTTACCAGAAAATTGAGGCTGTCGGGTTCCGGGCCACTGCCATCAAAATTTGTGGACCCGTCCGGCTGGTACTTATAGTCAAAGGCAAAAGCGGTCGAGTCCCAAT
Organism: uncultured bacterium; assembly: GCA_964640055.1. Classification (GTDB taxonomy): domain Bacteria; phylum Fidelibacterota; class UBA2242; order UBA2242; family JAFGTP01; genus CAZXFH01. The sequence goes on along the minus strand of CAZXFH010000026.1, from coordinate 14,725 downwards.
TCATTTCCGTACTGCTGGTAATTTCCATAACTGCATAGCAGTTAGTTGTCCGGGTATAGATCACCCAGACCATACCAGCTTGCAGCGGCATACCAGGCCAATCCCAGGAGATCGTGATCCAGCGGTGCGTACTGTCATTGATACTGGGCACTGTATTAATGGTATCCAGTGAGGCATTATCGCTTAGATAATAAAGCAGACTCGGATCATCAAAACCCGGTTGCCATGTTGAGGCAGCTTCACTCCCAAAATTAGTACCTTCATTACTGGAGATCATCACATCCATCCCGGTCGTATCTGCACCATTAGTCTGGTTGGCAAAATTGAAGTATACTTTGTCAGAATTCTGCTTGTGCATCATCCCGGACCCATAAAAAATGCCGGTTCCTTTGGAATGGACCTGCGGTGTTTTTTGTCCGGCATTCTGAAAAAGATCGATCCGTTGACTACGTTCACGCCGTGCAGGGGCTTGAGCAGGCGGTTGGGATGCCTTGATCTGCTGTTTTTGGCGCAGCAGCTGGACCTGGGGATGTTCATCCTGCTGCGACAGGTACTGCGACTCCTGCATTTGTTTCCGATAATGAGACGAGCCGGTCTTAAAGAGTTCCGGATTCATTTCCTGGGCAAATCCGGCTCCTACCAAGATCAGGCTCATAAAAAAGACTAAACTGATCTTAAATGTGGTTTTGGCAAACATAATTTTCCTCCTCATTGTTTTTTCGCTGTCATAGCATAACCATAATCGAGTATTAAGCATGTGATGAAAAACACAACGCAAGTTTTTCCAATGGATTGGTGTGATATACAGCAAAAATCTGGCAAGGTCTGCCGGTATATGCAGTCACGGCCTTGCGGGTAGATCTCACCGCATTGATATACTTTTTGTTGCTCTTCATATTCGTGGAATTTGGCTCTGTCTCCAGGAGCCAACTCTAAAATTTAATTAAATCCGGTAATAATACAAGTGCTATTTCAGACACCTGAAATACAATAGGGACTTATCATAGAAGATTAATGGCCCCTGTCTTAGCATTAGCGCAGAAGAATCATTTTGCGTGCCTGATAAAAATCGCCGGCCTTCAGAACATAAATATAGATCCCGCTGCTGACCTGGTTACCATGCTGGTCGCAGGCATCCCAGATCAAGCGGTGATATCCGGGTTTGTAATTACGCTTGGCAATTAGTTGGCGCACAAATTGACCCCGTAGATTATAGATATACAGCTCGACCAGAGCTGCTTCCGGCAATCCAAATGTTATTGTAGTAACCGGATTAAAGGGATTTGGAAAATTCTGGCCTAATTGGTACTCTTGCGGGATGTGAGCAAATGAACTATCCAGGCCCGTAATTTCTACAACCAGCAGGGTAAAAATAGTACTGGCAGTCGCCGCGGAATCGTCTTCGGCTGTTATTCTGATTTCATAAGAACCAACATCCGTTGCGGCCGGAACCCCCCGCAAAGTCCTGGCCATACTTTCCTCAAAAACGAGCCAGTCCGGTAAAGGATTGCCATCTGACAGGTCAGCACTAAAACGCAGACTGTCATGGAGATCCTGATCCACAAAAACAGTATCTCCAAAGGTAAAAACAAACAGGGAATCTTGATAAGCGGTCTGATCCGGAATTCCATAAGCCACTTGGGGGGCATCGTTCAACTCCAAGGATTCATAGGCGCCCATATCTACAATATCCTGTTTGATGCGGGTCTCACCGGCCAGGTCAGTGTTAATCTCCGGAGGCAGGTAAGCATTAGCACCAGCATTGATTGCCGGGGAGTCATCATCCAGACGCAAGTCACCTTCCGTGGTTGGAGTGTTTTGATAATCAGGAACAGTCACAAATATGGGATCACTGTCGATGTTGCCCCCGCCATCGACCCCATAATCTGAATTCCAGGCAGTACCACTGCCACCTGAGCCAGCCACATCACAATAATGAAAAGCCGGACCAATCCCATTGGAATTATAAATTTCATGGCCTTCAATAGCCGCATGGTTATGCCACAAAATACAATTTTTAAAGCTCAGACTGGAACTGTCTCCAGCTGGCGCATTATAGACACCCCCACCGGTGCTGTCGGCTTTGTTTCCACTGAGCGTACAGTTAATCAGTCTGAAACCGTTTAGATCACTTTCCGGTTCTCCGGTATGATTATATAAACCGCCGCCTTTATTGCCGGCTCGGTTGCCGCTAATCAGACAATTGACCATTTCCGGGGTACAGAAGCCACCGGCAGTGCCATGATTACCCATGCCACCAGCTGCTCGACTGGCACTGTTTCCCTGGACAAGACAATTAATCAATTCCGGAGCACAGCTTCCACTGCTATCGGCAGTATTGAAAATCCCGCCACCGCTGCCATAAACCACATTATTACGAAAGGTACAATGGGTAATGACCGGATCAGCAGAACCGCCGTGCATACCGGTATTCCAGAGTCCGGCGCCATAAGCTCCGGGTGACCCCTCTGTACCGGCCTTATTATTGGTAATTACGCAATTTTTGATGCACGGATTGCTACAGGTATCTGCACCGACCGCCTGATTGTAAATTCCGGCCCCTCCTGATGGGGAATTCCCACCGGTAATGGTAAACCCATCCAGAACCGTTGAATCATTTACATTGGTAAAGACAATGACCTGCAGGGCATTGCCATCATCAGGTGAGCCGGAATCATCCTGATCAATGTCACCGCTTAAAATCGTCACATTGGCGTCCCAGTCCCGATCCGCCAGCTGGGTTTCCTGAGCGCCGCCTCCCGCACCATCCGTGCCATCAAAGCCACCATAGAGCTTTACACCGGAAGGAATATTGAAACAGGAATTGGGATCATCGTCCGACTGACCGCTACCCTCATCCGGATAATAGGTGCCAGCCGCCACCCAGATGGTATCACCTTCCGCCGCCGCACTAAGTGCATCCTGTAGATAGGTAAACGCATTTTCCCAATCACTACCATCATTTTCTCCCGTACCATCAGCATCAACAAAAAGGATTTCCGGTACATCAAGGCCTGTATATTCATAAGCGCCGATATCAGGGGCATTGTGCCGATCAAAACCGCGTTGATCCTGCGCAGGTATGGCCACCGGATGATCGCCCTGTATAGCTGAGCCGGCATCAATAGCCACGCTGCCAGAAAATAGTTGCAGGGTCTGAGTATTATTCAGAGTGCCGTGATCCTGGAGGATCGAATCCAGCTTGAGATCTGGTTGCAGCCCTAATAGACTGGTAGCCGCATCAAAGACCTCCAGATCACCGAATTCTAGCAGATTATTACCATGATCATTAACCACCGAACTGGTGGCTTGATTATAATAATCATGGGGCTCACCATTATCGCGATGATTGCGGGCCACAAGCGTGTTTTTAAAGTGCGAACTGCCATAATTGTCATGAATCCCGGCACCATTACAGCAGGCGCCGCATTCATTAAAGACAATCGTGCAATTGGTCAGCACCGGACTACAGGTTCCACCCATGGTTCCAATATTCTGAATACCACCCCCATTGGATGAGACCTTGTTCGCGGTTAGCGTGCAATTGGTTAGGATCGGACTACTGGTTCCCCCCTGACCATTATTGATCAGGCCACCGCCATCACTGGCGATATTACCTGCGATCGTACAGTTGGTCAGAACAGGACTGCTGATGCCTTCGTAGCCCTTATTGTACAGCCCGCCGCCGGATTCCTCAGTGGTATTATGGCTTATGGAACAATTCGTTAGGCGGGGACTGCTTTCACCATTATCCAGATCCCCGTGATTGTACAGGCCACCCCCTCTTTCAGCAGTATTGGAATCGATGATACAAGCCATCAAGACCGGGTTGGAGAGCCCGCCTTGACCCCCATCATTATACAAGGCACCGCCATACTGTACGGCGGTATTGTTTTCAAAATCGGTGCGCGTAAATGTAGGGTTGCTCTGGCCGGCGCTGCTGCCATCATTATATACACCAGCACCTTTGTAGGCAGAATTAGCCGACACAGTGCAATCAAAATAAGCAGGGTCACTTATCCCATTCATTTGTCCAAAATTATAGATACCGCCACCCTTCCCAAAATCAGCGGCTGTATTATTAAGGATCTCACAATCAGTAAATTCCGGACTGCTATTTCCATTGTAACCATTATTATAAACACCGCCGCCGTTGCCGCCGGTGGTACTGTTTTCAGTAATGGTACAACGGGTAAAAACCGGACCGGCCGAACCAGACTCGGAGCCATCATTATATATTCCGCCGCCGTCATAAGCGATATTGTTTTTTAGGGTGCAATTGATTATCTGGGGATTGCTGCCGGTTTCCGCACCCTGCCCATAGTTATAGATTCCGCCACCCCAGCAATTGGGCGCAGAACCCTGCGCGTTTCCCGAACTGATTGTAAAGCCGTCTAAAATGGTTTCCGCAGAAACCTGAAGGCAAAACACGACATGATAAGCGTTTTCACTGTTATCACCGCCACTCTCATCATCACCATTCAGATCCGCTGACAGGATCGTTTCATTGGCTTCGCCGGGGCCATAATCCGTTCTTTCATCCAGCTCACTTTCCGTCGCAGCAAAACCACCGTAGACTTTTACAGCTGCAGGGATTTGAAAAGTGGCTTCGCGGGTTTCAGGGGTCCCGTTTTGATCGAAATCATAGGGTTCGGAAGGAATATAAATACCTTCCGCTACCCAGATCTGGTCTGCACTATCCGCAAAGGCCAGGGCATCCTGCAGGTCATTAAAGGCATCGGTCCAGGAACTGCCATCATTACTGCCTGTAGCGTCGATATCAACATAGATAATCTTTCCCGGCAGGGGATTTTCATTGGGCTGCCCTGGAGTACCGCTGCCCGTGGTATTTTCAAACCAGGCAGACTGGGAGATTCCGGAACCAACCCCCAGCGCGATTCTTTCCAGAATGATATCACTGCCCCAGGACCAGATGGAATCCGGATTGTTGAAATGGTCAATGATCGGATTCAGATGAATATCAATCAGATCCTCCCCGCCATCAAAAGGAAAGCCCATGGCATAATAGTCGGCGTCCACCCCATGAGACATGACAAATGCACTCCCCATTTGTCCGTTCACATCAGCAATGATCTTATAGCCATCCGGTGCGATGGTTGCATTATTCATGGGATTAAAAGGAATGGAGAGGTCAGCGATCCCGGTCGGGGTACCGGAGCCATCATTGTAATAGCGCACTTCCACATTTTCCAGGCTGATTAAATTGGGCGTTGGATTGTATATCTCCACATATCCGTCATTGGCATAATCCAGGGAAACATCATCGCCAAAAACCTCGGAGATGATCAGGTCACCGGGTTCGGGCGGCGTCGCTGTCCGGGCCTCGGCGGTCGGCACCTCTCCATCGGTCTTATAATCAATATGGTCATCGCTATTTGAATAGGGATAGATTGCAAAATTATAGGAGGTAGACGGACTGCAATTGGTAAAGCTATAGGTAAAATAAGTTTGCGCTAACATATTCACATGCACAGTGCCATTCCCATCCGTAAGATCAGTGTCATCAGCCGGATCTACACCGTCGGTCGGCGGGATGATGTCACCGGTTGCAGCAATGATCAAAAAGCCCTCTCCCATCAGATCCCAGGACCTTTCCCAGCTCAAATCAATCTGAGTACCACTGTAGGCCTCGGCCTGAAAATTGGTAACATGCAGCTCGGGTTCCGGGGGATAGGTAGACGCTACTAACGTCGGTACCGTACCATCGGTTTTAAAATCGATAATACTCCCGGAATTTGTGTAAGGATAGATCTGCACATTATATTCCGTCAATTCATCAAAAAAGGCGAACGAATAACTGGTTTCACCATGGGCAACATGCACAATCCCTGTGCCCGGATCACCGCGGAGATCTGTGTCATCGACTGGATCCGTACCATCCTCCGGAGGGGTAACCGCCGCTTCAGAGACCACCAGCAGATATCCGCAAGGGGGTTGTGCACCATCATTCTCTGTCCAGCTAAAGCTCAGCTCTGAATCATAACTGCTTGAAAAATCAAGGACGTGATTGGATGGCTCCGGATTGGGATTAGCGGGATTGGCACCCCCATTGCCCCAGTATTCATAGGCCCCAATGTCAATCTGGCTGTTTTGGGAACTCCCCCGCTGATCCTGGGTGGGAATGGTGACGCCATTATTCGGTGTGATCGCCTCCCCGTTATTGATGGCCACACTATTGGTGGTCAGGGCCAGGGTCTGGGTATGATAACTCGTATGATTATCAGCGAGCACAGAACTCAAATTGAGCGCGGCCTGATGGCCGGTAATATCGGTTTCTTCTGCCGGCCAAACCGGATCAAGATGCTCTCTTTCAACAATATTATAGCCATTACTATAAGTGCTTCCACCTGTTTTATAAAAATCTTCCTGGATCTGACCGCCATCATAGGCTGTATTATTGGCAATTAAACAATTTTTCGCATATAGCTCTCCACCTTCCTGAGCGATACCGCCCCCTCTGCCAACTGCGAGAACTGAATTATATGCAATGGTGGTGTTCGTTAAAGTCAGTTCCACGGTGTCGGTCATATAAATTCCCGCCCCGTGTTCCCAGCGCTCAATATCATTAATGATATTATGACAGATCGTCGAATTGGTAATGACATGGGTACCGCTATTCAGATAAAGGCCGCCGCCATTTAAATTATTCGCGTTATTATTGATCGTACAGCGGGTTAAACTCAGGTTGCTGTGGGTGTCCATTCTGATCGCACCCCCATCCGTATTGTTTTTCAGGGTGCAATCGGTCAGGTCGATGACCGCGGAATCCGTACCGAAAATACAGCCACATAAAGAGCTTTCATTACCATCAAAAACGCACTTTTCCAGGGTAACAGTCCCCCCGGAAGCATGGATACCACTCCCTTTATAAGCAATGTTTTCCCGGACCACACAGTCGCTCATGACAAGATTACAGTTGCCACTCATACTGAGCATACCCCCATAACCATTGCCAACATCCGGACCAAGATAAGGGGAATGGTTTGCAATGAATTCGCAATTCTCGATGGTCAGATCACAGGTATCCAGCATGTAAATAGCCCCTCCAAAAGAGCCGGAAATACTCCCCTCCCGGATGGTCATATTTTGCATGGCAACCGCTTCATCGGTTATAATTTTAAAGATCCGGGTCGCGCTGCCAATCAGGATGGTGGCTGCGGGTCCCGCCCCTGTCAGGGTCAAATCGCTAAAGTTCCGATCAATAGAAATCATATTATCAATCGTATCCTGGCAACTGGCAATATGAATAATAATCGTGGCTGTGGTGGGATCGGAAACATTATCGATCGCATACTGAACCGTCTGCCAGGCATTTTCTGCCGGTCCGGTGCCATGGGCCCCGTCATCAACACCATTAACCGGATCAACATAATAATCGACCGCCCATACCTCACCGGCAAAAACAAGCACAATTATAGCAAAAACCACAATTGTTATATTTTTTAACTTCATGGCTGCCCTCTTAAAATTTATTAAACAGAACGACATTTCTTACTACAAGATAATAATGCAATCTACACAATCCTGTGATAAAAAGCACAGGTTTTTTCAGAAAGAGAATAATTGTGATATAGGCTAAATATTGGCCGGTTTGGGCGGCTGGCTGCGCGGCTCAGCCATTGAGAATCAGATTAACCAGCGCGACAATATCATACACCTGGATTGCGCCGTCACCGTCTATATCTGCCGCGCCGGTTTCCGGTGCGGATGCCTTATACAAACCAAGGATGATATTCACCGTGCGCACCACATCCGAAACATCAATCTTTCCGTCTAAGGTAACATCACCAGCCAGATAGGAAACCCGGGGATAAGCCCATAGAATGATATCATCCAGATACCAGCCATCGTGGGTAACGGCCGTATCGGTCCGCAATACAAACCGCAATAAAACATGATCATTACCGGTATACTCATCCAGATAGATAATCTCTTCCCGCCATTCGGTGTGCGTGCCCTCATATCCATAGCTATTACTGTTCTGGACGCCGGAACCGGTACCGGCTGACATGCCCGGTGACCGCAGGGCCTGCCAGCTGTTATCCCCGTCCAGCGAGATCTCAACCTGACCAAAATCCCAGCCCGGTTCAATATCCCAGCGGGTCATATACCGTAAGCACGCACTACTGAGCTGGCTCAGGTCCAGACTTTGTGACAAAGTGAGCGCATTCACGGAATTATTGCTATAATCACTGCCTGGACTGTCAGTTAAGCCATGCTCACTACTAAAATGTTGATCGCAAATGCCCCAGTTCGTTTCCGGTGCCCACTGGAGCAGCTCTTCTTCGCCGTTTTCAGCAAAAAGCGTATCGGGTCTGCCAGCCCGCATGACAATGGAATCGGTGGTTAGAAAACCGTCCTCATCCTGCAGGGTGATGTTTAAGACCAGCTTTTCCCCCACCGGAGTGGCGGGCGCCAGTGAGAGCTGCAAGGGCGCAGCGGTATTGTTCACTGTATCCCGGGCCGCGAGGTTTCCCAGATTTATCACACCGGGATTCAATTCGACATAGGGATGGATCAGCAAATTGGAATAGGTATGATAGTTCAGCGCTAAAACAAAATCACGCGCCAGACAAAAATCCCGGATGGTCTGGGTTTCCAGTTCGGAAAAAGCGGCCGATCCCCGGTAAATCTGATCACAGTTATAACCGCTGGAACCATTGTTATCGTATCCCCACATATAACCATAATTCCGGTTCAGATCCCCCCCAGGGAAGTACCGGTACAGCCATTGGGAAAACGGTTTTTGCGATGCATACCGCCGCCTTCAGGTTCAATGGTTTCGTTATAGACATAACCATCCGGATTCAGGACCGGAATAAACCATTGCTGGCGGTTATCCACCAGATGGGTAACCCAAGGATCACTAGCATAATTTTCCAACAGATACTGCATATAATAGATTAACAACATCATGGACTCGGGTTCCCGGGCATGATGCAAACCGGTATACAAAACTTCTGGTTTGCCGTTGTCTATGCTCGGATCAGCCGCAATTTTAACCGCCCAGATCGGACGGCCCTCAAAAGTGGTCCCGATACTTTGTTTTTCCGAAATCAGCTCCGGATACTGCGCGTGAAATTCATCCAGTTTCTGAACGACTTCTGTGAAAGTGTAAAAGCCCCCATACTACCCAACTCAAAATCTTTAGCATACTCTGGATCAAAACGCTGTTGATAAAAACGGGTTAAATCCGCAATCTCCACCGCTACTTTAAAACCGGCCCGGACAACCCGGTCAACCTCGGTCTCGTTTAAAGCCAGCTTGACAAAATGGCCGGACTTATATTGCATCCCTTCCAGGGCAATTCCCATTCCAGCCAGCTTTGCCAGGTCTTGTTCCTGTACAATCGTAATCTTCACCCACTTGGTTTGGGCCTTTAGTGCATCGCAACAACCAAAGATCAGTACGAATCCCAGAACCATCACTGTTTTGCCGAAACCCACCCGCTCCTCCGTTATGCAATGCTACCGGTCAAGGCAAAACTAATATAATTTTAGATTAATTGAATCTAATTATTTGCTTCTAGGGTATAAAATAAACCAAGAGTATCCATTGCAGCCGTTTCAATTTACAGAAATATAGACCCGTATAGTGGGCTGGTATGCAGAGCTGAATTCATAAATAAATTAGATTGCATGTTTTTCTCATATTATTAAACTTTAATAAGCGGGGTTTGTCATCTACTCATATCGTATCAAAACATAATAACCCGGTTAACCAATGTTTTAATATTGGAGAAATCCTATGGCTACCTTTAAAAAAGTGCTCTGCATTATCGTGATCCTGCTGGTAGTATGCATCCTAGCAGCCAGTCTCTATGTACGCCATCTGGCACGTAAAGGGGTTCCCGATTATCATACTCCGGTACAGCTATCCAGGCTGAAGGATAGTGTCACGGTTTATCGTGACGCCTATGCAATTCCCCACATATATGCCCGCAATGAGTCTGACCTATATCGTGCTTTTGGATACTGTATGGCCCAGGACCGCCTGTGGCAGATGGATCTATTGCGCCGGGTGACACAGGGACGCCTCGCAGAGCTGTTTGGTCAAAACCTGGTTGAAACTGATCTGTTGATGCGGTCGCTGCGCATCACTGCCAAATCGGAAATTATTTTTACTGATTCCAGCCCTGAAGTAATCGCTGCCATGCAAGCCTTTAGTGACGGTATTAATCAATATATTGAAACCCATCGTAAGAAATTACCCCTGGAATTTACCCTGTTAAAATATCAGCCGGAGCCCTGGCATCCCGTGCATTCCATCAACCTGATCGGCTATATGGCCTGGAGCCTGACCTTTCCCTGGGAAAATGAGGTCTTGTTACATCAGATCAAGCAAAAGGTCGGCGATCAATATCAGGAACTTATTCCGGATGTAACCACTCAGAAAACCCTAGTTCATCCCCATTATTCAGACCAAAACCTGGAGTTTGATCTTTTAGCCACGCTACAGCGTTACCAGACCCCCTTGTCATCCCTAGGTCTGACGATCTTCAACGCCAGTAATAACTGGGCCCTGGCACCTCACAAGACCAAAAATAACCAACCAATTTTCGCCAATGATATGCATCTGGGACTCAACAGTCCCGGTATCTGGTATCAGGCCCACCACATCGTTGAAGGCCAGTTGAATGTTACCGGCGTTGCTTTACCGGGCGCTCCCTTTATCATTGCCGGGCATAATGCGCATATTGCCTGGGGATTCACCAATGTGTCTGTTGATGATATGGATTTTTACCTGGAAAAGATCAATCCTGATAATCCGCACCAATACCGCTTCAACGGCCAGTGGCGCCCGCTCCGGATCCAGCAGGAAATAATTCAGGTAAAAGATAGTGACCCCATAAAAAGGGAAATTCACTTCACACATCGCGGTCCGATCATCTCTGACTTCAAAGGAATCAAAAAAGAAAAAATCTCCATGCGCTGGACCGGCAATGAGTACAGTGATGAAATTCGCAGCATCTATCTCTTAAACCGTGCTCAAAACTGGGCGGATTTCACAAACGCCGTCAGAACCTTTCGTTCCGTGAATCAGAATGTGATTTACAGTGATATCCATGGCAATATCGGTCTGTACACCTGCGCCGGAATTCCCATCCGCAAAAAGGGGCAAGGCATCCGGGTCTATCCGGGCTGGACTGATGCCTATGACTGGGAGGGGCTGGTAGCTTTTGAGGAACAACCTTCGACTTATAATCCGGATTGCGGATTCGTGGCTGCGGCTAATAACAAAACCGTTGCAAATAGTTATCCCTATCATATCAGCCACTGGTTTTCACCTCCCTACCGGATCGACCGGATCCGGGAATTGTTGCGTTCTAAATCCCGGCTCTCTCGGGATGATTTTAAAAGCATCCAGAACGACAATCAGTCCAAACTGGTGAATAAAATCCTGCCGCGACTCTTGGAGACCCTGACCGCAAGCAAAAAGCTCTCCCCTCAGGAAAAACAGGCTTTGGATTCTCTGCATAACTGGAATCAGGTATATACGAAAAATAGTGTGGCAGCCACCCTTTTTGATCAGTTCTATCTCTGCTTTCTGGAAAACCTGCTGGCTGATGAAATGGAAAGCCCCCTGTTCCGTAAATTTCTGAGCACGACCTATTTACCCATGTATGCGGTAGAAAATCTTTGGCATAACCCCCACTCAGCCTGGTATGATGACATCACCACCTCCCACCAAATAGAAGGATTCCAGGACATTGTCTGGCAGAGTTTCCGCGCCACTGTGGATACTTTAAGCGCTCAGCTGGGTGAGAATCCCGCACGCTGGCAATGGGGCCGGCGGCACCGTCTGACCCTGAAACATCCCCTTGCCGAAGTTAAAATCCTGGATCGACTTTTTGACCTCAATCAAGGGCCCTTGCCCGCCGCTGGTAGTTTTCACACCGTGGGATACCATGGCTATAAATTTAGCAATCCCTTTGCCATCACAGCCGGAGCGTCCCAGCGTCATATCTACACGCCGGCCGACTGGGATCAGTCCCTCTCCATTATTCCCACCGGCACCTGCGGAGTACCCGCCAGCAAACATTATTGCGATCAGTTCCCTTTATATATGGCCGGCCAGTACCACAGGGATCTTTTCTCCTTAAAATCCGTTCGTCAGCATGCTAAATACACGATGATCCTGGACTAAAGTTACGCACCCGGTTTTTTAGTCCGGAAAAACTGTCCTTATAACAGACCGAAAGAGATCACTATAAAAGGGGGAAGCCCTCTCCGGGATCATTTATTTTTATAGTGGAGGAGGTATAAATGAGACATTCCCGGAAGAGGGCGTTGGTCATTTTTTAATACGAATTAGGTTAAAAAAAGTTCACAAGTTACTTAAAATTATAGCTACTAGCGTGCCATCAGCCTCAGCGTCGCCAGTACCAGAAACAATATGCCGTGATAAAGTGTCTCATCGTTAAAATCAAAGCGCTGTGTATGTAGTGGCGGGCTGGATGGGCCCATTCCCAGAAAAAACAGGGCTCCGGGATATTGATCCAGATAAAATGAAAAATCCTCAGAGGCCATTACAGGCGCGGCCAGCTCCTGAAATCCAGGTGGGGTAAGTTGCTCCCTGATCAACTTTTTACAGCATTGCACAATGTCATTATTATTGCAGGTTACTCTGTAGGTCTGTTGGTAGTCAATCGCAGCAGTCGTCCCCTCTGCTTTACCCGCCCGCTGCACGACTTGCTCAAAGAGCTGCGGCATGTGCTGCTGCACCTGCTCTGAAAAATACCGCACCGATCCTTCAAGTACGACTTCAGCGGGCAGAATATTCGCGCCGGAACCACCCTGTAATTTACACAGATTTATGGTGACCGGCTCCTGATAACTGAACTCACGCTTGGGTAGATTGTGCAGCTCATTGATAATCCGTCCGGTTGTCAAAATGGGATTGCCTTTGGCATCACTCTGGGAACCGTGTCCGCCTTTTCCGAATAATTTTATCTTAAAGAAATCAGCCGCTGCCATCAGGGGCCCGGCCTTCGTGGAGATCATCCCGGTAGGTAATCCCGGCCAGGCGTGCAGAGCCAACACTGCGTCCGGATCCGAATCATCCAAGACCCCCCGGACAAGTAATTGCCGGCCGGCGCCAACAACCTCCTCACCCGGCTGAAAGATAAATTTCACCGACCCCTTGAATTCACTGCGCAATTCAGCCAGAATGTGGGCTGTGCCAATCAAAATGGCCATATGTCCGTCATGTCCGCAGGCATGCATACAACCATTAACTGTCGAGCGATAGGCAAATTGGTTCTTTTCCAGCAAAGGCAGGGCATCCAATTCGGCCCGTAAGACCACCTGTTTACCAGGTTGTTGCCCTCGCAGCAAAGCCACTACATCAGTTGCCAGATAAGGCGGAAAAATCTCAAATTTGAGTGCCTTTAATTGATTACGGAGATAACGCGCAGTGTGAAATTCTTGCACCGCCAACTCAGGATGCGCGTGCAAATAGTGACGTAATGCACGAATTTCGGGTAGAATTTGACTGACTTTTTGCTTAAGCGTCATATTTCTCCGTCTGTCTCCAAGTATAAATCAGGTGGAATAGAATTCCATGCTGATCTATGTAAAAATAAAAAAATCAGACTGAAAAAAATAGGAATAAGGCTGTGGGGGTTAAATACTATTGGGCGCTAAACCTGCTTTGACATGCCTGTGTAAATATTCCCGGGCTTTGCAAATTGCAAAACTAATATTTTTGGCCGTAAACTCCTTAATTAAATGGCCTTCGGAATAATACAATTGATAGCGTTGGGTTGTATAATTCAGGATTAAATACCCCAGATAGCGCACCCCTCCAATACTTGTCGTTAAATAGATCCGTAGAATATTATCACTCAAAATATCACCTCAAATTATTGTTTTTTTATGCGTTTGTTATACGTGCTATAAGGTGATTTGTTCAGTTTTTCTTAACGCTATCCCAGCGCTTGCCGCAGATCTTAAATCGCCTTATCAATCCAAAATATTTTAATCGAATTTATTTATGAGCTTTTCGGCTTGGAGCGGCTGCGCCTTAATAAAGTTCCCAGCTGCTTGATATTCTCAATTACCATATCCGGTGTATGGTTACTTTTTTGCAGATCCGTTCGTCCCGCCTCTCCGGACAGGACCAGAATACCCATGACACCGGCCTGGTGAGCCATGGCTATATCCGTATATAAGCGGTCCCCGACCACAGCAACCTCTGGTTCTTGCAACTCTTGCCGCTGAAGAACACCCGTTACCATAGCGGGATCCGGTTTGCCAAGGACCGCATCCGGAGCCCTGCCGGTTGCCATTTCCAGGGCGGCGCAAACTGAACCGCAATCTACCAATAAGGTAGGCTGGTCAGTGATGCAAATCCGATCGGGATGGGTGGCAATAAAGGGTTTGTTTTGCATGAGCCAGTAGCCGGCTTTACCTAATCTGTCGAAGGTCAGGGTGGTATCAAATCCTACAATAACCGCATCCGGTTCCGCCGGTGAGCCATCCGCGATCACTTCATATTCAGCCGCCCGGAATTCCTGCTTTAATCCTTGGGTACCGACCACAAATAGTTTTTTTATATCCGGACGCTTATCCCGCAGGTAATCTAAGGTGGCCAGCCCGGAGGTATAAATTTGAGCCGCTTTACCGGGTAATCCCAGCTCCTGTAACTTTTGCACATAATCCTTGACACTATAGGCGGAATTATTGGTCAGATAGGTGTAACC
>CAZXFH010000025.1:14254-47790 GCA_964640055.1 uncultured bacterium | reverse complement strand
GCTACAAAGTCGAACTGGAAGTTGATGAAAGTGTCCGGCCCCATCTTAATATCGAACAGCGCGGTTCAAAACTTAAAATCTATTTGGATCCCGGCAGTTACGCGGGTAACATCACCCTCACCGCCAGGATTACATTACCCCAATTAAGAGGCTTGGGTTTAAGTGGCGCTACTCAAGCCAAAATCAAGGGTTTTGATTCGGATGAGCCCTTCGATTTACAGCTTTCCGGAGCCAGTCAGTTAGCGGGAGAGATCCGTTGCAGCGATGTGGATATGAACCTTTCCGGTTCCAGTATAATTGAGTTAGCCGGTCAAGGCGAAATACTCGATTTAGATGCCAGCAGCGCCAGTCATATTAAGCTGGCGGATTTTCAAATCCAGGGCGCGGAAATTGGTCTAAGCGGCGCTTCTCAGGCCGACTTATTTGTAAACGGGGACCTGGACATCCGTATGTCAGGTTCCTCCCGCATCCACTACCACGGAGCAGCCCAAATCAAACACATCACATCAAGTGGTGCTTCGACAATCAGTAGAATAGATTAATTATTAAAACTATAAATTTTATTGTAAGAAAAGCATCTTGCGGGTAATCATGTGCTGATCCTGCTTTAGGCAGTAGAAATAACAGCCCGAAGATACCGGGTTCCCATGCTGATCATTACCCTGCCATTCAACCCGGTGACAACCAGGTTGATAGTTGCCATTCACCAGTCGGTTAATTAGGCGGCCCTTAAGATCATAAACTGCCAGCTGGATATCGCCGGCCTTGCCCAAGTCAAAGGCGATTGTGGTGCGGGGGTTGAAGGGATTGGGGTGATTCTGGTAGAGCCGAAAGTCAGCGGGTAAACCACCCTGCTCCGGCTCTAAACCCGTGTATATGCGATGATGCTTGAGGTCATACTGATCGCCATCCCTGAGAAAATGGAGCCGGGCGCCGAACATACCGGGATGGTTGGACTCTTTTAATGGTGCCGACGGGACAAGCTGCTGGGGAAAGCCAACATATTGCATGGAATGGCTGTCCAGAATATAGGTAAAGGTATGCGCGGTTAAAATCCCGTCGCTTGAAATATGACAACTGGTATTGTCATCCAGATAGATGGCCACAAAGCCGGGATGGGTGGCGACACCCCAGATGCCGCCGATCAGTCTGTTTTCAAAAAAATCATAGTCTGACCACAAGCGGGGAATTATAATGGCCCGGGGTACGGTAGTATCCCCAGCCGTCTGTCCCAATCTACCATACCAAGCATTAAGTTCATCCGTTGTTAATTTAGTGATCTTCACCTCCCCCAAATCCGCGCTGTTGGGGTCAGCTCCGTTGATTGTTACTTCGGTATATTCCGGCGTGGGGGGTAAATCCGTCACCAGTTCAAGCAAACTATCGGGTTCAAGGGGGGTGCGCTGCGCCAAATCATATTGCATACCGTGCACTAACTGCTCGAATCCAATATCAGTGAACTTAACAGGGTTGCCATTCTCACTGACCACTTCAGATAGGTCAGTCTGGTACAAAATCGTCACTGACCCTTTACCGTAGGCTTTGGCAGTCAGATCCGGGGCCACACACAGGGCGGTTTTATCATCGACGCCAATTCCCAGCAGATCCTGATCGTGAAAGACAATCCGCTGCGCCAGCATGGGCACCAGGCGGCCCAGCCGACCGCGGGGATGAAAATGGGAGTCGGTCAAGATACCCGGGAGTATCTCCAGAAAATCCTCAGTCAGACTGATATTACCATCCCAAGCATTGTAGGCGGTTTCTTCCGGGTAAGCGGATCCGTTACGGGCATCAAAGCAGACCGCACCCAGCACAGCCAGGCCGGCACTGGTACCCCCGATCACGCCCCCCTGCTGGAAAACATAATGAATGGCATCCTCAACCAGCGTCCCTTTCCAGGTGCTGACATATTCCCATTGATTACCCCCCTCCATAAAGATGCCCTGGGCCGAGATCAACTCCTGATAAGTCGCCGAGTCATTGGCCATGCTTTGACTGGCGATCTGCAGGGCGTGGGAACTGCTTTGCGCACCAAAAGAGATAAAATAGGAAGGATACCAATCGCTAGCTGCGTCAAAATCAATGTTAATAATTTTACCGGAATCCGCCTGCTGGACAAACCACTGATAAGGTTCATCCGACCAGGAATTATAGTCCTCGCCACCACCCCCGACCAGTAGCAGGGATCCCTGGGCCCCTAGAAAAGCATTAAGCAGCATGATACAGATATTTATTTTTACCAGTCGAACGATTTTCATCTTACTCCGGTTGCTATTTCTTCAACACCCGATAAACCGGCAGGGTACTGTCGGCATGTACATGGTTATGAAATTGCTCATATTGATACAGCCCATATAATTTGATGGGCTCAAGAATCAGGACGGCCTTACGGGCATAATTTTTCTGATTCAGAGGGACGAATAAGGTGCCTTTTGCAAAATCTTGTGAGCGCACCGCTTTCCGGTTTGCAATCTGACGGCCGCCATAGCGGGCATACAGAGGATCAAATTCTTCCTCAATTCTTTCTAAGCGGCAGCTTTCGACCGTTTTAAAATTCCTTTCAGAAGAAAGAAGTTCATATTGAATTCCATGTCGGTCCAACAGATCCTGAAAAATAGTGGCTGCCGGCGCTTCAATCAGATAACCCTGCGGCGCGGGAACACTCTTTTTTACAATCATGTCATGCATAAAATTAGGAGTGGCAACTTCTATGGTCTGGTCAGTGACCATATCGATGACTTTTACCCGGGTGATATGTGGTTCTTTATTTCCCCAGAAATAATTGGTGGGAATAAAGTCAGGTAGTTTGGCTTGCCGCGCCTGACGGATCACGGCCCGATCTTTTGCACGCCAGTCCCGACGATATAAAAACTGCTTAAATATATCCAGACAGGCATCGACGCGCTCCCCTAAATCCGCCTGAGGATCTTCACTTTTGTGTTTGATCCCGGACTCGATAATAAAGGAGAGTCCGCCATAAGCTCCCAGTCCATTACGGGCGTCATCCACTTCCGGCGTACTGTAGCGCTGCTCTTCCCGGGGCGGTACGCCGCCCACATGATATCGGGTATAATTATGACCCCGTTGCTGCATATATCCCCTAATACCTTCGCACCAGCGCACACCACCATAATACAGATCGCGATCAAAAAGCGGGTTGTTGGCGCAATCCATCATGATCAGCGGCCATTCCCGCCAGCCGCGGTCCAGATAGCCCTGGCTATCGCGGCCGAACTCATGGCAATCGACAGCTACATGAGGCATGATCCGGCGATAGAGTTTATGGAGTGCCCGGGTTTCCGGCTGTGCCAGCAGGATATGATCCCGGTTCAAGTCAGCCTGATTGCCGTTCCGGCGCTGATTGGCTTCCGCGCCATCCGGGTTAACCATGGGCATGATCCAGAGGTCAACATCATCCGGTAATAAAGCCGGATCTGCTGCGATATACTGAATCAGATATAGGAGGGCATCCTTACCGGCGGGTTCATCGCCATGCTGCTGAGCAAAGAGAAATACTTTCCAGGGGTCATCCTCTTCTTGATGCGTAAGATGAATTGCAAACAGCTCTCTGCCCTGGACGCTGGACCCCACTGTTTTCAATTCAATAAAGGGTTTTGTGGCCGCGGCCTGCAAAATTTCAACCATCTGCGCATAATCCACCGGCTGCTCAATTTCAAAATGCCGGGCTGGGAATTCAGGTATCTGCGACACATTACCACAGGAGCAGGCCCATAAAATTACCAGACAAAGAGTACAAAAAAGATATAGCCTACGCGACATTGTTTTCTCTCTATTTAAAGGTTCATAAAATCAATTGATATCAGCTGCCCGGAATGGTTTCATCGTCCCGGATCTTCGGCGCGATGCCGATACCGGTGAAACCATATAACCAGGCAAATAAAATCCCGAAATAAAACATGAACGTCCATTTAAAATAGACCGTGGTCGCCACTCCAAGAGTCCCTGCCATATATACACCCGCCATACTCCAGGGTACAATGGGCACGATCACGGTGCCGGAATCCTCGGTGGTCCGGGACAGATTTTTCGCCGCCAGCTGTCGTTCTTTATAAGCCGGGGCAAAAAGCTCTCCCGGTACAATAATTGACAAAAAGGAGCTCCCGGTAATAAACGCCATGGTGATACAACTCAAAGAAGTGCTCATAACCAATGTGCCGGTGCTCTTGATCAGGCGCAGGAGATGATCCAGGATCACCTGCAGCATACCGGCTTTTTGCATGATCCCGGCAAAGGAAAAAGCACAAAAAGCAATTAGGGTGACGCCCATCATGCTCATCATACCGCCGCGGGTGAGTAAAGTATCCAGCTCCTGCATTCCGGTATTGCTCACATAACCGGTCGTCATGGCCTGCAACACTTTCGTAAAAGAGATCTCCTGAAACAGGATGGCTAGCAAGGCTGCCATAAAAGAAGCCATGATCATCCCCGGAATAGTGGGTAGCTTTTTGACGGCAAAAAATAAGATGATCACGGGTGGCAGCAATAAAAGAATATTAAACCGGAAATTGCCCTGAATGGCATTTAGTAGGGGCATAATGTTTTCTTGACCGACGGTGCCACCCCTGAATTTCAAGCCGATAAAAAAGTAAATAATCAAACCCAGAATCCAGGCTGGCAGGGTCGTCCAAAGCATATGGCGGATATGATCAAAAAGATTGCTCTTGGCGGCAATGGGTGCCAGATTGGTGGTATCGGAAAAGGGCGAGAGTTTATCCCCGAAATAGGCCCCGGTAATAATAGCGCCGGCAGCCGGTCCCGGAGGAATACCCAGTCCCTGGGCAATCCCCATAAAGGCAATGCCAATGGTTCCGACCGTGCCCCAGGAAGTACCGGTGAAAACCGACACAAAACTACACACAATACAGGCCGTGGCTAAAAAATAGGCCGGGGTGATGATCTTTAGTCCGTAAAAGATCAACATGGGAATGGTGCCTGCGGCAATCCAGGAACCGATCAGCAGGCCCACACAGATCACGATCAACATGGCCGGCATGGCCCGGCTGACCGAATCCACGATCCCGGCTTCCATCTCTTGCCAACTATATCCCAGACGCAGGGCAATTATTCCCGCCACAGTGGCTGAACCGATTAAAAGCACCTCCGCTCTTAATTGAAACATCCCGTACCCCACTCCTAAAAACAGGGCCATGGTAATCAGCGGGACAATACTCAGGAACAAGGAAGGCTTTTGGTGGGTTTTTTCCGTCTCAGACATAGGTTAAATGATTATCCGTTACTTGGTTATCACTCACTTCCCGGGGGATTAATTTAGCTAAATTAAGGGGAATATATTAGCGCTTTTTAACCCCCCTGAAAAAGTCACAGGCTACTCCCTTTTAGAGAGCAGCCCATGACTTCATTTGTATTCCAATTAGCGGATATAGGTCATTTTGTGGAATAGCGTTTGACGATTGGCTTTCAGACGATAGATATAAATACCGGAAGAGACCCGCTGCCCCTGCTGGTTGCGACCATCCCAGGTGCGGCTATAGCGACCCGCTGGCAGATACTCTTTAGCCAGTAGCCGGACCAAATTGCCTTGCAGATCATAGATCGCCAGTTCAACCTGAGCCTTTTTCTGCAGCACAAAAGGTATCGAGGTCATGGGATTAAAAGGATTAGGATAGTTTTGATAAAGTGCAAACCCTTTGGGTTGGGACACCGGGGTTTCATGTTCAACGCCGGCTGCGGTGATCAGCCCACTTACTTTAGCCACTGTTCCTTCACTGTACAACGCCAACCAGACATCACCATCCTTAATTTCCAAGTCTTCAACGTTTTTTCTCAGATCAACTGAACCCAATTCATTATACAGGGTATAATCCGATCCGTCAAAATGGATGACGCCCACACTATCCGTGACCATCCAGACATCCCCATTACAATCGGTCTCCAGATCCACAATACCATTCAACCAGCCCAGTTCCGTAATGTCGGCTGAACTGTATTTGGCCAGCACTTCACCACTGCTGTTGTACTGCACTAGCGTGTCATTGTAAGGATAAGCCCCGTAGGAAACCCAGATGTTTCCATCCGGATCCGCAACCAGGTTATCCGGATACAACCCATCCAGCAAAGTAGTCCAGTTGCCACCGGTATCTTCATATATCACACCCCAGTGGGTGCACAACCATAACTGACCCGCAGCATCCCGCGCACCTTCATAAACCGTTAAATGGGTCGGGCCGCTGGTCATACCCGCATCCGTATCATACAACTCACCGACCTGACTCTCAGAATCCAGATCATATTCATAGAGCACTGCCAATGGAGTGCCGTCATAGGTCCAGTACAGAATATTGCCATCTACCACAAATCCCTTCGTATAGGTGCCTTCACTGCCGGATACCAGGGAAACATTGCCCTCACTGTCCATATAGGAAATCCCATAATGAGTCAGAAAACAGGCGGTGCCGTTATCCGCCACACCGATCTCATAGACCTCATCGTCACCCAATTCGGCAATCCGCAACTCTGTCGTGTCATAGTAAGTCCAGGTGCTTAAATCACCGGAAACCCGGGCCGCCACGGTGTCAAAGCCGGCATCGCTGCCGATCCACAGATTACCAGACGCATCAAAATTAAGATTTGTTGGATACATATGAACTGTTTCCGAATCAAATACAGTCACAGTTTGAGCCCCGGCCAGGCCAACAATCAATGCTAAAATCATGCTTATGAATAACAATTTTTTCATCACAATCCCTCCTCTTTTTACTTTCTCTCATAATGAAAATTTCACACCAAAACGGTGCACGCCTTTAAAATAATTTTGATTAGAAAATGAATAGTCAAACTTAATTCCAGCCAGCTGGATACCACCGCCAAAGGCAAAAGCGGCTACATCATAATTCATGCAATAGGACACTCGTAACGCTGCCATATCCTGAAAGGAATATTCTGAGGCAAAAATTAAGCGGGTCTGATTATCGCTGGGAACATTCACATCAGAAATCAAGGTTACGGTATTTATGTCGTTACTAAAAACATCTAATGCAACCCCCATTTGGAATACCTGGGGCAAACGAAATTCCGGCGTCAGGCGTTCAAGGCGGGGATTGTTTTTCTCATCCCGTGCCTCTTCTTCTGCAATGCGCTCCCCGATATCATCGCCGCTGTGTTTCAGGGTGCCACCAAAATTACGGACAACCATGCCCAGGCGAAGGTTCATGAAATCAGCCCGGTAGATGGATCCCACATCCAAACCCAGCTGGGAAGCATTCTCATGCCAGATATATTCGTTGATGTACTTTCCGGTAATGCCAAAAGTAAACTGATCGGTCATTCGGCGGGCATAAGAGAGTCCCGCGGACAGATCTCCGGCATTCCAGTATTCTCCGGTACCATTGGGTTCATACACAGTGGTCACTTCCATCTCATCCATATAAAAAGAGGTCAGTGAAATCCCCAGGGCATTATTTTCACCCACTTTAAACACAGCGCCACCATAGGTCAAACGGGTATCTACAAACCAGTCTGTATGAGCTACACTGAGAGCAATCCGGTTGGTCTGCACTGCCCCGGCCGGATTCCAATACAAGGCATCGGCCCCGGTAGCCAGCGCGGTAATACCCCCGCCCAAAGCAGCACCACGGGGTTCCACGCCGATCTGGAGAAAATTAGCACCCGACTGACCCAAATTTCCAGCTGCAATAACAAAGGTATTAAGGCTGGCAAGTATTATAAAGGACATCAAAATAATTGTGCGTTTCATAAACACCTCATGTATTTATCTGATTACAGCGAAACGTCCGACCGTTTCACCCAAAGGGGAGTCGACATGATAGAAATAGATCCCGGATACAATCGGACGCCGCTCTTTGGTCAATAGATTCCATTCTTTCCGGCCCGTATTATTGGTGTGTTCCAAAGTTTTCAGCAGATCACCATCCAAAGTAAATATCTTGATGGTGCAAGGGGTCGGCAGATTGGTAAAAGCAATATTCCGGATGGGCTCTCCGTAAACCGTACCGCCCAACCGCTTCCGGTCCCAGGGGGCCGAAATAATATAGGGATTGGGCACCACCCGGATTTGATCCAGATCGGCTTTGCTGTCGGCCGGTTGACTGATCGGGTTGACTTCTGCTGCGTTGGACTGACTGTTAACGTTATTTACATCGGCCAATTTTATGGATTCTTCCAAAACACCGAATTCATTATGGCGGTAGACACACAGGTTGTAGTAGTGGGTAAAGCCGTTATGCACATTTAAACTGTCAATATAGCCATAGGCATCATGATTAATCGTAGAATCGGCTTTGTCTTTATATTGCATGGCTATCGTATCAATTGCAGTCCACTCCTGCAAAAAAGGGTCTGTAGTGCGGTAAATGATATATCCGACCAGATCATTGACCGGCTGGGGTAAGAATTCATTCTGATAATAGATATCCAGGGAATCACTCCAGGCCAGATTAACCTGTTGATTCCCTGCCCGGGCTGACAACTGGGGTAACGGTAATACAGGTATCTTAAAGCTGCCGGTTTCTTCATAATTGGCGTAATAACCGCGCAAACCATCGATCACATCTATCAGATCGTCATAATTTTCTCCGACACCTAGACCCACCCAGTACTCTACAGTATTTCCAGCAGCCAGATCAACAGGTCCGTTGACAATATAGGCCACCATCGGACCTCCCACCAGAGTATCACCCTGCATAATCCGGGTGGTTTGCGGATCATCATAATGAACCCCGTTTAACGGTTCCGCCCCCAGGTGAAAATAATGACTGACCGTATCATTTTCATGAAACCACGTGGTGTCCGAAGCCATCAGGGCATAATGTAATGAGTCCCAATGAGTACTGTTGACCGCCACTTCGTCAATAGTGACATCAATCCAGTGCCAATCGGTAATACCCTCTCCATTAACGGTCTCCGGGGTTTTCAAAAAGGTAACTCCGGGCATAAACGGGTCGGGCTCCTGCCATTCATCACTGTAGTTATCGGCATCATAAAAATAGACTAACTCCCGGCTTTTATCAAAACCGATACAGTCATCCGCCCATTCCTCGCCGGAACTGATACCTCCGACATCCAGATCAGAATAAAAATTAAAATAGACATCATAGAGATCCCGGTCACCATGGTTTTCAACCTCAAATTTGATAATCACAAAGCGATTGGCATCCGGAACGCCCCAGCTGTAGATGGTCTGTTGGACCCACAGATCGAGCAGCATATCGGTTTCACCGTTCTGGGCATACCGCCAGCTGGCCGAATCAGTATAGACACAGTAACTATCCTGCTGGCTGAGAACCACCGGATTATTGTCCTGATCCCTGACCGGCCAGAAGGGATTATACTCTGCATCACGCGGCCAGGTTTCCGGTTTGTCACTCATGGCGATCTTGAAATTGCCGGCATGGTATCCGTGCACCGGCTCCCATTCCTCATAACGGCCACTGGCTGCACTGACCACATTCATATCCCCGTTAGGAAACTTATTCCCGATCATGATACACTGACGGTACATGGCGATATGCCCGGAATTGATCGGATATTCCAGGGTTTGCTCAAAAGAACCACCCCAGGGATAAAACTGACCGATATTGGTGGCGAAAAATCCCAGCTGGCCCACATTGTGAGTTCCATCGCCCCTGTCCCGGATACCACCCATCAGAGCGAGCGGTACAAAAATAAGAGTGATAAGCAAACCAACCGTTATGATTGTTTTTTTATTGCGCATCAAATTAATCCTCCGTTATTTGATAAATCAAATTCAGGTTTATTTAGAGTGTGACATTGAGACCAAGATAAATGATCCGGGGGCGACCCCAGTTTTCCGGATTGCGGTCCCATTCCTTGGTTTTCCCGCTATTCGAATCACCGGGTTTCCCGGTGCGCGCATAGACCCAGACCACATTTCTACGATCAGTCAGATTATAAATTTCAAGGTAGGGGATCAACTGCACCCTGCCGAAATTAAAGGCATAATCCACTTTTAAATCCAGGGTCCAGGTGGGAGGCATGCGGCCATTGTTTATTTCATAGGGATCGGTTGCCGCCCGCATCTCCTTGGTATAAGGTAAGCCACTGCCCCATTGTCCCAGCAGAGTTGCCTTTAAATCCTGATACCGAAGCGTCAAACGGCCATTGAGCGTATGGCGTTGATCAAAATCCAAGGGGAAAAATTTCAGGGTTTGCCGGTTCTCCAACTCTGAGCCAACTCTTTCCAAAGGTCCGGAACTACTGCCCTCAGCCACAGCGTAAGTATAATTCAGCTCACCGGTCGCATATTGACCTCTTCTTTTCCGGAACTGAATCTCAAAACCATTGTTATAGGCAAAATCATCATTGACATGTAAACTGAAGGTTTCCCAATATTCCGGCTGATCGCCAGCAAAATAGGTGCGTGCGCCCAGCAAATCGGTGATCTGCTTACTATAGACCGTCACGTCCAGCACATAGTCTTCAAACAGCTGTTGACTGACACCAAATTCATAAGAGATAGTTTTCTTGGGCTGCAAATTGGGATCGCCAAAGCGACCATTACCGCCCAGTAAATTCATAATCATGTTATCTTTATAGTCAATATCCCCGTCGTTATCCACATCATAGAGCTTTGGTTTGCCATGAGCAGGCGGCTGCACCTGTGCAGTATCTTTATCATAGGTGATCAATCCCTTATAGATGAACTGATATTCCGGCCGCTGAAAATAATGTCCGTAACCAAAATGAAAGACAGTTTTATCGGTTACCGGGTAGGAAATACCTAGCCGGGGACTGATCTGTGAATGGATCTCAGCGCTTTTTAAGCGCTGTTCAGCCAGGGAATCGCTGACGTCATCGACATCATAGGGATTTTGCCAGTATTTAGCATTGGGATCCATCAGGTCATACCGTAGTCCGGCACTTAAAATGATGGTGGAAAAATTGATCTTATCCTGGACATACAGAGCCGCTTCCCGGGGACGCTTGACATAGTCATCTAAAATGTGATCATCATAATAGGGACTGGAAATATAAAAGCGATCGATCACATGATATTTCCCCAAAAAACCGGCCTTGACTTCATTGTTATCATTAATTTGCCAGACCAGGTCCCCTTTGATACCCGTTGTATGTTGATCATCCCGGGAATAAGAGCCGACATAATTAAAGGTATAAAATTCATTGTTCTCATCCAATGAATAGGCGGGTGTCAAATCATGATAATCATAATCCCCCGAATCATAATGATAATAGGTATGGTAAAGAATCATGGTATAAAAAAGATTTGCGGCCAAGGTGTGGGATAGGCTCAGGCGGTACATATTGGATCGATCCCGCGGCTCATACCAGGCCTGCTTCGGAATATATTTATAGGAATGGGAATAATTCTTATGCACACCCCGGGATAAATTGAGGACCATGGAGAGCTTGATATTATCGATATGCCGGTCCGTGAGTTTGGCAAAAATGTTGCCCTCTTTACGGTAGCCCCAGGGCAGGTAATTATCGCGGGCATCATAATTACCCGACAGGAAAAAGCGGGTGCGATTCCTTAGCAAAGGACCACTTAAGTTTGCCCGCAATATGTTGCGGTTATAATCCACACTCGAACCTTCCAATCCGAGGCGGGAGGATTTCATATCCAGGCGGGCTCTCAAACGGTCGCCACCTTCTTGTGTTGTAATATTAATCACACCACTCATGGCATTGCCATATTCCGCGCTATAGGTACCGCTAATAACCTGCAGATCAGAGATCACACTCTTATTGATCATCTGCGAGGAATTGATATCTGAAAAAAGCGGATTCACCAACGGAACACCATCGACCATATAGGTGACTTCACCCGAGCGACCACCCCGGAAATGCAATCCTCCGGAACGGATCACCCCGGGCTGGGTCTGAATGACATCATTGACTGTCGTCGTGGGCATGGCTTCAATATCTTCAGTACTGACATTCCGGGTTGTTGCGGTCAGATCGCGCTCGATCACCGGTCGCTCAGCTTCAACGATAACCTCAGCCATGTCCAGGACCTCAGATTCCATTTCAAAATCAGCATAAGCAATCCGGCCTGCATAGACCTCAACATCCCTGATCTGCACCGGCGTATAGCCGATCATGGTGGCTTTAACGGTATAACGGCCCGGTGGCACCTGCAGGATAACATACTGACCTTTCTGATTGGTAGCGGCCCCCAGATAGGTGTCGGCAAGGGTAATATTAGCGCCCACGATCGGCTCTCCGTTGGCGGCATTGGTGACTTTTCCCGTGATTTTACCATAATTGGCTGCAAAACCCAGGGAAACAGCCAGGCATAATAATAAAAGGCTTATTATCATTTTCCGGGTCATTTTAATTCCTCCTAATTAGGCTAAAACCATAAAATCATGGATTTATTCGTCCTGATTCTGTTTCACTGAACCAGATATAACAAAATCCGCCTGAATTTGACTGCTCTTTTCGATCATCTGTCTGGCCCGGGATTTATCCCGCCGGGCGCATTCAGTGGCGATTGCATTGATTAATACGGTAATCGCTGCAAAAGAATTGGTATATAACATATTTTTACTTTTGACAATCAAATTCAGTTTAGCATAAAAAGTGGCGGGTGCGGCCGGTTTGTCTGTGACAACCACCGCTTTAATTTTGGTCTGCTGGATATATTCAGCCAGTTCAATGGTCTCTTTGGAATAAGGCGGGAAGGAAAAAAGAATCATCAGATCCCTGTGATCGAGCAACAGGGCCTGTTCCAGAAAGGGCGAGCTGTCATGCAGAAAGGCATTGGCTCTGACACCCACCTGGTTCAGCTGGTAAGCCAGGATACGGCTTAAGTAATAAGAAATTCCCAAGCCAGCGGTATAAACATGATCAGATTCAAAAATAAAATCCACGGTTTTCTCAAAATTGCGGTGCTCAATGACCTTAAACGTTTCATTGATATTTTGGATATCCTGATTGGCGACACTGGTCAAAACATCATCTTGCAACTCACTGCTCTCGATCAGGGCAAAGCGGTCCTTGTCCTTCAGATTATCCTGAAGGTTCTGGGTCACCGCCTGGCGGATTTCACTAAACCCTGAAAAACCAACCCGCTGGGCAAAGCGTACCACAGAGGCCACACTGGCACCTGTGGCATCAGCCACATCCTGTACACTCAAAAAGGGTATCTTGTCTATATTCTCAATAAAATAATCGGCCACCAACTGCAAATTTTTTGATAAGCCCTTGTAGTGGTCATAAATACGGTTTTTTAATTTTAGATGATCCATGGACTGCGTCCCATCTATGTTAATACTTTAACTAAATCCCATGAGTACCGCTGCGATCACCAACAGGGATCCCAGCACAAAGAGAATTCCCTGTAACTTGAGCTGAAACTTGGCCCAACGCGTCCAGTCAATATGGGCGACTCCCAGAGTACCCATCAAGGCAGCCGAAGTAGGTACGATTAAATTGGTGAAGCCGTCTCCCAACTGAAAGGCAAGCACCGCCACCTGCCGTTTGACAGCTACAATATCGGCCAGCGGTGCCATTAAAGGCATGGTCAGCGCCGCCTGACCGGAACCGGAAACCACAAAGAAATTGAATATTGACTGAAAAAAATACATAAACCAGGCAGAAAGGGCTGTGGGTAACTCCCCAACCGCCGAACCAACTTGATACAAAATAGTATTAAGAACCGAAGGAGAGCCGGGATCGTCGCCCCCCAGAACCAGAATGATTCCTTTGGCCATACCCACGACCAGGGCAGCCCCTAAAAGATCACGCGCCCCTTCCCGGAATCCAATGGCAATATCATTGATGCCCATATCATTTAATTTAAATATGACCCCGATGATACCAGCCACCAATCCCATCACAAAAAACTGGGAAGCAATCTCGGGGATGTAATAGGCCTTGGAAATTACGCCATCGATAATCCAGATAATAGTGGCCAAAATCGCCAGGATGACCAGTTTATCGCCCAATTCAAAACGGCTGTCAAGCCGGGTTTTTTCCGCTATATCCCGCCGAAAATATCCGTCAGAACGGTAGGACAGCGACCGGGTTGGGTTCTTCTTGATATAGCGCGCATATCTGAGGGTATAGACGGTTCCGATCAGCGTGAACAACAGCCACATCAGAATCCTGAAAAGTGCGCCCGACATGACCGGTACGCCGGCAATTCCCTGGGCGATCGCCACCCCAAAGGGATTCATCCAGGAGGTGGCAAAACCGATCTGGGTGGCCACAAAAGTGATCATCACGCCGGTGATACCATCATAGCCCATGGCCACCACCAGCGGGACCAAAATCATGGCAAAGGCAATGGCTTCTTCACCCATCCCAAAAACAGCACCCCCCAGGGAAAACAGAAAAAACATGACCGGGATTATCAGAATTTCGCGCCCCTGCGTGCGCTCGATCATCGCCAGAATACCGGCTTCCACGGCACCCGTCTTCATCACAATGCCAAAGGCGCCACCGATCACCAGAATAAAGGCCACCACGCCTACGGCTGCGCTCCACTTGTCACCCGAGGCGATCCCTTCAAAAACATAGTTCAAGACCCCGGTGCGTTCTTTACTCTCAAACAGAGGAGCGCCTTCGATCTTGGGCTTATCCTGTTCGTTTTTAACCAGGGAAAAGGTTTCCGGATTTAATACCGTTTTGGTGCGCATCTGACCTTTATACTCATAAGTGACCTGTTTCGTCTTAAATTTACCCAGAGGA
This sequence comes from uncultured bacterium, assembly GCA_964640055.1. GTDB lineage: Bacteria > Fidelibacterota > UBA2242 > UBA2242 > JAFGTP01 > CAZXFH01. The sequence goes on along the minus strand of CAZXFH010000025.1, from coordinate 33,117 downwards.
ATCAAATAGGTAAGCAGAGCAGCAAAGAGCACCACAAAAAAAATAATAACATAGGTGTCCGGTGACTTAAAACGACTAAGATTCATTTAATACTTCTCGTTTGGCAATATCATAACTTTGCTCATTGCGCAAAATATGCATCTCCAGATCGCTACCCCCCAGATGACCGTTTTTATCAGTACCGATTTGCCCGGCTTCAGTGGCATCATAAACAATAACCAGGCTCTCACCGATCACCTGAAAAGTTTGATCGGGATTGACTAAAATGGCGGTGGCTTCATCGATGCCAACCCCCAGCAAAATGGGATTTTCCAATACTAACGATACGAGACGGTTGTTGCGTTTCCGCTGGATAAAATGTTGGTCGATAATCCCCCACTCGATAAACCCAAATCCCGGAGTGGCTTTGATGTTATCCTTTTTAATAATATTAAATTCACGCTCTTCAGGATTGATCAATTCGTCTCCGGTGATCATCAGTTCGCCCATCACGGCCGCGCCGGCGCTGGTACCGGAAATGACGCCACCTTTGCGATAAATACGCCGGATTTCCTGAAGCAGTTGGGTGCCATTTAAATCCCGGGCTAAACGCCGTTGATCACCCCCGGAGAAAAAGATACCGGTAACTCCGCTTAACTTGGCCAGATTAGAATCCGCATCGGCATTGTCCCGGTCAAAAAGCATATAGTCCACCTGCTGCGCCCCATATTCCTTGAATTGATCCCGCTGGTATTCAGCGACTTCCCGCGGGGACCCACTGGCATTGGGAATGATCATCAGCTTTGCCTGGGGTCCGCCAGCAAGTTCAATAATTTTTTCCATCATATACGGCGGGCGATTGCCGCCGCCGATAATAAACAAATGTCCCTTGATCCGGGGCTTCCGACTGCAAGCCCCTAAAAAAATCAGTAATGCGATTAAAATGACATTAATACGCCAGCGCATATTCAGGCCTTTCTGATTAAGTTATCGACAATATCCGCGTTTTTTTGTAAATCCTCCAGTAGTATAAACTCTTCGTTGGAATGGGGGTTTTGGGCGCCGATACCCAAATTGACGGTGGGAATCCCCTTAACATTCAGAGAATTGGCATCACTACCCCCCGGTGAGACAACCGGCTGAGGAGCTAGCCCTACCTGCCGCAAAACCCTGATGACCTGCTGATAAGTTTCTGACTCACGGGCCACTTTGTAGGGCTCAAAATCCCATGCCGTGCTAAAACGTAAGCGGGCACCCATTTCCCGGCAGGCTTGCTCAAAGGTCTGCCGGATCGTGTCTACCGTGCCAATAACCTGCTCTTTTTCCAAAGCCCGCACTTCCCCTGTCATTGATGTTTCCGGCGGAATCACATTGATCGCATCTCCCCCTTTGATCAATCCGATATTGGCAGTCGTATGCTCAGCTAACTTACCCAAATTGAGCTGTGCAATGGCTTTGGCCGCCGTCTGAATAGCACTGATCCCCTCTTCCGGGTGCAGACCGGAATGGGCCGCTTTGCCCATGACCTTTATATCCATCCCCATGGCCCCGTAAGTAGAGTAGATGAATTTACCCGGTCGTAGCGAAGAATCCAGCACAAAGCCCCGTTTAATGGCCTTATCCAATTTTAATTGCTTGGATCCTTCAATATTGCGCTCTTCGCAAACCGTAAAAACTACGGTGAAATCCCGGATCGGTAGCTTTTCGCGATGCACTTTTTCCAGATTATACAACAGGGCCGCAATCCCGGCGCGATTATCAGCCCCCAAAATAGTGGTCTGATCCGAAGTGATACGCTCTGCTTGCACGCGGGCCTGTAACGCTTTGGTAGGACGAGCGGTGTCCATATGAGCAAGTAATACGAAATCACCCCCCGATCCCAGCCGGCAGATCAGGTTACCGGAATTTCCAGCGACCCTGGTTGCCGTGTCATCTTCGTAAGGCTGCAAGTCCAGCTTGCGCAGAAACTGTTGTATATAACAGTTAACCTCTTTTTCCGCTCCGGAAATACCATCAATGGCGGTTAGGGTCAAAAATAATTCAAGCAGGCGAGAATTGATTTTTGGCATATGAAACATATATTACGCGTTTAATATTATTGTAACATCACTTTCAAAATAGATTTAATCAAGCCCATTGTCAAGTATTTTTTTAAGAATATTGCCTGAATCCTGCCAGGTGGCGAAAAGTTATTTTATCTTTCTCATAAAACCCATTGCATGCTTGTAAAATATATCCGAAATTAGGCTTTAATAACGAGGAGCTTTTATCCAGTGACGGAAATTAAAATTAAATATATAAATCATTACTTGAGTTGAGGGAGGTTACCATGTGGGTCTCTATTGGCGTTGCTGCCGTCATCATTATACTTATCTTAGCGGAGTTCCGGTCTCGCAAACCGGACCGGATTATCCTTTACGAATCCAAGGGTAAGGTGAAGCCCTATCAAAAACGCTTTTATCCGCGTCATTTCTGTTTGTCTGTACCGGCCAAGTTGAAATCCTCTATTCTGGAGATCGATGCGGAAGCCAAAGGAAAGCTGGGAGTAAATTTACGGCTCTCGGTCACAGTTGCTCCATCGCTGAGTCATCTGCCCGAATTAGTGCGCGCCGGCGGATGGGATAAAAAGGCGGTTGATATTGCTTCTCAGGAGCTGGAGGTGGTGTTGAATGCGCTGGTGCGCGAATTTGTCGAAAAACATGAGATCGATGAGTTAACCGGTGAAACCCTTTCTGGCCATCTGCGTCAAAACGTTAAAACCATGATCAATTCCCTAGGGCTTGAGGTTGTGGCGATCAATGTTCAATCCATCGAACCGGCAGACGCCAATATTTCCGAAGCGCTGCGCAAGCGGGAGGCTGCCCGTATTCTGGAGGAAACCGAAGCCATCAATCAGAAGGCCCGGATCGCGGCCACCCATGCCAAAAATGAGGCGGATCAAAAAGTAGCACAATACGACCATGAGCTCGCCTTGCATAAAATGGAGCTGCAACAGGGTGAAAATGAAAAAGAAGATCGCCTGGCTGAACAGCGGGTGGCAGAAGAACTGAAACGTCGTAAAATGCAATTAGAGGTGGATTCCGCTGAAATGAATCTTTTGAAAAAGAATCCGGAATTACTGCTATTAACACCTCAAATGGCGCGCCTGGCAGAAGCCGGTCAGGCCCTGCGTAATGCCCGCACAGTTGTCTCTCTGTCTTCCGAAGATCTTGCCGGTCAGGGTCCCATCACCAAAATTCTACAAAAATTAATCCGGGAATTGAAAGCCAGTGATCAAGCCCCTCCCGATTCTGCCGGAGAATAAAAGGGTCTGTATTGCTTTACAGCAGCTATTCAGCAATCCGTTTACCGTTCAAACATATTAATGAAATAAATGAACCTCAAGTCTCACCCAAATAAATTATTCCGCTTGCGCCCTGTAAAAGCGGCGAAGGTTTCCAAAATCAGCGAAACCACTGCGGCCGCCGCCGTGGATCCGGCGGAACGAGTCAATTTTCACATCGGCCATCCGGTCAGTGATGAACGACTAATTTCTCTATACCAGCAGCTCTCCCTGGGAATATCGCTGCCCGAAACTGTCATATCCGACAGATCAACAGCCCGCATAAAAACCAGTCACTGGCCTGAAGAGCAAAGCTCACAGGTGCAACTGCTGGCCGCTGCTATCCGTCAGTCGATTGCCTATCTCCCCGTCGGTGGCTTTCAACAGCAGTCTCCCCCACCGCTGGCGCTTCATATTCGCGACTGGTTATGCAAAAATCAGGAGGAACCCCTCAGCTATCATCTGGGGGATCAGGCTGTTAAACGCGAAATCATCTTTACCAGCGGGGGCGCGACGGAAGCCTTACGGGTTCTGCTACACAGTTTAAATGAGTATCTGGTTCACAAGCCGGCCCGGATATTTATCGCCGGACAGCAACTTCCTGACCATTTATACCGTTTCAAGAATCTGCAATTTAACCCTTTACCGGCCGATGAGAACGCTTTGCTGGCGGTCATTGAAGAACAAGTGACAGTGGAGACGGCGCACCCCAATTTTTTAATTCTGAATAAGCTCCTTTCGGAAAAGGCCCGGCGCGTATTACGGCGTTATGCTGTGCATTATCCTCTCTTTTTTATCGAAACAAACAATGCCCCTAACCAGCTCTCTTTGGCCCGGGAGGCCGGTTTGTCCGATCGCGTTCTGCGTCTGTTAACACCAACTGTATTTGCCCCGCAGCTGGCTAACATTGCGTTGGGCTTTATCGTAGGCAATGCCGATTATCTGCAGGTTATCGAAAACGTACATTTTAAACTGAAAGGTACTCCTTCCGCGGCGGAAGCGGCGCTGCTGACCCATCTCCTGGAAAGCGATTCGCTTTCGGCTGACAACTCCGCTAAGGATACTACATCTCCGGACGAAAATTATGAACTTATGCCGAATTTATCCGCTATCCGTAGTAAATACAGTCCTGCGATTGACCATTTAGTAAACAATACCACCCGCGTCATCCGCTCCGTGCAAAATAAAATAAAGCGCTATCATTCCCATATATCAGCTTTACAATCCCATACCACCCATCTGTCACAAAAAGTACAAAAAGCAGCCCGTTATGCCAGCCAAAGCAGTGATCCGTTTGCCGGACTTACCGCCCCGGAGATCACCGCTCTATTTTTCAATTCTCTGGATCAGCCCCAAACCCAGCAAGCTTTTATCGACAGTTTTCTGCACGCTTTTCTGGATCATTATCCGGAATATACCGCCCACAGTTGCCAGGTTATCAGTGGATCGGCGCGCACGGCCCTGAGCCTGTTAGGCTTTCATTGTGGTCTGCGGGATGTGATTGTTCCCGATCTGAGTTGGACCTATGATAATTGTTTTCCCGGCATCACTTTTGTACCACTGCGAGATGATCTTTGTCTGGATGTGGATAAGATCCTGCAGACTATCGATGAAAAATTGAGCCGGGATGATGCGTGGCAGACCCACGGGGCACTAATTCTGAACAATCCCCATAATGCCACCGGTCAGATATTTCAAGAGGAAAGCTGCAAGCGTTTATTATCTGTCCTGCTACCCCGCGGAATCTATGTTATTGACGATCTTTCTTACCGGGATGTCGCCCCTGGCGAGCAGTCCCCCGGATTAAAAACATTAAAACAAAGCGCTGTAGAACTTCAGCGTAAAGGATATTTAAAAACAACCGATCTGGATTATCTGATCACTGTGCAGTCGCTATCCAAAACCAATTGTTTTGCTGGTGCCCGTCTCTCGGTGATTGAAATACTCCATCCTGAATTAAGACGGAAATTTACCCAAATCAACCAGACTCTTTTGTCCAATCAGCTGGCTGTGCTACTAGGGCTACTCTTTTACCGCAATCCCCCTGAAAAAGTCAAGCGCTTCTATCGGCTACGCAACATCATTTTTCAGGAACGTTTGCAGGCGCTTTTATCGGCCAGAAAGGCCTTGCCCGCGGAACGCAATCCCTACTCTTTGAACATTATCCCGCCCCAAGGCAGTATGTATCCCCGTTTGCAGATCGGACAATTACCCGATGGTATCACCCCAGACGGTCTGGCCAATAATCTGGCCCGCCAGGGGATTGGCATGGTCCCGCTGACCACCTTTGCACGTACCGCTCAGGGCTACGATCAAGCCCGCAAAGCCTTTCGCTTGACGCTGGGCGGTAGCGACAATGCTCCCAGCATGGCCCGCAAGACCCGGCGCGTTCTGATCGATCTGAACCGGATCATCGCTGATCAGGCGGCGCATTATCAGCGACGAAAAATGAGTGCACACGATAAGATCATACTCAGTCCCGCTCAGCAATCTATTATTCATACTCAGTGGCCTACCCTCTGCTCCGATATTAAACAACACTGCCATAAAGCGATCCGCAAACTTAGCAAAAATTTCGCCACAGCTGCTGGTCATGATGATGATATTACCGCGTTTTTCAGGAACTACTTTCCACGCCGTATGATGATTTTCCAACAGGCTTTAGCCGATCGCCTGAGCCTTATCGATCACCATCTGAGCGAAGTCAACCACTCCCGTCAAGCAGAGGTTATGGACATCCTGCACCGCGAGCTCTATAAAGAGCAACTCCAACAACGGAAGACCAAATTTCATGAGCGACTCTTTGACCGCACTGTGCATCCCACCCAGATGTATGCCTTAGATACCGAAATCATAGCAGACAGGATCATTCAGCTGACCAGTCAACAACAGCCGGTTTCACAAACCGTAAAAAAGGAGCTGGCCTTTGCCCTGGTTGCAGAATACTTTGGCCGCAACGTGCCGATTAACTCCGCCGGAGAGGCCGAGGAGCTGATCGTTGACCTGCATACAATCATCGCCAGCGAAACATGGGCCTTTTACGCCCACCATACCCACTTACCCCTGTTTTTATCTTTCTGGGGCGATTGGGATGGCAGCACCCGTCCCTCCGGTCAGGGACACCGCCTGGTGGCCGGGGCGCTGATCGAAAATGTCAAGCAGCAGGCCCATTTTTTACGTACCCTGATGCAAACCTCCGACCAGGTTCAGGTCGATAGTGAAATAACCGGTGAATTAAATCAGCTGGATCGGAACATTGAAAAATTTTGGGAACTATTAAATCAAATCACGGCCCTGACCAACCAGTTGGAAAAGCGCTATCTGCGTATCCTGCCCTACGAGATCAAATCCAATCTGTTGCGAAAAATCGGTATACGCTTACAGCTGCTCAAAGATCCCATGGCGGCTCTGTGGCAGCATAACGATCGCCTGGAACGCAAAATGCTGAAACTGCGCCGTCAGCGCCGCAGACAGTTGCAACACTATTTTTATCTGAATAAACGCCTCCGCAAAACCCTGTATAAAAATCTACCGTTGGTCAAGCAGAACCTGCAGCAGCCCCAAATCGCTGCTTTAGCCGGCTTCTATCGCAGTCTGTTGCGCCGCTTTGTTCTGACCCCGCGGATACACCAAAAAATGATTCTGGATCAGGATCAGTTTCCCATTGATACCACGATTCACAATATTATTGAAATCAATGAGATCGCCGGACAATACGGTAACCCGGGACTGGTCATGGCCCTGCAGATCAGCATGTCCACTGACCCGGAAGCTTTGATCAAACTGGACCGCAAGATCCGTTCCCAGCGTGAATCGGTATTACGCTGCAATCCACAGTCCAATCTGCCTAATATCGGATTGATCCCCCTCTTTGAAGATGTGGAAGCCATTCACAGTATTTCCGACTATTTAGAGCGGATATGGGACTATGCTGTCCAGAGCCGGTCTATCGGACAAAGCGTTCCGGAACGCATGGCCAACATTATCTACGAGGTCTTTATTGCCGGTTCGGATTTGAGCCAGAATGAAGGCCAGACGGCCGCTGCCGCTTTATACCGCCAGGCTAAACTCAACATATTAACCTGGTTGGCAGCTAAGGGACTGGTCGGTCAAATCCGCATCAAACTGGGCAGCGGAGAACCCATGCAAAGACAGGGCGGATACTATGATCCCCAAGCCGGCCTGCCCGCAGTAGCGGTCACCTGGCAAAAAGAGACCTCTCATTCAGATACATTACTGCCGGCTGCCCGCCAGAGTCTAAAATACGCCATCAGCCCATTACGTGGTATTTTACAGGGGGGTGAATTCCGTACCTTTCAGAGCAACCTGTTTGAACATTTACGCCGATTGGCTTTGGAACAACGCACACAGGTCCTTTATCATGTGTATCGCTCGGTCCATTTTCAGGAAGAGGTCATGCGCAGAGCCGCGGAACCATTAAAGGATACCCGTTTGCAATTTCAGAAAAAAGGACAACGCGAATTGGCCATGCTCACGACTGGACAGGAAGATGCGGTCTTTAAGGAATTTAGCGAACTGGCGACCAACAATTTCCGGCAAATCTTATATGGTCGCGATGAAGATGTGGTTGGCATCCATGCCATTTCCTATTTCATCTCCCGCGGCACACCACCGCTGCGGGACCGGCCCACGGTGAGACCCGCACAACGCACCAGTAAACAACGGGGCGCCGAAATCGTGGAACGCATTGCCGGCACCCTGCCCCTTTCCAGCCACGGCAGTCTGTTAAGGGCCATCGGACATAACCGCTCCCAGACCATGATTCTGGGTATTAACCAGCTAACTACCGGCCTCTTCCGCGCCCTGGGAAAATTCCGGCAAGCCCATCCCAATCACGCCGAACAAGTAACTTATATTGCGGAACGGATTCTACCGGAATTACCGGTCTTTGATCTGTTGCACACCTTGCGTATTTATCATGATCCCCAGCTGACCCATATGCGGGAAATGGAGTCAACCTTTCCGGCGGGGAACTCTGCCCTGCTGGCCCTGCGGGAGGACAACGATCTGATCCCGGAATTCCTCCCCTATTTGCAAAGGGAACTGATCCGGCGACTGGGGCTCGATCCGGAGGAATTCTTTACCGGTTCCCAAATCAATCCCGATGTGCTGCCGGTATTCCGGCCCGATCTGGCTGTATTACTACAACCAGACCTGTTCAATACCGATCCTGATAAACTCAGCTCGCTAATAGAGATACCCATAGCCGATGAGTGGCGCCAAAAGATAGAGCAACTCATCAAAATCCCCTTGACCCTCCGGTTCTGGCGCCAAAAGATCTGGCAGATCATTCACGATCCCATTCACCAACAGGTACAAAGTTTCGTGGAACTTTCCCTGGCGATTAACCGGTTGGTAACCGGTGGGGAAGTCACTTCCATCCCCTTTACCCGGGAGCAGTCTGACATTTTGCGATTGGGTTCCCAGATCACGGATCTGCTGCGCAATGTGGAAAACGATACCATGCGCCAATTTCTGGTGGATGCCGTCCAATACCTCACCCAGCTGCCCAAATCCATGACCCAGATTCCCCTGGATGTCATGCGCGCTCTGAAGGATGTGCAGCGCATCGTCAAACTGGAAGAACAAGCCTTGCCTGGCAAGGACCAGGATCTGGTGCGCTACTATATTCTGCAAATAGCCCGCCTGTGCGGCGAGAATGGGTGAAAGCATAGATTTGTAATACGACCCAACATCTTCCCCCATTGCCCTTTCCGTATTTTTAGCCAAAATCCAGCTAATAGAACCTCTACGCCGTTCGGTTAATATTTTGGTGCTGATTAGATCCTAATCCACTTACTGAAATAATTGTCTAGTTTCGTGAGTTCTTTCCTGTGTTTATCAGGATTTTCTTTCTTTATTTTGTTTATATTAATTAACCTCCAATTAACAGAAGGAAAATCCTTTATTTTCGGATATGAATACAGATTCCAGCTAGGATTCCCTGAATTGAATGATACTAGGAATTCTTTATCGTCATTATTAAGTGTTGGGCCTATCTTTTTGATCAATACTTCTCTTGTTTTAATTAATTCTTGCTCGCTAACCGTAATAGTGGTCATTCCTGCAAATTCTTTTGCATACATATTTTTAATATCTGTAAAATTGGGATTCAATCGCTCTATCATTGGTCTGTTATGGCTTACTAAGTAGAAGATGAAAGCATGTTTGATATCCTCAGTTATACCTTCATTTTGGGGTAATAATCGTATATCAAATAAATCCCTGGGATGCTGACGATCAAGAGCGGCGCATATTTTACCTCCGTATAGATCTGCACAGCTGAGTACGCGGCTTTTTACCAGTGATTCAAATTCATTTATAGCCTTATTTCTTAATTTCTTTTCCTCAGGAGGATAAAGACCTCCTCTTATAATTTGATTGGGTTCTATTTTAATTGTTGCATTGGATCTTTGTATAGTAGTTTGATAACCTGGTTATAATTTTGGTGTTTCTTGACACTTGTACCAGGCATTTTGGATTCTATATCAGTCTTTAGCTTTCGCAATAAATTATCAATATTTTGGACTGTTTCAGGTCTGTCTTGAATTGGCAAATAGGTTAGATCGATATCAACTGATAATCTGGGAAGATCACGGTAGAAGAAATTCATTGCTGTACCACCTTTTAAAGCGAATTCTTATTGTTTATAGATTAAGGGCAATACTCTCAATAATAATCATGCCTGTTTATAATATAATGTGTCTCCCACTATGAATATTTTTTAGGTCCTGTTATATTGTATTTTTTGTTTAATGAACCATTTTTTACCAGAGACCTTTTACCTTTTCCAAGATTGATCTTATTTAAATTCAAGTCATCAAACCAACTATGCCCGTTATTATCAGCCATGAATAGAAACAGTCGGTTAACCTTTATCGAATTACAATTCTCAAGGAGTTCCTGGCATACTTTAGGACGTAAGGTAATCAAATTTTCCATAATTTGATAGCATTCATCAAAGCTATGGTGTTTTGGAAAATGATATAACATCTCGACCATCGCCCTTTCAGCTGAAGAAATATTGATTGTAAAATTCTTGTGTGAATACTCTGTATAACCGGTTGACAATTCTTCAGGGAATAATTGATTGGCGGAATAATTAGTGTTTACATTCCAGTTATATTTGTGATACCAGGTAGGCAATTTTTCCTCCCTGTAACCAAATAAATATAAGTTGCTCAGTTTCTCTGACAGGTAATGGGCATAACCTAAAAGCTGTAAAGCAGTTTTTCCACCAGGATGGATTGATAGCTTTAATTGTTTTTGAATAGCATACATGGCACCATATCAGTCAATGTCATCATCAGGAAGTATATAGGCTTTATTGCCTATCGCTTCAATCCATTTATTTTCTTTATAATAGTTCAATAAGTCGTAACCAACAGCGTAATCCTGGAAAAAACGCTCGTGCCTATCGTCCCTTCTGGCCAATGATTAACCAGCCGGTTTATTTTTGTTCTATTTTTAGTAGTCATACTCTATATCTAAGCACAAATATAAACCTTTTTTTATCTGTATCGACTAAATGTACCGAATAACCTGTTTCGCTGGAGGGGAAAATAGGTCTATTCCATTCCTATATCGCGCAATATTAATTTAGCTGATCAAGATACCAAGCAGGTACCTTAACTTCAATAGAACTTCTTAGCGATCTTGGCGCCTTGGCGAGAGCTCTTTTGCTACCCCGATTTTAATCGATTATTTTACCCGGGTTGAGAATATGGTTGGGGTCGAAGGCCTGCTTGACCCGCTTCATCAGGGTGATAGTCGCTGGTTGAAAGCAATCCTTCAGGTATTTTTTCCGTTTGTGTCCGACACCGTGCTCACCACTGATAGTGCCACCCAGTTCCAGAGTTTTTTGATAGACTTCATGACGGGCTTTTTCCAGAACCCTGTTCCAGGCTGGAGTTTCCATTTCCGGTTTTTTAATGATCGTAGTATGCAGATTCCCATCGCCGGCATGCCCAAAACAGGGAATCAGCACATTGTATTTGCGGGCTACCTGATCCAGATGGGGTAACATCTCCGGGATGCTGGCCAGGGGAACCACAATGTCCTCGGAGCTTTTGGTATCCGAGTAAACCGTGAAGGCTTCCCCAATGTTGCGGCGCACTTTCCAGACCCGTTCCTGTGTGGTATGGTTATCCGCCACATAGACTTCCAGAGCCCCTTCTGATAAACAGAGTTCGCCAATGGTTTCATATTCCTGTTCCAGCTGCGCCTGATTGCTGCCGTCCACTTCAATTAACAGCATGGCGCCGGCGGCCTCGTAGGGTAGATGCTCATTCAGGTATTTGCAAGCCGTGGAAACGCTCAGCTGATCCATAAATTCAATGGCCGTGGGTATGATCTTGCCGTGGGTCATAATTTTGGGCACCATATGAATGGCCTGATCGGCCTCTTTAAAGAGTACCAGCAGATCAACCTTCTGGGTGGGCAGAGGTAATAGTTTGATATAAATTTTCGTAAAGATACCTAGGGTGCCCTCAGAGCCCACCATTAACTTTACAAAATCATAGCCCACTACATCTTTGACGCGTTTACCGCCCAGCTGAATAACATCACCTTCGGGCGTTACCACTTCCAGGCCTATGATATAGCGCCCGGTTACTCCGTATTTGATTGCCCGACCACCCCCGGCATTTTCCGCCACGTTGCCGCCGATAAAGCAGCTTTCCACACTCATGGGATAGCCGGCGAAAAACAATCCCATTTCCTCCAGGCTGGCATTCAGATCATTGGTAATAATACCGGGCTCTACTACGGCTACCATGTTTCCCTTATCGATCTCAATGATCTTATCCATACGCTCCAGTGATAATAAAATACCCCCATGGATAGGTACTGCGCCGCCGGAGAGTCCGCTGCCGGCCCCGCGGGGCGTAACGGGAATATTTTCGCGGTTAGCCAGTTGCATGATCGCGCCGATCTCATCCGCATTAAACGGTTTGACCACTATTTCCGGCATGGCCGCATAGGATTTTTCAACGATCTCATCGTGAGAGTAGGGCTCGATTTTATCCGGCTCGCCAAAAATAACATAGCGGGATCCGAGCAGATTTTTTAACTCATCGACAATCTCAGGCGTGACTTTGTTGTATGTTTTCATGACTAAAGGACCCTGTTGTTATCCCCTGAAGCGGGTGAAATATTAATGTTTTATACGCAGTCAAATTAGATTTTATCAGACGAATCAAAGATCAAATATTTTGCCGGGATTAAGAATATAATTGGGGTCAAAAGCCAATTTTACCCGGCGCATGAGCTCCAGCGTCTTGGGTTCCAGCACTTCATTTATATATTGTTTGCGCTTATGTCCGACACCATGCTCACCGCTAATAGTTCCGCCCAATTCTTGGGTGACGGTGTAGATCTCTTTTAAAATCGAAGGCAGGATCTCATTCCATTTTTCCATGCTGTGCTTGGGGTTTTTAACCGGTGTAACATGCATATTTCCGTCACCGGCATGACCATAGGCCGGAATCTGAACGTCATATTTTGTCCCGATCTTTTCCACCGCCTTGACCAACGCCGGAATACTTTTCATCGGGACCACCACATCTTCAAGACTTTGGTGAGGACTGACCACCATAAAGGCTTCGGCAATATTGCGGCGCACGCTCCAGACCCGTTCCTGGGTGGTATGGTTATCAGCTACGTAGACTTCCAGCGCACCATGCTCCAAACAAAGTTCACCAATGGTCTCATATTCATATTCCACCTGCTGATAACTGTTGCCGTCCACTTCGATCAGCAGCATGGCACCGGCTTCTTCGTAGGGCAGATGTTCATTCAGATAATCACAGGCCGCATGCACCGAACTTTTATCCATAAACTCCACGGCCGTGGGAATAATGCGTCCGTTGGTCATGATGATGGGCACCATTTTAACCGCTGTTTCCACATCCTTGAACAGTACCAACAGATCCACTTTTTCACTGGGCATGGGCAGAAGTTTGATGATCACCTTGGTAAAAATACCCAGGGTACCCTCGGAACCGACCATTAATTTGACAAAGTCATAGCCGACTACATCTTTGACCCGTTTACCGCCCAAGGTGATTATCTCACCCTCGGGAGTAACCAGTTCCAGTCCGATGATATACTGACCGGTAACCCCATATTTTACTGCACGGCCGCCGCCCGCATTTTCAGCCACATTACCACTGATAAAGCAACTCTCCACGCTCATAGGGTAGCCGGCAAAAAAGAGACCGTCTTCCTGCACCAGGTCATTGATATCATTAGTCACCACTCCTGGTTCAACCACGGCCACCAGATTCTGCTTATCGATCTCCAGAATATCGTTCATGCGTTCCACGGAAAGGGAGATGCCACCAAACAAGGGCACGGCACCGCCGGAGAGTCCGCTGCCGGCGCCATAGGGTGTCACCGGAATTTTTTCGCGATTGGCCAGCCGCATGATCGCGGCGATCTCTTCTGCCGTGCGAGGCCTTACCAACACATCCGGCATATGCGCATAGGTTTTTTCGGCCACTTCATCGTGGGAATAGGGCTCCAGTTTTTCTGGATCTCCATAGACCACATATCTGGCCCCCACGATCTCCTCCAGCTGCTGCACAATTTGGGGGGTCACTTGATTATATTTATTTTTTGACACCGGTTAACCTCCGATATACTTTTTGAGAGCAATTTTTTTTATTTATTCTGCGCAGTCTTTTTTTTCTTTTTTTGGTTGAGCCGTTCCTGTAGAAGCGGAATAATCTCAAACAGATCCCCGACGATTCCAAAATCCGCCAGGTGGAAAATCTGCGCATCCGGATCATCATTAATAGCCACAATATTCTCCGCGGTTTTTATACCCGCCAGATGTTGGACCGAACCGGAAATACCGATCGCCATATAGAATTTGGGACTGACCGTTTTCCCGCTGAGGCCCACCTGATGGGGATAGCCGACCCATCCCAGATCAACAGCATCCCGCGAGGCCCCCACAGCTCCGTTTAGCCGGTTGGCCAAGGCATGTAACATATTAAAATTTTCTTCCTTTTTAAAGCCACGTCCGCCGGCCACAATCACCTCGGCATCCTGAATATTGGCATCCTCATCCACATTGGGTTGAAACTTCAGCCGTTTGGTGCGGCTTTTCAGCAGCGACTTATCCACGGACTCCCGCAGGATCTGACCGCTGCGGTTGGAATCCCGTGCCATTGGTTTGTTGGAATGGGGTCGCACCGTGGCCATCTGGGGTTTATGGTTGGGCGTCTTAATGGTTGCCAGAATATTACCCCCGATCGCTGGCCGGGTTTGGATCAGATTTCCGGTTTCCGGGTCAATATCCAGTCCGGTACAATCCGCGGTCAGGCCAGTGGGGCATTTGGTCGCCACGGCCGGCATCACGGTACGGCCGGTCGTCGTAGCACTGGCAATCATGATTTCGGGTTTATGTTTCCCAATTAGTTTCAGGATTACATTTACATAGGGTTCCGTTAAAAAATATTCCAGGGCCGGATCTTCCACCACCAAAACCTTATCAGCCCCATGGTAGATCAGTTCCTGCAGGTCTTGCTTTGCAAGGCGCTTGCCCAGCATGACCGCTACCAGGTCAGAATCCAGCTTATCGGCCAGCTCACGGCCACGCTTCAGTAATTCATGGGAGACCAGTTTGATCTTACCCTCGGCTTGTTCACCTAAAATCCACACATCATTATATGCCATGATTATCCTCTTAGATAATTTCCTTTTTTTCCATATATGCGATTAATTCGTCCACTGCCGTACTCAATTCCTGCTCGTCTTTGGGCTTGCGAATATTGCCGCTGCGGGTCACCTTGGGTTTGGAGATCTTGACCACCCGGGTGGGGGACCCCTTTAATCCCAGGTTCTTCGTCTCAGCCTTTATCTCCTCCGGCCCCCAACGGGTCAGCGCACTCTTTTTGGCCTTCTGCTTGCCGCGTAGGGTGGGCAGACGGGGATAGTTGATCTCCTTGACCACTGTCAATAAACAGGGCTTCTCAACTTCCAGAAGCTCATAGCCGTTCTCCACCATGCGTTCAAGAATCAGACTCTCGCCTTTGACATCGGACACCTTACTGACATAGGTGGCAAAGGCCATATCCAGCCAGGCGGCAATCCCCGGGCCCACCTGTCCGGTATCTCCATCAGTGGCCCGTTCACCACAGATGACCACATCGTAATCACCCTTTTGTCTGATAGCCTGGGCCAGCACATAGGATGTCGACCAGGTATCACTGCCGGCAAATTTACGGTGGGTGAGTAAAATACCATCATCACACCCCATGGAAATGGCTTCCTTCAGGGCAATCTCAGCCTTGGGCGGCCCCATGGAGATGGCCAGTATTTCACCGCCATACCGCTCTTTCAGCCGAATGGCTTCTTCAATCGCGTAGAGATCAAGGGGATTGATGATCGGCTCCACCCCTTCCCGTACCATGGTACCCGTTTCCGAGTCCATCTTGACATTACTCGTTTCAGGTACCTGTTTGATGGGGACTATAATCCTCAAGATTCACTCCTTATGTTAGCCGGGTTAAACGCTGCTAATCTTTATCCGGTAGTTTGGATTTCATACCTTCGATTATGGTTTCAATTTCCTTGAACCGCGAGCGGATCCTAGCGATCAACGCCTGATCGCGCTCGGTATCATCTTCCGCTTGCGGAAGGTCCGGATTTCTACTGATATCATCATCGGAAGTTAACACATTCAACCCTGTTATTTCATGGTTCATATTCGCTTTATCCGCCGGGATAAAATCTCAATAACAGATATCTCGCCAAAAATAATAGTTTTACAGCGAAATTGAAAATATTATTCTGCCCCGCGAGCAGGCAATTTAAAACGAATAAATCCGATCAAACGCCAGACCACCCATAATAAAACCAAATAAGCCAACACCAACCCCAAAACGATCCAGTAGCCTTTCAGGCTGTTATTGAAAAAACTCATGGGTACGTTTAACAGGATCAGCAGCGGAAAGCCCATGAACAGGGCGATCCCACCGCCATAAGCCAGATCCTCGGCCGCCGGAGATTTAAAGTCCGGATCGGTTACCCGCACCAGAACCAATCCGGAATTGATCGTGCCGGTCATCTCTCCGAAAATGCCGATAAAGCGTTCGAAATGATAATCATCAAAAGCCCGTTTGGCAGTATAGCGGATAATGAAATAGGTGCCGACCCCTGCCAAAGCCGCCATGATCAAAATAGGCAACCAGTTCTGGCCGATGACGTGTATGTTGATGGCGGCAATGGAGGCGATGATCAAATAATCCACCGTAGTGCCCGACAAACGACTCATCAGGCCGCGGTCGATCAGATAGCTTTTCTTAGTAATATCCATCAAGGTGCGCATCAATACGGCGATCAACAGGCCAATAATAAAATGAAAGGACCAGACCGTGTCTACAAAATCCTGCAGCCCGGCGCGCGCCATCAAGCTGGTTACCCCATAAATAAGCAGATAGGTTATCAGGTATACTGTGCCCACTAATCCGGCCTGAAAGGCCAGGGGTTCCACAGCCTCCTGTGAGAGCGTTAATAAACCGGCCACCTTGGGTTTATTATTCTTGATCACTCCGGTGCGCATATCTGCGGTAATCCCTTCCGGTCCGCTCACCAGCGTGGTCTCACGGTTCTTTATGCCCCGATTTATGAGCGCAATACCCAAAAAATAAGCGATCAGAAATCCAATCACTGAAAAGGTCAGGCCTACCAGTCCGCCGCCTTCAAAGCCATACTTCTCCCAGCTGCTGCCCATGGTATAGGCGATCCCGGGTCCCATTCCGAAACCCAGGGGTAATAAAAATCCCATGCCGGCAAACAGATCGGGTTTGACCGTATAGATAAAAACAAAGGCCACCAGCAGTCCGATAACTGCCTGTGATATATAACAGGTCAGTTCAATAAAACTCTTACTTACCGGTCCCTTGCCCCAGGAAGTCTTGGACTGCCGTAAACCGATCACAATAAAGGTGAGCGCCAGCAGGTGGTATACATACTTGCCCAGCCGTTCACTCTCCAGATTGACCAGACCCAGCAGCTCGGAACCGATCAACAAACCGATAAATCCGGCAATGATATTGTTGGGAATCAGATACTTCTGAAAAAAGAGGACATAGCGACGCAGGACCGACCCCACAATTAACAGCAGACTTAAAACAGAGAAATCCAGCACCACATCTTTCAGGTTTAGACTTAAATCCCAGGGATTCATAGATCGCTCCGCTAAATATTAATTACTTGACGCCCGTAACCGCTCTCTTATTCCGGGGGTGCTTCCCGGTTGGGTTGATCCAGTTCCTGCGGGTTGGCCAGTCTCCGCTTCGCCCCCATGGCCAACTTACCCGCCTGGGCACCATCCACAATACGATGATCAAAAGTGCCGGTAAAGGGTAACATGGACCGCACCTCTACCTTACCATCGATGACCACCGGTTTTTCTTCGATCTTTCCCATGGCTACTACGGCCGGCAGTTTGCCAATCGGAAACAGGGCTACCATGCCGGTGGAGAGCCCAAAAGTGCCAATATTGGTCAGCATGATACTGCCAAAAGGATCCCGCGGCATTTTGAGAAAGGGCAGTTTAAACCCCATCTCGAACACCCACCATTTGATGAACAGAAATATAGGGCGCCGGAACGGCCAGGGGATCTTGGCAACCATATCCTTGGCCGCAAAAGCCCCCGATTCCTTGCCCTGGCGCTTACGCTCCACATAAGTGGACATGTAATCTGCGAGCTCCGATACCGATAACTCCTGAGCCTTGGGTACGATCAGACCGGTCATACCCGTGCCCTTTTTAATGGAAACCGTGACAAACACATCGGCATTTTCCCGGTATACCAGCCGGCCACGCCGGATAAAACAATTGATGTCTGGAATATCTTCATATAATGTGCGCGCCATGGCTGCCACCGCAAAGTTGGTTACGGTCAGACGTTTCCCTTCCTTTTTCTTCCGCCGAATATATTTAACCATTTCCGTAACATCAACTTCATAGGTGCCGTATATCTTGCCCTCTTTAGGCGCCCCATAGACGGCAATGGCCAACTTTCTCCAGGCAGAAGTTCCTCTTTTGTCAGACAAAATATTTCCCCTTTTTTTTCCCGCTTAATTTATGGCATTTTGTTTAAAAGGCTAATTCTTTTTCTTCTAATCCGCAATTCACCCCCTAATCAGGGCTGTTCTTTCCCAAATAGCACTCTAAAATTAATTTACCAGAAAGCCGCCATTTTAACTTGATTGACTGCCAATTATTAAATAAATTAGAAGGCTTTTTCGCACGGGTGCATAGCTCAGTCGGTAGAGCAACGGCCTTTTAAGCCGTGGGTCCCAGGTTCGATCCCTGGTGCACTCACATCGTATAACAACCGTAATAATAATTCTTTGAGCAACATCAGTTGCTTATAACAATATATAAATCACAGCCTTATACCAACCCAGGTCTCCCTGTTCATCCCCAATTTGGTCTTGTGGTCTTATGATAATTAATCAAATTCGTACCTTGAGATTAACACCCGGCTTCAGCCTGGTGAAAAAAACCAGATCTCACGTCAAA
>CAZXFH010000025.1:0-14154 GCA_964640055.1 uncultured bacterium | reverse complement strand
GGTGCTGATCTCACGCTTTTCAAATAATAGACGCCGGGCTTTCCCTGCGGTTATCCGCCCCTCTCCAGCCCTGGTCACACTGCTCTGCGGTGTGACCTGCAGTGTCCATTTGCTGATTATATCATATTGGGAGAAAAAGAAATAAGGAAAATTCAATATCTCTTTAGGTGCGCGAATCGACCAGGGTCTCTTTAACCGTCCTCCGCATACTTTCCACATCAAACGGTTTTTGAAGAAAAGCATAGTGATTTTCTTTTATCCTGTTCCGCCACGATTTTTCCTCGGTATAACCGCTGCTCATAATGACCGGGACATAGGTATTGATCTGGTGCAGTCGAGTGACTAATTCCACACCATTTAGATCGGGCAGGACCACATCGCTGATGATCAGATTATAGCCGCCTGTCTTTTGCGTCAATATTTTGGGCGCCTGGCTGGCATCCTCCACATCATCCACCAGATATCCGTTTTTGTTCAGTATTTTCTTGCCAAATTCACGCACATGAGCATCATCTTCGATCAGCAGAATCTGCTCGCCATGGCCCTGCAGCCGGTCCCAGGCTGTCATTCGGTCGGCGACTGGCTATGACGCATCCACACAAGCCGGAAAATAGAGTTTGAAGGTTGTGCCCTCTCCTTTCTCAGTATAGACATTGACCCAACCTTTATGTTTCTTAACAATCCCATAGACTACCGAAAGCCCTAAGCCGGTTCCTTTACCGGCCTCCTTGGTGGTGAAAAAAGGATCAAAAATATTGTCCAGAATTTCCTTATCCATACCAGTCCCGCTATCTTCTAAGGTCAGACAGACTGATTTACCGGCTTTGGCTTCGGGAATGCGCAGTGCTTTTGATCTCGATATCATAACATTCTCAGTCTTCAGGACTAACTCACCACCCTGAGGCATGGCATCCCGGGCATTGACCACCAGATTCATGATTACCTGCTCCAGATTACCCTCGTCACCTTCAATATTCCAAAGTGAATCTTCCAGCTTCGTCCGGATGGTAATGTCTTCTCCGATCAGCCGCTCTAACATTTTAAGCAGTTCAGGGATAATAAAATTCAGATCAATAGTCCTGAACACCATTTCTTCTTTGCGGCTGAACAGCAGTAATTGTTTCGTCAGGCGCGCGGCCTGTTGGGCGGCATTTATGATCTCTTCCAATTGTGTAGACTGAGATAAATTTACTTCAGACATGCTGAGCAATTCGGCATTCCCCTGAATAATCGTCATCAGGTTGTTAAAATCGTGGGCCACTCCTCCGGCCAGGCGGCCAATAGATTCTATTTTCTGCGCCTGTTGTAATTGCCGCTCCAGATGATGTTGATCGGTAATGTCCAGAAAGGAGGCCACACTTTTGGTGGTTCCCGGAATCATCGCAATTTTTAATAGGACGTTTTTGATACATCCATTTCGGTCTTTAAAGTGCAGTTCATATTGCTGAGGCGCAGTCGTTTGATTTTCCGTATGCTCGCTGTAATATTTCAACAATTTTCCCCGGTCCATGGTGAGCATGAAGTCAATGCATTTTATCCGGTTTTCAAGTTCTTGTGTGGTATAACCGGAGATTTTTTCGAACTCCTTATTGACAAATAAGATGGTGGTATCACTTTTAATAATGGCGGTAGCGGCCCCGGCATTCTCAAAGATAGTCCGGTAACGATTTTCACTTTCCCGCAAGGCCTTTTCCATCCGGTTGCGTGCCGTGATATCACGCATGACTCCCACCATGCCTTTTATTTTACCTGCCTGTTTATAGAGAGAGCCATGTAATTCAACGTGTAATTTCTGTCCCTCTTTGGTGCGCACTTCTACACGAAAAGGCGGCACGCTGTTCCCCTGCATCAAAGCAGAAAATTTCGAGATAACTTGGGCTCTGCTGCGCGGCGGAAACACCTTTAGAAATTTAAAGCGCTTGCCAACGATCTCATCTTTGGAATAACCGCCGACATCTACTATTCTTTGGTTCACTTTAAGGACTTTACCAGTCCGATCAATTAAAGCGATACCATCCTTGGCACTGTCAAAAAGCGCCCTCAATTCCGCTTCATTTTCCTGTAATTTTAAGAGAACAGTCTCGCTGTGTAATCCATTTCGTTTGAGCGTCGCAATTATTGCTTTTAATGCCTCGATTTCCCTGTGTAACAGACCTATCTTACTACTGAATTTTTCGCCGGTTTTATATATTGTCGGGAGGATCTGCCCCATCTTAAACCTTATTACTCAGCCGGTATTGAGATTAAAAGAAACCATTTAAAATTTTTAGCTTTGCCTAATATAGCCTTTACGGAAATTAATTTGTTTAATTTGCATTAAAATGTCTGTGATCTATATCAAAAACAAGCAAAAAACCCGGTCATAGCGCGTCTGGAAGAGGATACAAAAAAGCCCTGTACTGTTATATTCAGTCAGGGCTTTTGTATTTCAATTATTTATTGGAGGATGAATCAAACCCCCATCGGAAAATCCCGGTCTGCTGTCTTAGTGAGTTAAGCTCAATCGCAACAGGCCAGGTTTAGACAGAGTTCTTTGAATTAGCACACTCGTGATTCACAAATAATAGTTGCGATTTTATATCATTATGTCCGGCAGCGGACTTTAGCGATACTCCGGATTGGGATGGTCAAAGCGGCAGCCCGCCTCCCAGGCTGCGCGTTGATTACCATGGGCGGGAATGCCGCCGGCATCTTTCAGAATACGTGCCATATGCATCAAATTCCAGGCCATGAAAGTGGTGTTGCGGTTGGTAAAATCATTTTCCGGACCACCGGAATCCGGATCCAGATATGAGGGGCCCGGACCGGCTTCTCCGATCCATCCTGCGTCGGCCTGGGGCGGAATCACAAAGCCCAGATGTTGTAAAGAATAAAGAATCCCCATGCCACAATGTTTGATCCCATCTTCATTCCCGGTGACCAGACAGCCGCCGATCCGACCGTAATAGGAGTACTGACCCTGGTCATTTAATTCACCGGACTGTCCGTATAAGCGTTCAATAACTTTAGTACACACCGATGATTTCTCGCCCAGCCAGATCGGTGTTCCCAGCACCAGAATATCCGCGGCTTTAACCTTTGTATAGATCTGGGGCCACTCATCCCTGGCCACTCCATGTTCGGTCATATCCGGATAAACCCCATAGGCAATATCATAGTCAACCGCACGCAGCACTTCCACCTGCACTTTGTTTTCTTCCATGATCGCTTTTGATACTTCGATTAATCCGCGCGTATGTGACATTCTATCGGATTTTTTCAGGGTACAATTAATGAAAAGTGCCTTCAGATCTGAGAAATCCCATTTACTTTGCTCACACAGCTCTTGTTGCTTTGCATTTAGCTTCATGTTACCCTCTTAAATGTTTTAATGTTCATTTTCTGTTATAGAGGTGCAAAAATAATCTGCCGGCTGGCGCTGACCGGGATTGTGTGCGGGTAGTCGCTTGACACCTGTGGTGAAAATATGAAATCACTGAGTCACCCTTTACTAAAACGATTATTAGTCCGCACTATAATTTTGCTCCGCAGGATTTTAATCGTTTCACAATTGATCTGACTCCATTGGCCCGCGAGGGCGACAAGTGACTGTCCAATCCGGTAGCTTGGATAAAATATAAATCCGCGTTGGCAATTGCTTCCGGAGGCCGTCGGTTCAGAATCTGCAACAACAGGGCCAGAATCCCCTTTATTATTACCGAATCACTATCAGCGGAAAACACTATTTTATCCGCTTCTAATTCTGCCCGGATCCAGACCTTTGATTGACAGCCTGGCAAGGCATGCTCAGCCGTGCGGAATTTTTTATCCATGGGAGTCAAGTCTTGTCCCAAGCCAATCAAATATTCATACCTGTCCAGCCAATCATTCAATTGGGACATTTCCTGAATTATTTTATCCTGGGTTTCATTGATTTTCATAATAATGCAATTCGGTTCCTGCCAGCTACTTTTATTGCGCCAGTAACGCCTTTACTTTTTGCAGGCCGGTGATGAGCCGCTCAACCTCCTCCCGGGTGTTATAGAGTGCAAAACTGGCCCGAAGCGTCCCTCTGATCCGGTAGTGTTGCATGACCGGGGCGGCGCAATGGGTCCCGGTCCGCACAGCGATGCCCATTTTATCTAAAATCATACCCGCATCATAGGGATCGACCGCGTCCAAATTGAAAGACAGAACCCCACATCTCTGATTTTGTGGCCCATAAATTGTGACCTCCTCCAAATCAGTCAGACTGGCTGTTAAATACTGCAGTAAATCCTGTTCATGGGCAGCTATCTGCTCGATTCCCACGGCCTGTATATATCTGATCGCCGCTTCCAGGCTGATGGCAGCGGCAATATTA
The DNA here is from genome assembly GCA_964640055.1 of uncultured bacterium. GTDB lineage: Bacteria > Fidelibacterota > UBA2242 > UBA2242 > JAFGTP01 > CAZXFH01. The sequence continues at coordinate 9,812 of CAZXFH010000025.1, read as the reverse complement.
GGAGTGCCGGCCTCAAATTTTAGCGGTAACTCGGCATAAGTTGTGTTTTCCAGACGGACTGATTCAACCATGCCCCCACCAGTTTGATAGGGCGGCAGAGACTCCAACCAGTTTTCTTTGGCATACAAGACCCCGATGCCCGTAGCCGCATACATCTTATGCCCGGAAAAGGCGAAAAAATCACAATCAAGAGCCTGGACATCCACCGGCATGTGTTGTATGGCCTGGGCCGCGTCAATCAAAACCGGGATATCATGATTATGGGCCAATTCGACGATTTCTTTCAGGGGATTGATAGTACCCAGCACATTGGAAACATAGGTTATCGCAATCAATTTGGTTTTTTCTGTGATAAGAGCGGGCAGCAATTCCATTTGTAAACAACCGTCGTCAGTCAAAGGGACAACTTTGAGAGCTGCTTCTTTTTGCGCACACAGAATCTGCCAGGGAACAATGTTGGAATGGTGTTCCATCTCCGTAATAAGGATCTCATCGCCGGCATTAATAAAAGACTGCCCGAAAGAATTAGCCACCAGATTGATGGCCTCAGTGGTTCCATGGGTGAAAATAATTTCACGGCTACGCTTGGCATTGAGAAGCTCTCTGACTGTATCGCGGGCCTGTTCATAGGCCGAACCGGCTGCCGCGCTCAGGTAATGTACTCCCCGGTGAATATTACTGTTCATTTCGCTGTAATAACCGGTCAGTTTATCCATGACCACCCGGGGCTTTTGGGTGGTAGCGGCATTATCCAGGTAAATCAGCGGACGACCATATACCGCCTGTTTTAAAATCGGAAAATCAGATCGTATTTTGGATAAATCGGTCACCAGCGTGTTTAGCCTGCCTTGCCTAACTCCAGCAATGCAAACCGATCATCAGCATCACTGATAATATTTTCAATAAACATACCACCTGTTTCCGCCAGGGTGGCAATCCTGTCCGGTGTAAATTTATAAGAGTTTTCAGTATGAATCATTTCGCCTTTTACCAGTTCAATATCATGCGGAAAGCGGGGGCTGGTAATTACCATATCCCGCCGGGCCTCCAAATGCATCTCAATACGGCAAGCTTCCTTGTTATAAAAAGCCACATGGCGGAAAGCCTGCGGGTCAAAATCAGTGCCGGCCAGATTGTTGATGGCCGTTAATATATTGCGGTTGAATGCAGCCGTCACTCCTTGCTGATCATTATAGGCTTGCTCCAGTACGGCCCGGGACTTTATCAGATCAATCCCGAGTAAAAACCGATCACGGGCTGGCATAATCTCTCCTAGCGTAATAAAAAATTGGCGGGCCTGCTCAGGATCGAGATTGCCCAGTGTACTGCCTAAAAAACAGATGAGCCGCTGCGCTGTATCCGGGATTAAATGCAGCTGCTTACTAAAATCAGCCACCAGACCCCGTACGCGCAATCCCGGAAAGCCTTTCACCAGTTGACGAGCCGCGGCTTTGAGGGCCGCAGAGCTGACATCCACCGGGATGTAGCGGACTGATTTTACAACTTGAGGGGGAATCGCATCCAATAAAATTGAGATCTTGGCGCAATTGCCACTCCCGATCTCAACAATATCCCGGTCTTGCAAATCCTGACCTAGCCGGGGCGCTATTTGTTTTAGTAAGCCCTTCTCAGTCCGGGTTAAATAATACTCCGGTAAATGGGTAATCTCTTCAAATAATTGTGACCCTCGGGCGTCATAAAAGTAGATACTGGCAATCCGTTTTGGCGTGACTTTCAGATCCCTAAAGATGGCGTCGATAATCCGCGCCATCCCGATTTTAGCCAGACAATCTGTGATCGTGATCTGGGTATTCAATGCGGAATCCATATCGGTATTAACCATAATAATTCTGCTACCCTGCGAATTAAAACATACCCCGGGTGGGTCGCCCGGTTTCAATCGGGTTATCGGGATCTTGACTCCATTCAAACCAGCCGCCGTCAAAGACCGACACCCGCGGCCAGCCCATTAACCAGGCGCAAAAAAAGGCTTCACTGCCCCGCCAACCGGTACCGCAGTAAAAGGCATTGTGTCTATCCGGTGTAATCCCCGCCGCCGCCCAGAGCTGGGCAATTTCATGATATTCGCGCATGGTGTGATCGAGATTGCGGTAATTTTCCATATGGTAGGCGTCACTTCCGCAATTACCAAACAGCGCCCCGGGAATGCGCCCCTGTCGCGCGATATAGTTATATCCACTGACTTCACCGATAAATTCAGGCCAGCTGCGCACACTGACCAGATTGCTATCTGCGGATGATAGCATTTCCCTGGCCTGCGGCAGATCGACCGCATACTGAGGATTCTGGGGAATTTTTACCCCGAAATCCGCGACCGGCTGTTTGTCTGCAGACTGGGTTGTAGACGCCAGGCCGGCATCTTCCCAGGCCTGTAGCCCGCCATCTAAGACGCGGACATCGCAAACCCCGGCATAGAGCATGATAAAAGCACAGCGCATGGCGGCCAGCTGTCCGGCACTGCTGCCCGGAAAGGGATCGCTGTTATCAGGAGCGGAAAAACGTCCGTAGAGAATTACGGTGGTGTCATGAGTGATATCGCACCTTTCCAGCGTGGCCTTCAATTCCCGGGGACTGCGCCGGTTCCAGGTTTTGGGTGACTCCAGGGTATTGGTATCCAACTCGATTGCGCCGGGAATGTGCCTGCTTTCATAGTCGGCTTTGTTGCGGTAATGACAATGGCAAAGCACAAAACGCTGCTGGTTATACCCCTCGGCCTGACCGGTCTCCAGCAATCCCTGCAACCATTCCGCCGAAACCAGCTGCCGGTAACGTTTTAACCGGGACATGGGCCGTTCCGGCTGCCCGCTCCAGGCTTTCAAAAAGTCGTAGTAGAGACTGACATCCCGATAGCCGGCCCGCTTGAAATGTTCAGCTACCTGCTCTGTTTCGGTCATATCGTAACCGTAAATCACCAGCGCATGCTGTTGTTCAATCCCTTTAGACTGCACAATATCCAACCAGTCAATATATTGCAGCCATTTAAAGGGTAAACTGCGCGCTTTTTTGATGTGCCCGCCCCGGGACTCACCCTTCAGTCGCCAGCCATTATAGGCTGCGACCGGCCGAATATCGATTAATTTTAGAGCCGGATGATCCAGCCGTGCCTGCAATTCCCGGGTAGTCAGAACGTCCATCTTAGTACTCAACAATTATTAAAAGGGAATAAATTATCATGGTTTAAATATAACCATTCCTCCAGGATATTCAAGAGTCAATATTTACGGTCCTTAGATCTACCCAGTTGATAGCATGTAATAGCGATCTGTTTATTACCATTTAATTCGTTGGCTGTTCCGACAAAAATCTGTAGTGACGAACCAGGTTTGCACGATAATAATGGCAGCTTATAAATTCAGTAGTGCCCCCAGGGTTGATCTCAGCTCAGGGTAGCTGAATTCGTATCCTGCCTCCACCAGACGGGTGGGTAACACTCTGCTACCGGATAGTAAGAGCGCCTCCGCCATTTCACCCCAGATCAGGCGGGCCGCCCAGGCTGGCAGAGCTAAAAAGGAGGGACTTTTTAGAACCTGTGCCAAAGTCTTGCTAAAGCTGTAATTGGTCACCGGATTTGGAGAAACCAGATTAACTGGCCCGGTCAAAGAGTCTTGTCCCATGAGAAATAGGATCATCCGGATAAGATCGTGGATACTCACCCAGCTCATATATTGGTTACCATCACCGATTTTACCCCCCAGTCCGAACTTGAACGGCCGTCTCATTTTAGCCAAGATCCTGCCCGCTGAACTTAACACCAGGCCGGTGCGGATTTGGATGGTGCGAATACCAGCCGCCTCGGCAGAAGCCGTGGCCCTTTCCCATTGTTGACAGACCGCGGCTAAAAAACCACTGCCCGCCGGACTTTGCTCAGTAACAATACGATCCCCGGTATCACCATAAAAACCAATAGCAGAACCGGAAATAAACAGCTGCGGTTTGGAGATTAATGTCGCCAGCTGCTTTGATAATAGCCGGGTGCCTATGATGCGGCTTTCCCGAATGCGCTGCTTACCTTGTTCATCCCAGGGGCCGTCAGTAAGGCTGGCTCCGGCTAAATGAATCACCACATCGATCTGCACACTGTTATCAAAAAAAATTTTATTTTCAAAGGGTTGCCACCGGAAAAGGACCGTCTCTGAGGGTGTGCGCAGCAGCCGATAGACTGTATCACCCCGGGTAGACAGGGCTTTCCGCAAGGCGGTCCCGATTAACCCGGAAGAACCGGTAATTAAGACCTTCATTAGATTTGTCTTAAAGGCTTCATGGATTCAATAATCTGAACATAAAAATAATCTTGTTTATCAAGGGGTAAGGGGGGGTTGAGTACGATTAACGGATCCCTTGACATTGTTTGACTGCAGATCGCGGCGCACACCAAAACCGAGTACCAATTCCAGTAATCCCAGTGCAAAGTAGAGGTAATGTAGCCAATGCACGTGATTGATAATCAGCACCTGGATCACGATCCAGGCCATGAGAATGATCCCCAGCGCGATGGCCAACTCTCCGGCATGGCGATATCGCAGGAGGGTTAATGATCCGCCTAACAGACTGCCGAGCCCATTCACCAGAAAAAGAAATAATCCCGGTATAAAATAATCGGGAAAGGGCGAGCCCTGCAGAAGTTCCGGCGGGATCCCCAACATCTTTCCGGTGGGATCGATGATAAACAGCAACCCGCCACTAACCGCCCCCACACCAATTAATCCCTGTAAAACGCCAAGTACTAAAAAAGACCATTGCCTCTGCTTCTGGCTGCTCATCTTCAATCCTCTCCCAAACTCAATTTCCGTAGCCTTTCCGGCTCCCAAGCTATTCCAAATTTTCAACATTAACAATAAATGTCTGCGGAATGATGTATAAATATTCAGACCCAATGCCACGGTAACATAAGTAGAACGCTGAAAAACCCCCACGTCCTCCTAAATATATTTATGCTCATCGTTATAATAAACCGCTATATTTATATACCTAGGCGGCACAAGGTTAAAGTGCAATTTACTTAGTTATTGTATCCATTAAATCATCGTAGAATCGTAATTTTTTTCACTTGCTCCTGATCCCCCGCGGATAATACCAACAGATAGACCCCTGAGCCAACTGCCGCACCAAACCGATCTCTACCCGGCCATACATACCGGTTAAGACCGGGCACGCTAGCGAGCTCATCCTGAAAAAGGGTGCGGCCGCTTAAATCGTAAATCATTAGCTGCACGCCCCCCGATAAGCCGCAAGTAAATTCAATGGTCATGGCGGCATTAAAAGGATTGGGATAGGTCTGCAACAGCGAGAAAGTCTCGGCTGACCGGCTGGGTTCAGGATCAACTCCTACCATCACATTCCGGGGACCGTAGTAATAAGTTTTTGCTATTCCCGTGCTGGTATAAGTGGCGACACCACTATGCACGCCCTGCCTGTCCATGGTCACCGTATGCCAGATGTTTTGCAGATTGTCTGCGAACACCATGACCGTATCCTTCGCAACCGGCATCCCGGCAACAAATAATCTACGTACCAAAGCCTGCCAGTTTTCGGGTTGTTCGGAAATAGCGGTTTCCAGCACCGGATACTGAATGCAAAGACTGTCTCCCCGGGCGGCCATTCGAAAACGGCTGACCAATTCCATGGAATTTGACGGAGGCGTATAAAACAAGGAATCCCTTATCACCTGATTTAAAAACGGGGCATAGCACCAGAGATGCAGCGTTGAGCCGCCGGTCGGATTCCATATATAGCAAAACAGACTGTCCGTGACCTGCAGGGCATCTCTGGCAGCGGCTTCCTCCGTAACAACAGTATCAAGCACTAGGCTTTCAGTACCATTAAAACAGGTGAAACCGACACCTGAATCAGCGGCATAGGTATATACACATCCATAAAAATCTGTTCCAGACAGACGCCGATCCTGAAAGGGGTGGGCCACCCCGCTCAGAGTCCAGATGGTATCACCGTCAAAATCAGTCAATCCATCAATCAATCCCACGTCAGGATAATCGGTGTACAAACTGAACTGGTGGAAAAAGAAAAGCCTGCCTTCCGACCTATCATCAAAATAATAGGCCGCCGCATGGGAGCTGTCAGTCGGCCATATCCGTCCCATATATTGGGTGGCGAGTGGTGGTGTGAAATAATAGCCGATTGATTGCTGCCGGTAATCAATCACCAGTAAACGGGCACGTTCCGGGTAGACATCAGAGAGATGCTGGTTGCTGATGAGCAGTTGCCCCGCACTGATTCCGGAAAACCGGGGATTTACAAATCCATGGGCAAAGCCATCGCCCGTCCCCACATCATAGCTGACCGGCGGCTCTTCCCCGGTATACCGCATCGCCCAAAATAATGGCAAAGGCCCATCCCAGATTAAATCAAATAAAAACCAGAATCCGCCATCAGGATCAACCGCACAATCCAGGCGGGTGCCCTCATCAAATATTAAATCGTCGGCTCTTTGTAACAGCTGCAGCTCATTTCCGGCCAGGAATGCGCAAATCAGCTGGGAAAAGAGTATATATTTTAAAACACCCCTAATTAAGCGAGTCATAGTTAACCACATTATTTTTTTATACTGTTAAGTTTAATAAATTTTATGCCGAAAATTATAAATGTGTTTCTGGTTTTAGACGGTTACACCGCTTCAATGGTTGACGGTGGTTTGGGCGCTATATTATAGGTGACGCTGACTACCCCGGGTACTGTGTCGAGGATCTCCTGCGCCAATTGTGCAAGGATTTCAAAAGGGAGGCTGACGGGCGTGGCCGTGCGCGCGTCAATGCTGTTCCAGCAGCGCACTTCAATTTGCTGTCCAAAATCACGCTGGCCGGCGTGTATCCCTGTCACCCGGTCTTCATGCAAAATGGCCAGATATTGAAAAGCGCCGAAGCCGGAGAGCAGCCGCTCAACCACCTGGGTGGCTTGCCGGACCGTCTCAATGCGCTCCGGTGTTGCCTCGCCGATCACGCGGGCAGCCAGCGCCGGCCCCGGAAAAGGTATGCGCCTGAACAGTTCGCTGGGCAACCCAAGGGCCTGCCCCAGCTTTCTTACCCCGTTCTTGCGCAGTTGAATAAGCGGCTCCAGGATGCAGTAGCCAAATACCGCCTCAGGGTCAATCCCCAGCTGCTCAAAAACATTATGCTGCCGCTTGATCCCGGCCACCGTCTCATCCACATCGGTTAAGATCGTGCCCTGGAGCAAATACTTCGCCCCACTCTCCCGGACAAGTCGGCCAAAGACCTGACGGTAGAAAGTTTGCGTAATAGCCTCCCGCTTCGCTTCGGGATCTGTCACGCCTTTGAGCGCTGTAAAAAACTCTGCGCGCGCGTCAACCACTGCAACCCTAACCCCGAGAGTGCGGAAAAAACTGACGACCTGCTCAGCCTCACCCGCACGCATAAGGCCATTTTCAACGAAAACCGTCTTCAGGCGATCACCCAAAGCGCGATGCCCCAGCAGCGTAACCGTAGACGAATCAACGCCGCCGGAAAGGGCGTTGATCGCATACCCGTCCCGCACGGTACGCCTAATCTCGTCTATCTTTTCATCGATAAAACGCTCTGTGTCCAGCTCCTGCGCCGGGATCTCCTTATTCATACCTCATCTCCTTTTCAATGTATTTAGGAACAAAACGATGAAGGAGTTCTTCATGGGTAGCTTTACCCATAACCTCTTCTACATGCTTTTCAAAAGACTTTAATAATTTTAGGTGTTCGGGGCAAACTAACGTGAGCAGTTGTTATTTAGCACCTAGGTTATCCTCTGATAAAATTTTTCTAATATGCCGTACAGTCAATATGAATACTGTATTTTTACTTATTCTATAGATAATGCGATAACTTCCGAAAATTAATTCCCTCGTTAATCAGTCATTAAGTTCCGGGACTACTCTTCCACTTTTCGGAAATTCTTTTAATTGTTCTACTCTGCTAATTAAACCTTGTCTGCATTTATTTGATTCTTCTGGACTATCTAATGCAACACACTCAGCAATTTCATTAGCCCGTTGAATAGATAAAGGAGACCATTCAATTTCCATTTGTCCCCTTTAGTATCATTTTCTTCGCTTTTTCATGTGATATTCCATCACCTTCTTCAATTTGCTTTGTAGAAATTTGTATATCCTCCAATAAATCAAGTTTTTCTAATAACATTTCATATTCAGCAACATCTAATAATACCGCACTACTTTTCCCGTTTTGAGTGATCAATAGTGGTCTTTTTGTTTCATGTATCTGTTCGATATATTGTGAAACTTTTGCCCTGAACTCACTTAGCGGCTTTATATCTTCATCTAATTTTATTCTACTCATATTGACCTCTTTTTTCTTATTATAGCAATAATAAGATACACTATTTCGTACAATATATCAACTGTTCCGTAAATATTTACACCTAACAAGCCACGTTTCACCGACGTCGTATCGGGTTTACTATGAACATTAGAAAATACCAAAAAACTTGCTTAAAACCTCTCCAGAAACGGAAAAAGCAGTGGCTTTCGATGTTCGGTGCAAACTAACGTTATGCACTTATTTTATTATAATATTTAATGATTTTGTATTATGGCTCGAATTTTAGGTTTGATTTTTTTTATATCTGTTTTGACCGTTTCCCAAATAACGTCAATATCAACGCCAAAATAATCATGAATTAATTTATCCCGCATTCCTGCCATTAATCGCCAGGGAATTTCAGGATGGTCTTTTTTAATTGATTTCGGAACCTTTTTACTTGCTTCACCTATAATTTCAAATGCTCGAATAACAGCATATTGTGTTTTTTCATCTCTGGTAAAATCTTCATATGATTGATTTGAAATAAATTTTTCAATTTTTAGTATTGAATCGAATATATCTTCTATATAATCGATATATTCACGATTATTCTTGTTCATATCATTAAAACTTCATCTTTAATGTGTTTGCCAATAATGGGCTTTAATGCAGATTCCATAACTAAGTCAACTTTATGGCCTAATAATTCAGATAAATAATCTTCCAGTTCAATAAATTTAAATAAAGAGGGTTTCTTTTCAAAAGTAACCAATAAATCTATATCGCTGTTTGGTTTCTGTTCATTTCTGACATATGAACCAAAAGTGCCAATACTTTTTACATTGTATCTTCTTTTCAATTCTGGAAAATTGTTTTTTAATATACTTTGTATTTCTTTTATATCTTTCATAGTAATCTTAAGTTCAGCATTGAATGTATTATTTTCAAGTATTTATTTTTCAGTTTGCGATATTATTTTAATAAAATTATTTATACGAATTATTGCTGGATTATTATTGTGCATAACAACTAGGCTTACTTGCGGCGAGAGTTTTCAAGCACAGACTTTGAAAAACCAAATAACTCCAAATTGGCTCCAAATTTTAAATTTACACGGCGTCCCTCCGTCAAGTGCAGCCAATTGTTGAACTAAGCCCCGACTCGTCGGTGCAGATTTTCTTAACTGCAAGCATTCGGATCCCACTTAATATTTCCGCTTTCTGATCCATCGTTTCAAATATAGCACAGATTGTCCCAAATTTCACTCAAAAAGGAAGGACAATCATGACAACTTTAAGAAAACGCTTCATCGAAGATTTAGAACTACACGGATATTTACCGCGTACGGTCGATGTCTATGTCCGAGCCGTCCGGCAGTTAGCCGAACACTACTACAAATCTCCCGATCTGATCACCGAAGAAGAGTTGCGGAAAGGAGATGATCCTGATTGATAAAACCATTCGACAGAGAGCACCGCCGCTGACTGTCTTGCTCCCGGAATACAGAATGGTATTGATAGCATGTTA
>CAZXFH010000024.1:0-48207 GCA_964640055.1 uncultured bacterium | reverse complement strand
TAAAACACTCTCTGACACTTAATGCTCGCTAACTGTAGCGTAGCCCGCTGCTTTCCAGCCGGTAATTCCGCTAGAAAGATTATAAACCTTTTCAAAACCCAATTCGTCCATGATACTCGAGGCGCCATTACTCCGGCGACCACTGCGACAATAGATCAGATATGTATTAGATTTATCCAGCTCATTAAGTCGCGTCTTAAAATTTTCAGCATAATAATCAATATTGATGGCCTTTTCAATATATTCGGTTGCATATTCTGTTGGAGTGCGTATATCAATTATTACAAAATTTTCATTATTGCTGTTTTCCCGGATTAAGCGCTGTGCTTCATGAGGGGAAACATCTTTTAAAAAGCCGCCTCTTTTATTATCCGGATTGGTAAAGCAGCTGCTTAGGATTAACAAAGCAATCAGGATTATTGCTAATTTCTGGTTAGGTTTAAACATCATTCAAATCTCCTTAGAAAACAATCAGGGATATACTACCAGAGCAGTTAGCCAAGAGTGACCGTGACCATTTAATTCATCTTCTATTTTTTTCACTTAACATCCAAATTTTTCCTAAATATTCAGCGGACCAAATCAATGCCAATAGTATCACCGTAAAAAAACAACTTCTATCTGTCTGATATCATGCAACGGTTCCAACTTTTCTCTGATTTCCGCTTCTATATTGCTGGCAAATTGATGGGAAGGAGCAAGATCTATTTCAACTTTAATATTGCCAGCCTGCAGGTCTACTTTTTTTACCAAATCCGACTTAACAATGTCAATGCCCGCAATCGGATTCATCACCCGCTTCAGTTTTTTACATACAAACTCTTCGTCGGTGGGGTCCTGCACCCCTTTTCGGCCACTTTTTTCCTCATAATTTTCAATTGCCGCACGCAAGCCATCTACCGCCAGAACCGAGCAATGGGCTTTAATGGGCGGTAAGCCACCTAAAGCGTCTGATGCTTCCTGCCAGGAAATCTTTTTCGCGTCTTCCAGGGTTTTTCCTTTGGCTAATTCGGTTATAATTGAGCCGGTGGCAATATTGGATGCGCACCCATAGGATTTAAATTTTATATCTTTGATGTGTTCTTTATCCGCATCCAACTTTATATGGACCGATACCATGTCCCCACAAGCCGGACTACCTTCCACTGCTTTGCCGTCGGCATTTTCAATTTCACCCACATTTTGTGGATCTTTGAAATGCTGCAGGACTTTATCACTATAAGGAAAATCCATTGTATGACTCCTTAATATTGTGTAAAGGACTTATATGCCTTAATTTTTCAATTACATCCCTCATTTCTTTAACCGTCATATCTATATCTTCCCTGTCATTATATCGACTGAGCGTAAACCTGACCGACCCATGAGCTCGTTCATGATCACCGCCAATTCCCAGAATCACATGACTCGCTTCCAGAGAATTGCTGAAACAGGCCGAACCGGTGGACAAAGAGAAACCACGCATATCCATATGCAAGGTAATAGATTCCCCTTCAACCAGATGAAAAGTGATATTAACGTTTTGCGGCGATCTTTGATGACGGTCCCCATTTAAGCTTGTTTTGGGGATTTCCTTTAAAATCCTATCAATCAAAAGGTTTCTTAAGTCGGCCAAATCCTGGTTCTCTTGGTTGGTAATTAATTCGGCTGCCTTGGCAAATCCCACGGCTCCCGGAATATTCACCAGACCGGCTCTCTGGTTGAATTCCTGAAACCCACCATCAAAATATTTTTCCAGCGGCGTGTCTTTGCGAATATATAATCCGCCGATGCCTTTGGGGCCATGAATGGTATGAGCTGTCACAGTCATCAGGTCAATATTAAAGCGGTCCACATCAATAGGCAAACGCCGAAAAGTGTGAGTAGCATCCGTATGGAACAAAACCCCATGTTTTTGACAGATTACACCTATAGCCTCAACATCCTGGACAGTTCCTATTTCTTGGTTAGCGTGTTGAATAGAGACCAGAGCTGTCTGATCGGTAATGGCCTCCACCAGTTGAGCCAGGTCAACAAACCCATGCTGGTCAACATCGAGATAGCTGACTTTATACCCCTTATTCTCTAGTCTTTTAAAACTATTAAGCACCGGAAAATCTTCAATCTTAGTAGTTATGATGTGATTTTTGTTTTCCTTTGAAATTTTCTCAACGGTACTCTTTATCGCAATGTTACTGGACTCGGTGGCCCCAGAAGTGAATATAAATTCTTGCGGATCAGCGGAAATATAGGCGGCTAATTGTTCTCTGGCCTCGGCCAGCACTTCCCGGGCTCTGATACCCATTGAATATCCAAATTCCGATGAAGCCACTGCATAAAGGTCAATAAAAATGGGTTGCATGGCTTCCAGTACACTTTCATCCAGACGGGTTGCGGCGGAATTATCCAGATAAATATTATTTTGATCCATATCTTCACCTTATTAAATAAATAACGTTACGTTTGATGTCCGGGCTTCCTGTATATAGGTCCCGACCGCACAGTAATCAGTGATCACATCATCCCGCAAGTCGTCTTGGTCAATGCTCATGATCTCCATGGTCATGTCACAGGCTAAAACCTTACCCCCCAATTCAAGATAACTATCCAGTAATTTATTTAGGGAAGCCACACCGGTTTTTTTCATTTTCCTTTTGATCAGCCATTTTCCAAGACCGAATAAATTCATTTTGGAAAGGGCCCCCTTTTCCAGCTGGTTCTTTTTTAATCTTTCCAAGCCCCAGAAGGTAAAGAAGATCGAGACCTCCATGCCCATGGACAGCGCTCCATTCCCAACGATTAGCGCGCTATAGACTTTATCCATATCACCACTATGCAGAATGATGGTTGCTTTTTCAGCCTTTTCGGCGCCTATCTTTTGATTTTGATTGTCCATTGATTCTCATCCTCCTCTATCGATAATAATTCATAACCCATGGATTCCACAGCCATGGGAATCTCTTTCTTTGAGGCTGCATGCGTGCCTTTGATCTCAATGATATCCCCTTGCGACGCTTGTCTTAAAGCTTTCCTGGTTTCTATCAAAGGAATGGGACAGGTTTCATTGATACAATCGACTTTTATATGGCTCAATTTTAGTATCCTTTTTGCTGTATTATTTGTTAACAAATCATTTCCTACAAATCTTATAGGAAATATAGTATTAATAAGCGCGAGTGTCAACTCCTTTCTCATAAAAATCCAATATTCTGGTTTGATTCAGTCGAATTTTCACTTAATATGAACCCGTATTTAAGTATGTATTTAAAATGGAGTCGCCATTATGAAAAAGATGATTTTACCCTTCTTACTGCTTATATCTTGCGGATCCATCGCCGCCCAGAACCCCGTCAATCCTTCTGAAAATTCCGGCCACGGCTGCTCAACACCAGATTCGCTGGTAATCCTCTGGACCAGCAAAGATCCGGAAGTTTTCCATAAAGTCGTTTTTCCCTATGCGTTTAACTCAAAGAAACAAGGCTGGTGGCAGAATGTTGAATTACTTATCTGGGGTCCTTCTGCAAAACTACTCTCTGAAAGTCAGGATTTGCAGGACAAGGTAATAAAATTGCGAGAACGGGGAGTTAAACTTACCGCCTGCAAATGGTGCGCAGATCAATATGATGTCTCGCAACTCCTGAAAAAATTGGGCGTCACGGTTAAGTTTATGGGTAAACCGCTAACTGATTATTTGAAATCGGGGAGTCAGGTGTTGGTATTTTAAAATGATAGCCTTCGGGAGTTCAGGACCTTCGGAATCAATTACAGCGTTCAGTTTCTCCTACCTCAGGTCACCCGGAATACCTTTTGGTATGGAAATCCATACCAAATATGTTTATCTTATCAAACGGAACAAATATTGTTTAAATCGCAAAGGAATCATAATATGCAATCCTTTTCCAAATACATCAAACAGGCCCAAGCATCCGGAGTAGATCATGTCAGGGTCATAGATCCGGCAGCTGTGGTCGTGGCCAACTGGGTGCGTATGAAATGTCAATTCGGTTGCGGCGGATATGGCAAGCGGCTGACCTGTCCGCCCTTTTCCCCGACCCCGGAATATACCCAGGCCTTGCTGCGCGAATATGAAAAGGCACTACTGCTGCAGATCGAGAACATCGCACCTCAGGATGAGTCCCAGATTCATGACCAATTCAAGCGCCTTGTACCCGGACTGGAACGGGAATTATTCCTGGACGGATATTATAAAGCGTTGGCACTGACTACCGGTCCCTGCTATTTCTGTAACCACTGCCAACCAGAAAAGCCTTGTGAATACCCCCACTTGGCCCGGCCAGCCATGGAAGCCTGCGGTATCGACGTCTATCAAACCGTTCGAAATTGTGGTATGCAAATACAAGTTGTCCGTTCCCGTGAAAGCTGTTGTACTTATGTTTCCTTGATTCTGATCCATTAGACCTTATTTTTCAGGTTTTCTGAAACAGATACAGACAATAAACCAGTCGAATCTATTGACATCGCCACCGAACTCCCTTGAATGGCAAGACCGCTTGATTGATCGACTTATATCCGCACTAAATTTAAATTGAAACGCTAATGTTCTTTTGACAACTTTTTATATCACAACTCAGTCTACTGGTTGGCAGTTAGAATTGCTCGGGCTGCCTGTCTATTTTAATATTAACTTTTACTTTTGTGAGATCTGCATCAAATTAATTCCTGCGAATCCAAATTTTTATAATCAAACTGACTCTGGTTTGATTTTGTTATATTATTCATATTCAACCCTTAACAGGAGGTACAACCTATGCGAAGCAAAGGCTTGATTTTATCAGTCTTACTCAGCTGGATACTGATCCTTAATCTGGGGCTGACTGCAGATTTTGAGACCGGTAACAGCTATTACGGTTTCAAACTGCTCGAAAAACGCTTCGTCACCGAAGTCAACAGTCCATGTTTATATTTTGAGCATGAACAAACCGGTGCCCGATTGCTGAAAATTGCTTCTGATGACGCTAATAAAACCTTCAGTATTGCCTTCAAGACCCTGCCCGAGTCTGACTGTGGCACGCCCCATATCATGGAACATTCTGTTTTAAACGGTTCGGAAAATTTCCCGGTAAAAAGCCCCTTCGACATCCTATCCAAAGGCTCACTGAATACTTTTCTGAACGCTTTAACCGGTGGGGATGTGACTCTTTATCCGGTGGCCAGCATGAATGATAAGGACTATTTCAACCTGATGCACGTATATCTGGATGCAGTATTCAATCCCCTGATCTATTCCGACCCGCGCATCTTCAAACAAGAGGGCTGGCATTATGAGCTGACCAACAAGGAGAGTCCCTTGGTTTACAAGGGCGTGGTCTATAATGAGATGAAAGGCGCTTTTTCCACTCCGACCCGTGAATTATATTACCAGATTAATAAACACCTCTACCCGGATAACAGCTATGGCTATTCTTCCGGTGGCAAGCCGGAAGCAATCCCGGATCTGACCTATGAGCAGTTCCTGAATTTTCACCGCCGCTACTATCATCCCAGCAATAGTTACATCTTTCTCTATGGTAATGCGAATTTAAATAAAGAACTGGCTTTTATTGACGACCAGTATCTCTCCAATTATGAAAAAGCGGCCATCGATACGGAAATCCCCCTACAAAAACCCTTTCCGAAAATGAAATCAATAACCGAATACTATGCCGTGCCGGAGGGTCAGAATAGCCAGGATCAGACCTATTTAAGCCTGAATATTGTGGCCGGGGAAAATACGGATCGCGCCCTTTATATGGCCCTGGATGCCCTCAGTGATATTCTGGTAAATCACGAAGCCGGACCCCTCCGGGTCGCTCTGCAGGAAGCCGGCATTGGCAAAGAGGTCAATGCTTCCGTGGACGATATCAAACAACCCCTATTTCAGATCATTGTACAGAATGCCACTCTTGAAGACCGGGAAAAATTCCGGCAGGTTATATTCGAAACCCTGCGAGAATGTGTTGACCAGGGACTGGATAAGGATATGGTGCGCGGCGTTATCAACCGCATGGAATTCAACCTGCGGGAGGGCGACGATGCCCAAAAAGGTCTCCAATATAACTTTGAAGCGCTCCCCGGCTGGTTTTTTGCCGGTGATCCTTTTCTGAGTTTGGCCTATGAAAAACCCCTTAGCAAACTGAAAACCGCTCTGACCAGCGATTATCTGGAAGAAATCATCCGGAAATACCTGCTGGATAACCCCCATACCCTGCTACTGGCTCTGGAACCTAAACCCGGTCTAGAAAAGAAATTTAATGCCCGCACTACGGCTGAACTGGCTGCTTATAAAAAAAGCTTCGGCAAAGCAGAACTGGAATCACTGGTTAAAGAAACCCAGGAACTGATCGCCTATCAACAACGCAAGGACAGCCCGGAGGCCCTGGCTACCATTCCTCTATTGGAACTCAGTGATATTAATCCCGAAGCCAATTATTACCAGGTTAAGCCGGATAGAGTGGCCCGGACTCCCGTGCTGCATTTCGAAACCTTTACCAATGATATGGTCTATGTAAAACTCTATTTTGATATGCGCGTTCTACCTCAGGAGTTACTACCCTATGCCGCCTTACTGTCGGAAATACTGGGCAGCCTGAATACCGAGCATTATAATTACGGTGAGCTGGATAATGCCTTGAATATCTATACCGGTGGATTTAACATCAACCTAGCGACTTACCTGGAAAATCAAAATGACGGTCAGATGATCCCCAAATTCATAATCTCCTCCAAGGCCATGCCGGAAAATCTGGACAAACTCTTCGAACTGACTGCGGAAATTATTAAAAAGAGTCAATATGATGATCCGGAACGCTTAAAAGCTGTACTGACCCGCCACGCTTCCCGCAAAGAGGCCAATGTTAAAGGCGTGGGCTATTACTATGCCCTCACGCGCCTCTTTTCCTATTTCCGGAACGAAGGCATGTTTAACGAGCTGACCAACGGTCTAGAATACTACTGGTTTGTCGATGATTTAAGTCAAAACTTCGATCAGCAAGCCGCGCAGATCAGTGCCAAGCTGGCAGAAACTGCCCAGCTGTTGTTCAGTCGAAAAAATATACTCGCCGCGGTCACCTGCCAGTCGGAAAACCAGTCGCTTTTTCGCCAGCAATTCAAAGGATTTGTAAGAAAATTACCCCGCCGTAAAAGTCCCTTTCATGACTGGCATTTTGCTTTAGAAAAAAAGAATGAGGGGCTCTTGTCTGCCTCCAAGGTGCAGTATGTTATGCAGGGCTATGACTTTAAAAAACTAGGCTATGCCTGGAACGGTAAAATGAAGGTCATGGATCAAGTCGTACAAAGTGATTACTTGCATACGCAGTTGCGTGTGGTCGGTGGCGCTTATGGCGGTTATTGTGGCTTTTCACCGGATGGAATTGCCTATTTCATGTCCTATCGCGATCCCAATCTGGTTAAAACTCTGGATAACTATGCCGCAGTTCCGGACTATCTGCAAAATTTGCAGATTGATGAAAAATCCATGAGCCGCTATATTATCGGCACCATCGCCAGTATGGACAAACCCTTAACGCCTTCACAAAAAGGAAGTCAAGCGGTTAAATATTACCTGGAAAAAACCCCTCATAGCCGCCTGCAACAAGAACGGGATGCAGTTCTCAGCACCACTCCTGAAGATATGCGTCCAATGGAAGCCATGCTCAAGGAAATCCTGGCCCAAAAAGCGATTTGTGTCTACGGTAATGAGCAAAAGTTACAGACGCATCAGAATATATTCAGCAAGCTAGTCCCTGTGATGCAGTAGTTCCTGAGTGACTGTTTCTTCACTTACTCTCCCGGAGGTTCCCAAATGCCACCTCCGGGAGATTTTTTATAATTTCTTAAATAGAATTATGTTCGCAGAGCGAATTATTAATCCGCTCATGGGAATTTTTAACCCGGTTGTTCTGTGATACAGGAAGTAGATTTCCCCGGGATGAAATATGCTAGCTATTTAACCGGGTTAATCGGTCGAAATTAAAAAACACAACCTATCGCGAACCCATTTTAACGATTAACAAAAGATATCCTTTTGCCCTATTTTGAATGGCAAGGGACGAACCGCCATAAGTCAAGTCCCCACCCCCCTCTGTATCACCCCCCCCGGTAAAACGACCTTTACATTTGAGATATTATTTTAAAATTAATAGTAAAGTTGAAACCTGAAATGAAATAAATTTGGTGTGCAAAGTGGCAGTTCGCGTTACTGCATCTTTGATAAGTGGCGATTACCATATTAGGCAGCTAAAATTTCAGATAGATCTCAGCTAAATTTATGCATCAAACGGGTATATTTCCGGCTGGCCTGACGTCCGGCTTGGGTTAGATACAATTTATTGCCTTTGGTTTTTAACCAGCTTTTATTAAATATTTCCTGGATCGCCGCTTCTATTTGTTGATCATCAACCTTATAATCATCCATATTGACATGTTTTAAAATATAATTGCCCTGAAAATTCAGTGCCTCACGGGCCGCTCGGGTCAGGTCAAGCTCTGCTCCTTTTGCAGAACGGACCATTTCCAAAGCCAATTCCACGGCACTCTTCAGTATGATCAAGGCGACCATCAATCCCACAAAAGTGTCGATCAGCGGTATGCCGATCAAGGTAGCGATCAAACCGACAATTACACTCCCTCTACAATCACATGATTACGGGAATCAATGGACTGAGTGATCAGGGCCATGGCGCCACTCTTGCGGCCAACATAGCGTTGTACCGCCCAGAGTAATCCACAGATTAAGGCGGAAACAATAATAGCAATAAAGGCCAGCCATTCAACCGCATGTTCCACTGGTATGAAAAAGCGATGTGCAACCGTCTGCATATCAGCCTTTAAACTATCCAGATCTTTGGGTTTCTCCTGCAGGTTCATCAGGATAATATGATCATGACCGTGACTGTTCCGTTCATATTTGCGATTTCTTTTGCGCCTGCTCATCTGATCGGCCCGTTTTTTCATAATAGAATTAAAATATATTTCACTCAGTCTTGATCCTGAAAAACAACCTATCCTTTTCTGGTCAGAGACTTGCCGGTCAGTGATTCCGCCCGGGAAACCAGTTGATCGGATAACCGCTGATGTTTTTGGATCAAGTTTTTTTCATCTAGATATATTTGATCCTTGCCCGGCTTTCCATCAGATATCCGTATCTGTCCCTTTTCCACAATCACCTTACCGTTAATGATCAACCAATCCACGGGATGCATAGCAACACAAAAGAGAATGGCGGCCGCCGGATCGTGCTGAGCGCCGGCGTATTCCAATTTATCCAGGGAAATCAAAGTCAGGTCAGCGCATTTGCCCGGTACAATTTGTCCGATATCATCCCATCCCAGCGCTCGAGCGCCTCCCATGGTGGCCATCCAGAGTATTTCCTCACTGCTGAGCCAAAGTGCCTGGGGCCTTAGCCGGGAAAGCAGCAAAGCGTTGCGCATCTCCATTAACATGTTAGAGGAATCATTGGAGGCGGAGCCATCTACTCCCAGACTGACATTGACACCCGCAGCGAGTAACTCTTTAATCGGTGCAATCCCGGATCCAAGTCGCATATTGGAGGTGGGACAATGGGAAACTCCGACGGGCGCTTCACCGGCCAGCTGGATTTCCTGTTTACTGAGATGGACGCAGTGGGCAAACCAGGCCATAGGGGTTATCCAGCCCAGGGAACGCATTAATTCAAAGGGACGTTTCCCAAAATTATTCAGACAATATTCTTCTTCGTCTTTGGTTTCCGCTAGGTGGGTATGGATTTGAAGATTGTTTTCTTGGGCAATTTTTAGGGTTTTGCGCATTAATTCCGTACTGACCGAGAATGGCGAACAGGGGGCCAGGGAAATACGGGTCATGGCGCCCAAGGAATCCCGGTGATATTGTTTGAGTAGACGGTAGGTATCCGCAATGATTTGCGTTTCGTTTTGGATCACCTCTTCCGGTGGTAACCCACCGGAATTTTTCCCCATAGACATTGATCCACGGGTCGGCTGAAAACGGATACCCATTTCGCGGGCGGCTTGGATTTCCCGGTCTATTAAACGCAGCTCCGATTGCCGGGGAAAAAGATAGAGTTGGTCGGATGTGGTTGTGCATCCTGATTTTAAAAGTTCTGCGATAGCCAATTTGGCGCTGATATAAAAAGCCTCTGCACTAATGCCGCGCCAGATTTCATAATGGGTCACCAACCAGTCAAAGAGTGCGGAATTTTGGGTAGCAAAAATACTACGTGTCAAGGTCTGATAAAAATGGTGATGAGTATTGATAAATCCGGGAAAAACCACCATGCGCCGGGCATCGATCACTTGATCAGCTGTGCCGGAAAAGGCTTGCGGACCAGCCGATATGATCCGGTTTCCTTCAATGTAAATATGTCCTCCGGAAAAACCATTCAATATATTACCGGAGTTGACCCTGTCCGTCATACGAGCACAGAAAAGGGGATTTCCGATAAGGAGTGACTCAGACATAAAATTCCTACCGTTAACTTTTAACCAGTCGTATTTGTTGATTTAAGATAATTTGTTACCAGCCTGATTAAACTTATTTACCTTTTACATGGGCATTAAAGCTTTTGATTAGTTTATCAATCCGGGGTGCCATTTTGTGGAGATTCCCCCAATATTCTTGATAATCATACCATTGCGCATTCAAGGCTTCCAGTGCTTTATGCTGTTGTTCGATCCAGGTAAAATATTTCAGATTATGGATCCGTTTCCGGGCATAATAATCCAGCTCCGAAATATGATCCATGGTGATATTTGGGAGCAATTCAAAATCACGGATCGCTTGCTCATTAGTATAGGCCCCTCTGCTTTCATTCAATTCTCGGAGTCGTGAATCATATAATTCCATGGAGTCGGTGAATACTGTCAAAATAATATCCTGTTCCGTCAATTCATAATATTTGGCATATTTGATGGCAGCTACCAGATTACCGATCGAGGAAATACCCAACAGATCCAATTTTTCTATTAAGTGATTTTCAAGACCTTGTTTTGCTAAATAATTTTTTCCGGCGTCCTCATTAAAAAGCCGCATCAGACGTACGGTATGTTCATCATCGATACCAATCACCATATCGGTGTTATGCACATTATGGATCCAGGGCACATGCTTATCGCCAATACCTTCGATACGATGGCCGCCGTAGCCGTTAAGCAAAAGAGTGGGACATTGCAGGGCTTCACCCACGGCGATCCGCGAGGCGGGATATATTTCCTTCAAAAAGTCCCCACATCCCAGCGTACCGGCCGAACCTGATGCAAGCACCAGGCCGGAATACTGGTCTCCGGCTTGCATATTCTGCGCGAGAATTTCGGCCATAGCCTGACCGGTAACTTCATAATGCCAGAGGTGGTTACCGAATTCATCAAACTGGTTGAAAATAACTATATCGCTCCCACGTTCTTTTTTTAACTGCCAGCATTTATCGAAAATTTCTTTCACATTGCTTTCACACCCGGGCGTAGGGATCACTTCGCCGGCTATCCGGGATAACCATTCAAAACGTTCTTGGGACATCTCTTCCGGTAAGATGGCAATGGAATCACAGGCCAGTAAAGCGGCATCATAGGCTCCGCCTCTGCAATAATTGCCGGTGGAAGGCCAGACCGCTTTCTGGGTCACCGGATCGAATTGGCCGGTTACCAAGCGCGGCACCAGACAGCCGAAAGTAGCACCGACTTTATGAGATCCCGTGGGAAACCATTTCCCTACCAGAGCCACAATCCTGGCGTCCACTCCGGTCAATTCCGGAGGCAGGATCATATAATTTACGCCGTTAAAGGTACCGCCACTATGCACTGGTTCGTTGCGCCAGTTAATGCGGAACAGATTACGGGAGTGCACCTCCCAGAGCCCAATTTCCTTTAGTTCCTCTGTTATTTTCTCCGGAATTGTATGCGGGTTTTTCAGCTGTTCGAAGGTAGGAATGATAATATCCCGCTCCCGACAGCGCTGCATGGTGTTTTGGAGTTGTTTTGTATCCACGGTTAGATCGATCATAATAACCTCAATTATTCATATTGGCAGGTATAAGGTTATGCAAGGCAACCCAAATTATCACCTAATATATTTACTCTAAACCTTTATTACCTGATAATCTCTTATATTGAATTTGCGAACTAGGTCATCCTTGAATTCGCTGCGGACAGTTATAAAAACTTCCCGGTTTAATAATAATACCTGCTTGAAGAGGTCACAGAACCCGCGGCCTTCTATAATTTCCAGTGGACCGATTTCATCGATAAAGATTGTTTCGGTTTTATTCCGTATAATCTCGGCGATGATCTGCTCGGCAAAGACCAAGCCTTTTTCGGCAAAAGAAAATCGTCCGAAACAATAGCGTTCATCCCAATCTTCAGTTAGGTGCTGTTTATCGTAAGCTAAGGGTTGCGCATCTCCCGTTTTTAACCATACAACATCATAGTCGGGCAAACGACCATTCCTGTAGTGCTTCTTACAGATGAAACCATCACCTTTTTTTGTTTCTTGATACAAGGCCAGCATGCGACTTGTCTTGCCCTGGTCAATATGGCCGATGATCAACTTGATCATACTTTATCCCGCAAATGTCCGCCGGGCTTAGCATAACGCACCACTTGCATCTCAGCCAGGATCGAGAGGGCAATTTCATGGGGCGTGGCACCACCAATATCCAGCCCCACCGGTGTATAGCATATTTCCAAATTCACTTCCCCGACGTTCGCCCGTAGATCTTCAAAAATAACTTTACGCTTATGGTGTGAAGAAACCAGACCGATATATTTTGGGTGCCTTTGGGATTGATATATACTTTTAAGAACGATACTGTCATAGCGATGTTGGTAAGTGGCGATGATGAAATAGGAGTTTTCTGCAATTTCTATATTTGTTAACGCTTTATTGAATTGGTCACAGACGATATGATCAGCCCCTATTATCTGTTCCAACTGGGTTTGGCGATCGTCAATGACTGTGATATAGTAATTCAGCTTTTGCATATGGTATACGAGCGCTTTCCCGATATGACCAGCTCCAAAAATGTAAACGTGATCCCGGGGCGCAAAATATTCGAAAAACAGCGTCACAGTCCCACCACAGTGCATGTCGGTTTTTTTACCCCTTTTTCCGGCTTCGCTCAGGTCATATTCTGCTAAACTGTTGGTTTTTGTCTGAAAAATTTGCAGTGCTTTTTCAATAGCCAGCTGCTCAAGGGATCCTCCTCCCACCGTACCCATGGTGTTTCCATCCGGATAGACCAGCATTTTCATACCGGTTGTGGCCGGGCCAGAACCGTTTTTCTCAACCACAGTGACTAAAATACCGGCACCTTTACCGGCCGCGAGTTCGGCCAATGCTGTATAAATATTCTGCATTAGTAATCCTTCCGGAAAAGAGCCACATACTCCATTCCCTTTAAGTGTCGGGTAGGGGTGGCTTGGGCGACCAACTTTCTAAGTTGCTGATAATCCCGGACGATTGAACCGGCCAACACATCGATTCCATAGTCAAAGAGCAGCGGCGATAAGGGTGTAGAGGGCCCTAGAATCAGTTTAAAACTCTGCTCCGGAATCCAGGGCATAATATTTTCAAAGGTGTGATTCGTAAAGGCCGTACCGGTTATAGCCGCCACCTCAACTTCAGGAAATAGGCGGGGAATATCATCTTCATGATAGTCAGCTTCTCCCGGTTGTTTTTCAAAGATATAGAGTTTTTTAAAATACTTTTGCAACTCCGCTAAAAAAGGAAAATGCCCGACCACCCCCACAACTTTATCCCGGCCCTGTTCTAATATAATCTCCTTAGCATTAATATGCCGGTACCTAAGTTCTGGCTGTGTCAAAGCGCTGTTGATGGCTGCCATTCCCACCGAAGCTTCCAGTAAATTCGCTGAAAAAACATATTCGGCTAAAGTATCCAGAGAAAGTGATTCCAGTCCGCCGGAACGAGTGATACGTTGATGGGGACGTCCGTAGCGCAGAGTGCTGGCAAGGCCACTCCCTTCTTCGGGTTTGACCAGGGTGGAAAAAACCCCAACAATTACTTCCTGTACCGACATTGCAGGCACATTTTTTACCAGTTTTTGTAATATAGTCATAAACTTACAGCAGTGAATTTCCTAATTCAAAAATAACAGCGATACAAATAATTACCAAGGATTGGGCATAGGAAAAATGGCGGGGATTAAGCTGTACCGCCAGTATATGGGACACTTTCAAATAAGTACCGATAAGTAAACAACTGATAAGGGTAATCAGCGCTATATAGCCGATCAGAACCGGTAATGGGTTCAAATATAAACCAGTAGCCGGCTTAAGCAGAAACTGCTGGGTTAAGACAAATAGCAGGATCCAGACCAGACTCATCAGCAGTGCCGGTCGGTAATAACGGTTCGTTTTAAGAACACTTACGCATGCAAACACGACCAGTGATTCGAGTAGAATAGAGACCGCCGGATTGATCACACTCATCGGTGAGCGGATGGGTATCAGCAGATCAACAAATTTCACTAACGCTGCCAGACTGGCGGTATAAAATATTGCCGGTTTATAATCACTTGATTTATAGGCATTGAACATACAATAAAAACCCAGCGGAAACATCAGCATCCCGGAAAATCCGCAGGGCAGTAAATGTAATCCAAACCCGAGCGTAGCTTCCATTACGCCCCATAATCCCCCAAAAAAAAGTATACTTAGAATGATCCTTTTTCTATTTTCCATTATCGTCCTCCCATGGCTTTAATCACTAATAAAATTTTTCAGAAAAGTATTTAATATCCGTAAGCTCACTTTTTGCCGATAATTTCTGGATGAACGGGCGTCATCGATCGGCTGCAGAAACTGGACGTATTCCTTGCCAATATCTGCACTGATGGAATCCACGGCTTTAGGTGCCTTGCCTATAATCATTTTTTCAATTTCAGGAGAACGGATTACTTGCGGCGCAACCGCGCCAAAGGCAATCCGGATATCCCTCACTTTATCCGACTCAAGCTCTGCCAATCCCATAAAAGACATTTTGGAGAGGCTCATACCTTTCCGTGTGCCTACTTTCTTATAATAACTTATGCTATATTTTTTATCAGGAATAATTATTTCCGTCAATAATTCATCCGGATGGAGTTTTATTTTACCCGGTCCTGTGATAAATTCGGTCACAGGTAACTGACGTTTACCGTCAATATTCTGCAAAATCAAGCTGGCATCGATTGCATATAGATAGGGTAAAGTATCCCCGGCCGGTGAGGCATTGCAGATATTACCCCCGATCGTAGCCAGATTACGGATCGAATGAGATGCCATCCGGATTACAATCGATTTTAATATTTGCGGTATGATCCGGCTGTCCAGTAATGCCTTGAGTGTCACGCCAGACTTAATGTGAATTTTTTGTTCCTGACGGTAGAGCTGTTTAAGCTCTGCTAAATGCCCCAGGAAAAGGGGCGGCTTATCAAAGGCCGGCTTTAACCCGGCAGGCCGGGCTCTTTGAACCATCAAGTCCGTACCACCAGCCAAGGGAATGGTGGCCTGTTGGCTACGGATCCGCAGCGCCTCGGTCAGGTTTTTTGGTCTGCTACTATCTACCATAATCCCTTACCCCACCGGGCTGCTATTTTTACTCCCTCAAAGATCATGCGGTAACCGGTACACCGACATAAATTTCCTTCTAGGGCTCTTTGGATCTCCTCATCATCAGGTAAGGGATTTTTCCGCAATAATCCCTCTGTTGACATCACAATGCCCGGAGTGCAAAAACCGCATTGTACTGCCCCGGCTTCTAAAAAAGCGGCTTCAATCACCCTATACCGCTTGGTTTGAGAAAAGCCTTCCAGGGTTAGAATCTCCCGTCCGCAAACCATACCTACCGCTATCAAACAGGCATTGACAGCTTCGCCATCCATAAGTATCATACAGGCGCCACACTCACCTTCTCCGCATCCCTCTTTGACGCTATTCATTTCAAAATCATCCCGAAGAACATCCAGTAATCTGCGGGTGGGTTGCGATTCGATTGTCTTTTGATCGCCATTCAGAATAAATCTAATTTGCATCACTGACCAGCTCCATTAAATACTCTGGTGCAAGCGGTACTCTTTTGACCGGAATTTTCAAGGCATTGGCTACCGCGGCTGCTACGGCCGGCGCAGCTCCCACAAAGGGTAATTCTCCCGCACACTTAGCACCGAAAGGCCCAAACTCATAGGGATTTTCAATAAAGGCACACTTAATCTCCGGAACATCCCTGGCCGTGGGAATTTTATAATCGGTCATATTATGTTGAATCAATTTCCCTTGCGCAGTGTTCATCACTTCAATTGTCGCATAGCCAATACCTTGCAGAATACCACCTTGTATCTGACCCCGCAGTGCGCGCTCATCAATGGGCACACCGACATCATAAACACCATAAATTTTTTCAACATTGATCTCATAGGTTATCGGATCAACAGCCACCTCTGCCACATTCGCACCCCAGGAATACACGGGGTAGGCATCCCCCTTAAAAGTGTCATCATCCCATTTCAAATACCCGGGATGTTTGTAAATCTTGGTGATCTCGATTGACTCATCTGTTTGCCAGCGCTCTTTTAATTCCCAGCTGGCCCTCTGTAACAATCCGCCCACGATCATTGTTGTCCGGGAAGCCACAGTCGGACCTGAATCGGGAATCAGGCCCGTATCAATGGCTTCACAGCTGACTTTTTCCAGCGGAAGTTGCAGCGTATAGGCTACGATCTTTCTGAGGCAAGTTTCCGTTCCTTGCCCCATCTCAACACTGGACACTTTTATAATAACCCGATCTTGTTTTTTTTGGAGAATGATTTTTCCATGAATATCTTTTTCACCCCGGCCGGTAAATCCACATCCGTGCAGGAATAAAGAAACACCCACCCCATAATATTTTTTTCTGTTTTTTATTTTTCGGCGATAATTGGATATTTTTTCAATCTTATTGATAATTTGAGCTAGTTTTATCTCATTGCGTAACAAGCCACTGGTGCTGGTAGGAGCACCTTTTTTAAGCAGGTGTTTTATTTTGAAATCCAGAGGATCTATTCCCATTTGTTGAGCCATATTATGCAGCATCATTTCGATGGCAAAAATGGTCTGCGGCGCACCGAAACCGCGAAAGGCCCCTGACGGCACAGTATTGGTCTTAAAGGTGCGACCCCTTACTTTCAGATGGGGAATATCATAGACGCTCGTGGCCGAAAAAATGCCGCGTTGCAGAACGACTGGTGACAGCGCCGAATAGGCGCCGGCGTTGAATTTCACATCGATTTCCAAGGCAATAATTCGATGGTCCGCATTGAGACCCGCCTTATATCGAATTACCGAGGGATGACGTTTGGTTGAACAAAGGATATCTTCCTCGCGATCATAGATCAACCGCACCGGCCGTTTTGTTTTCAGAGCAGCCAAGGCCACGTGGCACGCCATTAAGGACGGAAATTCTTCCTTACCGCCAAAGGCCCCCCCAGTGGTAGTCTGTACAACTCTAATCCGGCCGGACTCCCATCCCAGAGCGTCTTTCAGCGCCCCTTCCACATAAAAAGGACACTGCATGGAACCGTAAACAGTTATTTTGTCCTCCCCATAGACACCGATCATGCCCTGGGGTTCCAGATAAATATGTTCCTGCAGGCCCGTGTGATATTCATCTTCTACGATCTCCGTGGCTGCCTGAAAACCTTGTGCCGGTTCCCCCTTCAGATAGGTATGCTCGGTAAAAATTGCCTCCTGATCTTCCGCTTCTGTGAGACTGTATAGCGCCGGTTCTTCCTTATAGACGATGCTGATTTGGGAACAGAGCTGGTCAATCTGCTGCCGATCGGGTCCCACAACCAATAATATGGGTTGACCGATATATCGGACTGCTTCTTCTGCAAACAGCGGATGATCGCTTACCACCGTCCGCATCCGGTTCCGGCCGGGTACGTCATGTTGATCAACTATAAAACAATCGGTTGGTAAGGGTGGTATTTTTACGGAAATAATCCGGGCCCGGGCCTTTTCACTGCGTACTGTTCGGGCAAACAGTTGCTTTTCAAAATGCATATCATCAATATACCGGGCTTGGCCACTGATTTTCATTGGCCCATCAACTCTTCTTATCGGCTTACTGATACTTTCGTTCAAAATCTATACCCTATCTTTGTGACTTGGTGCCTTCGTGGCAAAATTAACCAACATTCCTTGGTGTTTTGGTGCCTTGGTGGTTATCCTGACAGAAATTTTGTTCATAATATTGTTTGATATGCTCATAATCATCGGGATTATCCAGATCTAAAAGGATTCCCCGGTCATCGACCTCAACAAAAGCAGCCTCTTTCTTGTGTATGAAATTCCGTAAAATACCCTCATCCGGCATGGCCAGAATTTCCGTGATCAAATAACTTCTAAAAAGGACCGGATGTCCCTTTTTGCCTTTGTATTTCGGGATGACAATATCGGCATTGGTTTTCAGCATGATTTGATAGGTATGCCTCTTAACCAGGGGCTGGTCACCGGGAATCATAAAAACGCGGTTGGCCTTAACTGCCCGCAGGCCACATTTCACCGAGGTGAACATCCCTCCTCGAAAATCGACATTATAAACCGTTTCGACCTTGGCCAGTGGCGCAACCATGCTCTGAATCTTTTCATATCTATATCCCCCGACAACAATAATGCGGTCACAATAAGGTGCCATCCCTGTAACACACCACTCTAATAGGGTTTTCGTTCCTAGAAGCATTGCTGGCTTGAATTTTCTGGCTCGCTTCGAAAATCCTGCAGCAAGGATCACACCTTCAGTAATACTCATAATTCCTCCAGCGAAGTAATGGCTTTCTGGGGAAATTCCACCATCTTAGCCGCGGCATCCACATCCTTTAAACCATTACCGGTCGCTAGAATAACAATGGTGGCCTGTTGATCAATGATCTGTTTAATCTTTAAAAATCCGGCATAGGCTGCGGCTGCGGCTGGTTCGGTAAAAAGTCCGGCCTGTGAAGATAGTTCTTTCTGAGCGCAGAGAATCTCATCATCCGATACGGTAATACACCTTCCTTGGTAGCGCTTTAATTGTTGCAGGGTATAATATCCGTTGCGCGGCATGTCGACCGCAATGGAATCCGCAATCGTATGGGAGGCCACTTTTCTAAAATGACCTTTGCGCCAGGCCTGGTAGACCGCATTGCTGCCTTGCGCCTGAACCGCCACCACCGTTGGGATTTTATCAATCAAGCCAGACTTATGCAAATCGCGGAACCCTTTATAGATACCGCCCATAATAACACCATCTCCTACGGGTACAAACACAAAATCCGGGGCCCTGTGCAGACTTTGATAGATCTCCAGCGCTACGGTCTTCTTGCCTTCCATGGTAAGGGGATTATAACCGGTATTGCGGCTGAGTATCTGAGCGGATTGCTTGCAAAAGTCCAGCGATAAGTCAAAAGCAGTATCATAATTACCGACACACAAAATAACCCGGGCACCATACTGTAAAGACTGGATCAACTTGGCCCGTGGAGCCGATTCAGGGATAAAGATGGTAACTTGCAAACCGGCCGCAGCCCCCACAGCCGCCATGGAAGAAGCCGCATTACCGGTAGAAGCGACAACAATTTCCCGGATTCCCTCCTTTTTTGCAAAGGCAGTCACCAACCAAGAAGCACGGTCCTTTAACGAACCACTCAAATTACAGGTATCATCCTTAATAAAAAGGTTGGGGTAAGCTAGTTTCAGATTGAGATGTGGCGGCTGCCATAAAGGGGTTTTCCCGATCGGAAGGTCCGGAAAATATTGTCTGTCCACCGGCAAAAGGTCATACACTTCGAATTTATCATCGATTTTTCCTGTCAACTCCACTTCCAGGATACCATGCAGAGGTTCCTGCGATTGTTGTCGAAGACTGCAGTCAGGGCACAACATTAAATCGGGTGAAATATCATAGCGACGACTGCATTCACTGCAACGGTAATGAAAATCCATGCTTACATTCCCGCCATTACCAGTTTTAACAAAGCCCGGGCCGTATGGATGCGATTTTCCGCTTCATCGTAAATAATGGAATGGGAGGAATCCAGCAGTTCATCAGTAATTTCCTTGCCCCGGTCTGCCGGCAAAGCATGCATAATACAGGCATCCTTTTTAGCCAGGGAAAATAATTTCCTGTCGCAAATCCAGTCTTTATGTTTGGCTAAATTTGCCTGCATTTGACGGGTGGTTTCCTTTTCGTCCTGATCTCCTTCCTCAAAATATCCGAATCCTCCCCAGTTTTTCGGGATCACAATATCCGCATCCTGGACTGCTTTTTCCGGGTCGTTGGTAAAAGTAATCCGGATACCGGCCTCCTCGGCATTCTGTTGGGCCTTACGGACAATATTCTTCTGAAGCGGAAATTCCTTTGGAAATCCGACGCTCACCTCCAGTCCAAAGCGGGGAAAAAAGAGTGCCTGGGATTGGGGTACTGAGAGGGGCTTGGCATGGGAAGTAGCATAGGTCCAGAGCAGGGCAACTTTTAACCCGCGGGGCTTTTTCCCGAAATATTCCTCAATAGTTTGATAATCAGCAATGACCTGGAGCGGATGATAAACATCATCTTGCATGGAAATAAGCGGAATATCTGCATATTGAGCAATCCTATTCAAATAAGCATTTCCCATCCTATTAAAGCAATTCCGAATGGCGATACACTCACCCATCCGGGACAAAACCTGGGCCGTATCCCTGGGGGTCTCACCGTGAGAAATCTGCATTTTCTCCTGAGTTAAATCATGGGCATGTCCCCCCAGGCGGGTCATAGCTGCCTCCAAAGAGTTCCGGGTCCGGGTTGATTGTTCAAAAAATATCATAAACAGGGTTTTCTGTTTAAGAGGCTCTATAATTTCACCTTTTTGCCAGCTCCTTTTTAAATTTGTTGATTCATTCAGCAGATAATCGATTTCACTAAGGGTCCAGTCCTCAAAACTGATCAAATGTTTACCCTTTAAATCTGTTTCCGGCATCATCACTCCTTTCTAGCGGGTCTTGCTTGGTCAGTTTACCAGAATTCAGCATCAATAACTCTCTAAAATGTGAGGAAATAAGGCATAAAATGCACTTGCTTTTTCCAGTTGATCGATCGGCACGCGTTCATTGGGGGCATGGGCATATATTTCATTACCGGGACCGAAACCGATACAGGGTACCTGATGGCGGCCGCAGAGCGAGACCCCATTGGTGGAAAAGGTCCACTTACCTATCCGGGTCGGCTCATTGAATAGAGTTTGGTAGGTTTGGGCACCGGCTTGCATTAAAATATGGTCTTCCGGTATTTTCCAGCTCGGAAAATATTTTTCCTGGTGATAAAGCGTGTCTTGATAACTTTTGCGATCATATTGGGGCACCACCATCGTATCTTTTTCACTGATCATCGGCTTCAATTCTCTGAGTACACTGCCCTCATTTTCCCCCCAGGTTAAGCGCCGGTCAATGTGTAGCCGGGCATGGTCAGGAATAGCGCACAAAGAAGGCGAATCGGTTTGGAAAAGAGTCGGGACAATGCTGCCCTTACCTAAAAAGGGATCACTTGGCAACCGTTTGTTCAGTTCCTCTATTTTCAATGCCAGGCGGGCACCGGCATAAATAACATTTTTACCCCGTTCCGGTGCAGATCCATGGGCTGAGACCCCCTTAAGAAACAGATCCAGTTCCATTCGGCCACGATGTCCCCGATAAAGTCCCAAATTGGTCGGTTCGGTAATAACGGCCAACTCAGGAAGCAATTTTTCTTTCTCGATCAGATAATCCCAGCACAGGCCATCACAATCTTCTTCCATAACAGTAAAGGTGAAACAGAGCTGATATTGACCAGCATATTCAAGTTCCCTCATAATCCGTGCTGCTGTGATCATGGCCGCCGCGCCCCCTTTCTGGTCAACGCTTCCCCGACCATGTACCCAACCGTCTTTAATCAGTCCCGAAAAGGGCGGGGTCTCCCATTGGTCTTCATCACCGGTATCTACGGTATCAATATGGGCATCAATGGCTATTTTGCGGCTGCCATCACCGATAATAGCGATCAAATTTCCCAGTCCATCGATCCGGTAATTGGTGATACCGGCTGCAATGAGTAACTCTTTTATCCTTTGAATAACCGCTTCTTCCTGACAACTCAGGGAAGGACGCCGCACCAACTGAGACAAACAGTCAGCTGTATAATCGCGATAATCTGCGGCTTTTTGTCTGATAGTGGCGGCAATATCCATTCGGGCCTCGTTTACTGTTTTTCCATCATAGTCAACTATGATTCTTACACATACAATTCCTCGATCGCTTTGAATATAATACTCATCTTTACCGCCTTTTCCAGGGATACTTCCCGGAGCGATTTATCCATAATATGAATCTTGATAATTGAAAAATCCACTGTACTTAAGTAGGCGATAAATCCATCTGATTTATAGATGTAGCGGTCATTGTCTAAATCCAGAGAATAAGCACCTGAGGAGTCTTTATAAAACAGCCTACTCTTTCGGAGAAAATATCCTTTTTCCCCATCCTGGAAACTCTCTTCCGTTAGAAAAACGCTGGGCTTCTCTTGATGAGGAGCGCCCTGAGTGGGACAAAAAGTAGTACAGTTACCGCAGGCATTACAAAAATCATCAATATTGAATATCTGATATTGCTGGTCCACTTTAAAAACAGCTCCGGTTTTGATCTTCACCTGATCACCTTCATTGACCGCTTTTTGCAACTGCACTTTAAAGGGATCAATGGTATAAGAAACATTTGCCCGGTTGGGACAGACTGTAACACATATATCACACAGCTCATCACAATACAGACAGCGCTTCGCTTCCCGGACCGCTTCATCTTTGGTTAAGCTTTGCTCGATCAGATGATAGTAATCACGTTCCTCTATGGAAATTTCCCGGGGATTAACCCCCGGAACAATGCGCGCCCTTTTGGCATGTAGTTCTTGCTGACTCAAGCCCTTATCTGTAATGCCAAATATGGACTCAGGTAGCTTTTCGCCAGCCTTTATCATGATAGTTTCGGCAACTTCCTTGCCATCGGCAATCGCCTGGATCACGGTAGCGGCCCCTCGCTGAGCATCACCACCGATAAATACATTATTCAGCTTGATTTCCCGCACCTGTCCCTGATCGGTCTCTAGTAAATCACGTTCGATGAAATCAATCACGGTCATTTGTCCGAAAGCCGGTATGATCGTATCGGTTTCCAGTTCAAATTGCAGCCCTTTGATTTTAACTGGTCGCGGTCGTCCTGATTGATCAATACCGTTGAGTTTCATTTTCTGGCATAGCAGAGCCGTAACCTGATCGTCCCTGGAAATTATTCTGGCGGGACTGGCTAATTCGATCAAATTAATATCTTCCTGTAGGGCACTGTTGATTTCCGCTTTATCTGCCGGCATCTCTGCCCGGGTTCGGCGGTAAACAATATGAACCCGGCCTTGTTTACCCACGAGTCGTTTAGCTGTGCGGGCCGCATCGATAGCAGTATTGCCACCCCCCAGCACGGTCACGATATTTCCCAGTTCCACACTTTTCCCCTGCCGCACCGCAGCCAAAAACAGGAGGGGATCAAGCAGGCCCTTTTTAACCTCATCCCCTTCTATTGCCAACTTTTGCGATTGTTGGGCCCCCACGGCGATATAAAGATAATCGGCGGCTGCTTTTATTTTTCCAAAGACACTTTTATTTACCTTGACGCCGGTATGGATTTTGACACCCAAGCTGCGGATATAGTCAATATCCCGCTGCAACGCCACTTGCGATAAGCGGAACAGAGGAATTGCATCGGCTAGCATCCCACCGGGAAATTTCTTGGTTTCGAACAGGTCGACTTCAAAACCGGCCAAGGCCAAAAAATAAGCACAGCTCAATCCCGAGGGACCACTACCAATGACAGCCACTTTATGACCATTTTTAGGTCGGGGGGTGGGCGTCTTTTGGGAAGTGGATTTTTCAGTAATAAAACGCTTTAAGGAGCGAATCAACAAGGGGCTGTCATAATTGATCCGCGTGCATTTTTGCTGACAGAGGTGGTCGCATACCAAGCTGGTAACCGATGGAAAAGGGTTACTGCTGATGATAACTTCGAGCGCCCTGGAAAACTCTTCCCGGCTGGTATGATAGAGATAAGCTGGAATGTCCTGATGGGCCGGGCAGTTACTTACACAGGGCGCCTGTATGCAATCAAATTCCGTTAAGGAGCGGTCCGTTTTGATACTCTCTCCCATAGGTTGATACAAATCTTCACCAATGACCTGCTCAGCGTACTGATTCAGATTGCTTAGTGCGGCTGCTGATAAATCCGGCTGACCACCCTTATTTTTAATATAACTTTCCAAATCTGAAGCATTATCGCGATCGAAGGCTGCTGCAAGCGCTTCCAGATACTGTGGTAAACGGGTATATCCCCCGGGTTTCAATAAATCGGTGCACACAGTAACCGGATACAGACCACAGCTTATCACCTCAGCCACATTAAGGGCACTGACCCCGCCACAAAAAGAAATATGCAGACGACTATCCGGAATGTCATTTCTTATTTTACGGGCCACATTAATACTTACCGGATGCAGGGCCTTACCACTCATATACATCTTATCGGTATCGAAAATATCCTCATGATTCAGCACTTCCAGGGTGTTGGTCAGCTTAACCCCAAAACAACGCCGATTATCTCGAGCGGACTGTTCTAAGCGGTGGATCACCCGTAAGGCCTCCGGATAGCTAATGTCATGCTCAAAAGCCTGATCCGGAACATCAATATCATAGCCCAGTTTCTCATGCAGAATGGTCTCTATTGCACCTTTCCCCAAAAGCGTGGGATTCAATTTGATAAAAGTGTGTAATTTACGTTTCTCGATCAAATAGCGGCCGATCTGCTCTATTTCCTCCGGCGGGCAGCCATGCATGGTTGAAAGCGTTATGTTATCTGAGATGTGATTGGGGATCTCAATCCCCCGGACCTCAGGATACAACTCAATGATCTTATTTAACAGACTCTCCTTCTCAGTCCTACAATTGCCCATTTTTTCCAGAAACCGCTGTACATTATCGTGCAAAATACCCTGCATATCATATCCAATACTCATATTGAAAATAGTGCCTGTATCTCCTGTCCAACCGAATTTATGTCGCAAAATATGGATAATGATCCAGGCTTTTAAATATTCATTGAAGGCCTCTTCTATGCGAAGTTCCTGGGACCATTCACAGTTATAGCCTTCATCCCGGGTATCAATACAGGGTTTTGCCACCTCAATTTGATCCAGGGTTTGTACGGTTTTCAATTCGATATAGCGGGCCCCGCATAACCAGGCTGAAATTATATTTTGCGCCATTTGGGTGTGAGGTCCGGCCGCTACTCCGATAGGGGTCTCCAGCCTTTGGTCGAAAAGAGTGCTTTCTAAAATATTTTTTTTACCGGGAAAATAAAATAAGTTGTCATAAATACCGAAAATTGTGCCCCTCTTAAGGGACTTTAATATCTGAGACAGAAGTTGACGGATAGAAATAGTCGAAAAATTTTCAGGCATAGAATTTCCCATGTAATCGCCGGGCTGCTGCTTTTATCTTATGGAGCAGCTCAACGGCATTTAAGCGCCTAAACTGACCATTCCGGTATAATACTTTACCCCTGGCAATGGTCATGAACATCTTCTGTCCCTCAACACCAAACACCAAATGGTAGAATAAATTATCCAAGCTTATATCAGTTGCCGGAATATAATCGGTTACGGCTATATCAGCACTCTTATTGACCGCCAATGTTCCACTGTCAGGGAAAAAACGCTCTACAATTTCAGCGGGATATTTAAATATAATATCCGATGGGTGGTCAATCTTCCCCTTGCGCAGTAGAAAATGAGAGCGCAAAGTTCCCAAAATATTTCCGGTCATGCCATCGGTGCCCAGACAATAACGTTTTATCCTTGACAAGTCCATGGTTCCGACCTTGTTGTTGGCATTGGATTCCGGGTTGGAAACAATGATCGGCTCAACCTCTCTGATCAACTCATAATCCCTAAAAGACAAATGGATACAATGGGCTAATAGAGCGTTGTGAGACAGTAACCCATATTTCTGTAAACGATCAACCGGTCCAGCGAAGCCTTTGTCAAGACAATACTGTAAATCCGTACGGTCTTCACCACAATGTATATGCAGGGGCAGTTCATCTGGTTTGGTTTTGGCGATGCAGGCCATAGTATCGTTGCTGAGGGTGAAATTGGCATGCATACCCAATATACCACGGACGGTTTGATCTTTACGGTGCTTTTCCCAGAAAGTGATATTCTCTTCCAATTGTTCCCTCAGGTTATTCCGACCATTACGATCGGACAACTCAAAACAAAGTAGTCCTTTAATGCCGCTTTCCCGTAACGCTTTTTCAATTATGCTCAGGCTGCCGTTAATATAATTCATGGAGGCATGATGGTCATAAACAGTGGTCACGCCAAAGGCTACCGAATCCATCAATCCGCAGAGCGCGGAATAATAAATAGACTCGGCATCCAGGTTCCCGTCCAGCTGCCACCAGAGATTTTCCAGAATTTGGGTGAAATGGCTGGTTCTTCCCCGTGGTGCAAGTCCTGTGGCCAGAGAGGAATAAAGATGCTGATGCGGGTTGAGCAGTCCGGGCAGCACCAGACGGCCTTGCAGATCAATAAACTCTTTATTACCTGTCTCTATTGCCCCACTTTTACCAATTTTTTTTATTACCCCGTTCTCGATTTCAATGGCGCCCCGATCAATCAAAAAGGAAAAACCATCAGTAACAATGCCATTACCAATAATATAACTATGCGACATATCAATTTGCCCTGATTTGTAATTCTGACATGACTAATATCAAGTCACTATTTTTATCAGCAGTTGTCTGTTCCCATAGGGTGTCATTATTTTTTAATCCAACTATAAAGTGCATCTCATCCCTTCGAATAAGGCTTTAAAAATTCACCGGAACCCGGCAGTGCACAGATTCCCTTATTATAATCGTAAATAATTTTCCCCCGCAGAATGGTCTTGACAATGCGCCCTTTGAACACCATACCCTCAAATGGTGTTAATTTGCCTTTTGAATAGAAGTGCTTACCGTGTACTTTCCATTCCGCCTGAGGATCAACCAAAACCAGATCGGCATCCTTGTCAACTTCCAGCGACCCTTTACGTCCAAATAGGCCATACCGCCGGGCCGCATTTTCTGCTATAACTGCCAGAAAGCGATCTAAATCCATCCTTCTTTTTAACAGTCCTTCAGATAACAAATAGGGCAACAGGGTGCCGGTTCCCGGGATACCGGCGTAATCAGTCCAGGCAGAGCCAGTGTTTTTTTGATTATAGGGTCCAGGGGCATGATCAGATGCCACAAAATCTATTGTTCCATCATTAAGTAAATGCCATAATTCAGCTGTATTCCCCGGACTTTTTACCACCGGAGCAGTCTTTAAGGCGCCTCCAATCTGCTCCAGATCCTGGCAGCTAAACGCCAGATAATGGGGCGCAGTTTCCCCACTGACCCGGGGCTCTCCATTTATTAACTGAGCTGCGTTCGCAGTACCGATATGTACGATATGCAGTTGGGCTTTGGTCCGCCTCACCAGTTCGATCGCTTTTTGTACGGCAATTATCTCTGCCGATTCCGGACGGGAGCGATAGTAATTGTCCCATCCACTCCCCTTGCGTTTCTCAATCTCTTCGGCTGAACGAATCGTGGCTAAATCCTCAGCATGCAGCAACACAGGGCGCCTTACCTTTTCAGCAGATTTTAATACCTGAAAAAATTGTGTCGGGGTCAGCTGTTTAAAACTCTCCATTCCCGAAATAAAATAGGTTTTATAACCAAGCACATGATCCGCCAAAGCGGCCATGGCTACCTGATAATTTTTCGCGTAGGACTGGGCAGAAACCCCACCGAAAAATCCAAAGTCAACCACTGCGCGCTGGCTGACAATATGGAGTTTTTGACGCAGGTTTTTCAGGTTTGTTACCGGAGGTAGCGAAGTACAGGGCATGTCAATCACTGTAGTGACACCACCTGCGGCTGCCATAGAGCTGCCATGATAAAAATCTTCCCGGTCGGTATAGCCCGGCTCATTAAAATGAACATGGGGATCGATCCCGCCCGGTAGAGCGAGCAGATCATTGGCGTAAATTATATGATTCCCGCTCAGATCGTGGCCGGTCCGGGAAATTTTCCCCTGGGCTATCTCCAGGTCGATCAGCTGAAAATCTTTTTCACCGGGAAAAGCAACCCGGCCATTTTTTATTATCAATTTGTCTCTGTTAACTGCAACTCCCGGTATACTTTTTCCGCTGTAAAAGGAGCCTCAAATAACCTTACTCCCACGGCATCGAAAATAGCATTGGCAATCGCCGGCAGCGGCCCATTGATCCCAATCTCTCCTACTGATTTTGCCCCGAAGGGTCCGGTTTTTTCATGGGACCCCACAATAAAAGTTTTCATCTCAGGTAAATCTGCGGCTGTAAAGATTTTATAATCATGAAAACTTTTCGTCAGCAGCGCTCCCCCAGATGAAAAACGGTACTGTTCGGTAAGCGCATAACTGATGCCATTAAGCGCAGCTCCTTCCACTTGACCTTCCGCCAGTTTTGGATTGATGGCCTGGCCGCAATCCACCGCTGAAACAAATTCCAGGACGCAAACCTCACCCGTTTGTTTATCCACTTCCACCTCGGCAAATTGGGCAATGAAGGGTGGGGGTGATTCCTTAGCCACATGGGAGGCCGCCGCCTGGATCTGAAATTGGTCCTCAGTATAAAGGGTATGCGCGGCAATCTTCCCTAGACTGATCTGTTTTTGGGTCTTTTTATCAATCACCATTCCATTCGCGAGGTAAAGTCTGGTTTCATCACATTCCATCATTTTGGCAGCCACCACTAAGATCTGCGCTTTAATTTTTTCCGCGCATTTCTTTACGGCCCCCCCGGATACATAGGTTGTTGAGGAAGCGTAAGCCCCCACATCAAAAGGAGTCCGATCCGTATCGGAAGAGAGAACTATCATGCGATCCAAGCCGATATCCAGGACTTCGGCGGCAATTTGTGCCAGAATGGTATCCGAACCGGTGCCGATGTCTGTTGCCCCTACATCCAAATTAAAGGAACCGTCCTCATTCATTTTCATGGAGGTACTGGCCATATCAATCAGGGGAATACCGGAACCTTGCATGGCGATTGCCATTCCCACTCCGCGCACCTTATCTCCATTACAGATCCGCTTATCTCTTTTTTTATACCAGTCGATTTCACGGGCTCCGAGATCAATACACGCATCCAACTTACAGGAGTTTATATGCTGGGCAACACCTTCCTTACCTTCTCCCAGGGCTGCAAACACCCGGGAGGTCTCGCCTTCACGGATATGGTTTGCTTTAATAAACTGTAAAAAATCAAGATCCAATTTACGGGTGATAATATCTAATTGTTGATTCAATGCAAAGTATCCCTGTGTGGCCCCATATCCCCGATAGGCCCCGCCTACCGGTAAATTTGTATACACCGATCGCCCCAGAAAATGCAGATTCTCAATTTTATTTAATAAGGACAGAACTTTCGCACCCACATTGGACAAAACAGTAAGGGCATGGGTTCCGTAGGCTCCGGTATTCAACAGTGCATCCATATCCAGCGTGGTTATCTCCCCGTTCTTTTTCAGGCCGGTTTTTAACCTGATTCTGATCGGATGCCGGGTACGGGTGTATTGAAAGACCTCTTTGCGGGAAAAGACCAATTTGGCGGCCCGTTTGTGTTTGATAGTCACTAAAGCAACCAAAGGCTCGAGCAACACTTCCTGTTTCCCACCAAATCCACCACCGATCCGGGGCTTGATCACTCTGATTTTTGACAGAGGATATTCCAAAACTTGTGAAACAATACGGCGTACATGGAAGGGCACCTGGGTACTGGATACTATAACCAGCCTGCCCATTTCATCGAAAAAAGAGAAGGCTGCATGAGGCTCCTGGGCACAGTGGGATCCATAATGAGTCCGATAGGTTCTTTCAATGACCAAATCAGCGTCCTGCTCCGCCTTAGGTATATCACCGAATCCGATCTCTATCTCAGCGGCCAGATTTTTTTTCGGTTTGTAGATCGCTCCGATGGGCGTGTAGCGGTCCTTGCCATGAATAACCGGGGAATCCTTTTCCATTGCTTTTTCCGGATCGAACAGCGATGGCAGTAGATTATAATCAATCTTTATCAATTTGGCTGCTGCCGCAGCTATCCCGGGACTTTCGGCCGCTACCATAGCGACCCGGTCGCCGCTAAAGCGGACTTTTTTATCAAACAGGACTGTATCATAGGGCGACGGCTCTGGGAATCCCTGCCCGGCAGTGGTGTGTAAAACCGGTTTCACATTTTTATAATGAAAAATATCCTTCACCCCGGGTAAACGGCGGGCGTTACGGTCATCAATATCAACAATTTCGGCATGCGCCTGGGAGGCATAGCGACAGACCAGGTGCAAGGCATTGTCCAGTTTAAAATCATCCGCAAACCGGCTGCTGCCCGTGGCCAGCGATAAAGAATCGATCTTTGCTTCTGATTTACCAATGATATTATATGGCTTCATAAATGATCAAAATTACTTAATGGTTTTATCCGGTTTGGTATCAAATAGAAAATTCGTATTAGAATATGACCACTGATATAATTGCATATTATTCCTTTTTCTATTCCTTGGCCCGGGCAACCGATTTTTCCCGGAGATGATCGGCAGCCAATTGAACCGCCTGGACAATTTTAATATAGCCGGTACAGCGGCAGAGATTTCCGTCCAGGCCCTTTTTTATCTCTTCAGGCGAAGGGGATGGATTATGCTTTAGTAAAGCATAACTGGCCATAACCATTCCCGGCGTGCAGAAACCGCATTGGACCGCACCGCTCTCTACAAAAGCCTGTTGAATGATATGGGGATTATGTAAATCGCCAATGCCCTTTACAGTAGTAATTTTTTTGCCCGTCGCTGAAGCCGTGAGCACCTGACAGGAATTTACCACATCCCCCTCCAGAAGAATCAGACAGGCACCACATTCACCTTCCTGACAGCCATTTTTTACTTCGGTGTAGCCATAGCGTCTCAAGGTCAGGAGCAAGCGTTCATCCGCAGGGAAGCTCATTTGCTGTTCCTCTTTATTAATAATAAAACTCCCCTGCATCAATCGCTCCCAATCAATTGGTTAATTCCTCTGGCGAGTTTCACCGCTGCTTTATAATTCGCGTAGCCGGGATCCAAAATTCTTCTCCCGGCCATTTTAAGCTCCACCCGGGAGATAATTTCCTGACTGTTAACCTTTCCGGTCTCCCGGTTCTTCAGGTATTCTTCCACAGACAATAGTCGCTGGTACTTTTTTACGGTTCCCACCACAATAATACGGGCATCAGTTACTTTATTATTATCAATTTTTAACATGGTGGTAATTGTAAAAGCGGGTAAATCACTCTTGGTACGGACAGCCCGGTAATGGGCTGTGCGCCAATCGGCTAACTTGAATTTTACCGCCTCTATTAGGGTATTTTTCTGTAGTTTATTATTATCCAGATAATCTTCAATCGCGATGGTGTCATTAGGTCCACCGACCAGTATAATTTCGGCGTCCAGGGTAATTAGGGCGCCTATTAAATCGGACCAAGGTGGAAAGCAGGACAGACTGCCCCCGATTGTAATCCGGTTACGAAGCGGCGTATGGGCAGCATGGCGTAAAGATTTGACCAAGATATGATCCGGTGCTTTTGCCTGGAGAGCAGCTAACACATCGGCATAGGTACTCATACTGCCGATTGCTATGGTATCATTTTCAATCTTAACATAGCGCAGAGCCAACCGGGAAAGATCGATTAATCCGTTAATTCGGCCTAAATTACCCATCAACAATCCGGTTCCCCCAGCATGAGGTATACCTTTTTGCTGTTGTAAAAGCAACACGGCTTCAGGCATAGATTTGGGAAAATACCAATTCAAGGTGTTCATGGTTTAGACAATTTCTATTCTAATAATATGAATGTCAAGGATTTATATTTATACTAATCCAACTGTGATTCCCGCAAATAAAAAGGCCATCGTGGATTATATTGCATCTATTCTAATTTTCAATCATAAAGTATCACTCTCTGTCGCTATGCTCCCTGAACCGTCTAGCTGACAAAACGTGATTTAAAAATGAGAAAGTAAAAAATGATTACAAAAATCAAAAGAGATCATTCCATTAGAAATAGACTGAGATCCATGCCGGTTATTAACCAGCACGCCTTTACTTTATCCAGCCCAATTCCCATGGAATTGTGTTTTCGGGTGATTCAAAATATCCCGGATGAAACAGATATGCCAATTTACGGGTGGCTGTTACCT
The DNA here is from genome assembly GCA_964640055.1 of uncultured bacterium. Lineage (GTDB taxonomy): Bacteria > Fidelibacterota > UBA2242 > UBA2242 > JAFGTP01 > CAZXFH01. The sequence continues at coordinate 15,880 of CAZXFH010000024.1, read as the reverse complement.
GGCGGGGCCCAAAATGTTTCATCAACGCGGAATCATAATAGAGTACCCGACTATGGGTGACCGCATTGGTTTGCTCATATCCCGGGCGGGTATAAATCTCTCTGAGGGGTGTAATGCCTTTCCAGCCCCCCAGTTCAGCATTCAGCCAAATAGGTGACAGAATAATATCCGGATTGCGTTGGACAATCTCTTTATTTTCAGTTCGGAAAACACCCGTTGTGGTATCACTGAAAATATTCTGGCCTCCGGCGATTTTGAGCATATCCTGCAAGGGTGATTCACTGCCAAAGGTCCAGGGACCCATATGATTAATTTCCATATAGACCTTTACTGGCTGCAGATCGCGGGTAATATCGCGGATCTGCTCCAGCTCATATTTCATTTCGGCCACCATCTTGCGGGCATTTTTGGCCTTACCAACCACATCGCCAACCGTTACAATACAATCGTATACCTCATCAATATTTTTCGGTTCGAAATGATATACCTTGTATCCCATAACTGAGAGGCTATCGGCAATTTTACGCTGCATATCAGTGTCGGTAAAAATAACATCCGGGTTCAGAGAATCTATGCTGCTATAATTGATATGGACAAAATCGCCAATAACTTTTACACGCCCCGCTTGCTTATCATCGATCACCTGCTGCGGGAAAAAACAAAAACTGGTAGCCCCCACCACCTGATCACCGGCTCCGACCTCGTAGACAATCTCTGTCATGGTGGAAGAGCAACTTACCACCCGGGGAACAGAATTCTGACCACAGGCAGAAAACAGAATCAGGGTAAGGGTAATCAATCCCAGCCAACATTTTAATTTGTTATTACGCATTATTACTCCGATTCACTTATATTTTATCAAGATTTGCTAGCAAAACAGCCAGGATACCAAAAGAAATGGTTACATACCAGGCCCTGGTGCGCCTTTCGCCAAAGAATACTACTGATGCCAAGGCACCTGCCAGAATTGTGACCATCCCATTTACCGTGAACACCAGCGCAGCGGCATATTCGGCACATAGGCTTAGTAAAAATAATCCGGCAATTGAGCCAACTCCGGCCATTAATCCCAGTTTAACCAACGCAGCCGTGCTTTTGGGTTTGACTTTTTGAAAAGAGACATAACCTCCACACAAAATCGCCATCATAAGATAAAGGGTAAAATAGATATTAGGTAAATATTTGCCCAAATAGGTGATGTCGGCGCCGGGTACCATGCGGCTGCCCAAATCCCTGATGGTCAGGAATATTAGACTGTTGGCCAATAAAATTAATAACAACATCATAGCATATAGAGATTTATCTCGTAAACTCATCTCAAGATGATCTGCCTTGGATTTATCGCTTAGATTGGAAGCCGCCACAACGCACAGAATTCCTGATGCCAGAGCCAAAAATTGAAAAAGAGAAATTGTCTCATTATAGGCGATTGCAGAATAGATAATTACCACCAGAAAATTCAGGTTCAGCGCACACCAGACCGGAGATAAGGGGCCACGCTTCAGACTGGCCTTAGTCAGTTCCATGGCTAAAATCTGACCCAAAGCGGTTAATAAAGCTAAAAGATAGATAAAGAGCGGAATTTCCGGGATTAGACTCCAATCCATCTGCAGACCAAAAAAAACGGCCCCACAAATCCCAATGCTCGTGGCAATATGCAGGGGAACAACATTTTTAACCTGACCCATACGAAAAGCAATACCAATCAAGGCCAGACTCAAACCCGCCAGAGCCGCTAAAAAAAAGCCCATTAAATTGGTTACCATTTTTTATCCCTCCCTGTTTATTATCAGTTATTTTGCCAGAAATGATCGATCTTTTTTTCCAGTACGGCTTTGGTCTTCTCAGGAAAAAATGAGGCCTGTAAAGCATTCATGGTAAATGCTTGCAGGTCATTGGTATCGAAACCCAGATGATGACATATCAGGCGATACTCCTCTGTCAGTGTACTCCCATACATGGTGGGATCGTCCGAGTTGATCGTGAGCGCTAGTCCCTCAGTATACATCTGGCGTAGGGGATGTAATGAAATGTCAGGAACAACTTTGGTTTTCAAATTACTGGTCGGACATATCTCCAGCGGTACCTGTTTTTTCTCCAAATACTCCATCAAGAAGGCATTTTCAATCGCCCTGACTCCGTGACCAATACGTTCTGCCTTAAGGTAAAGCAGTGCGTCCCAAATAGATTTGGCGCCACTGGCCTCCCCGGCGTGGGCCACTACATGAAAACCCTGATCACGGGCAGTCTCAAAAACCTCCTGAAATAATACATTCGGATATTGGGCTTCACTACCGCCTAAACCGATCCCACAGATTTCGTCCCGGTAAGGCACCAGATCGGCAAAGCGCTTCGGGGCGGTTTGATATCCGTGATCACGGACGATATCAGCAATTAAATTGATGGCCATGCCGAATTTCTTTTCAGCCGCCTTCTTTCCGGCGATGGTCGCCTCAATTATTTCCTGAGCTGTAATATTGTTATCCACAAAATCCCAGGGCGAGAAAAAAGCCTCAAGAGCAATAATATTCTGCTTTACCAGCGCGGCAATCGCGGTGTAAGTGGATTCATAAAAATCCTGCGACTCCCGGAAATATTGGTTTTTCCAGAACCATGTTTCAATGAAATTATCAAAATCTATGTAGGCAAACCGCTTTTGCAAATCCGCAACCGACTTGACCGAAGTATCAGGCTCATATTTGCGGATCAAATGCAGCATATAAGGCAGAGTAAAAGCCCCTTCCAGATGCAGATGCAGTTCAATTTTGGGCATCCCATCGATTATTTTGTTAATTTTTTCCATACTATGGTATCAAAATTGAGGTTTCGGAAAAAAAGATACCGGCCACAGAAGCTGTCATCAGGTTTGCTAGAGTGGCGCCAGCCAGGGCTTTGAATCCCAACTGGCTCAGGTCCTTCATTCGTTGGGGAACCAGTGCACTGATACCCCCTACAAAAATTGCAATAGAAGCCACATGCGCAAAACCGGTCAAGGCATAGGTTGTGATCACAATAGAACGGGGATCCAGAGTAACGCCGGAATTGATCATTGTATTCAGATCCTGAAAAGCCGTTACTTCTGTTAATACAATTCTTTCGCCAATGATGCGGGCAATTTCGGGAATATCCTGGGTGGGTACACCGATGATAAAAGTGAAGGGATAAAACAAATACCCTAACAGTCCCTTGAGACTCCAATCAATTTGCATTCCAAATAAGCGATTAAGTGGATGACCGGCCAAACCCACAATTTTATCCAGCAGTTCCACCAAACCAAGGAAGGCCAGTAATAAGGCCACAATCCCCACTACTAATTTTACGCCGGAGTTGGCCCCGTTGATAATGGCAGCAAAAAGGTTGGAATCTTTCTCGTAATAAGGACGAATATTCTGCTCAAGGGTTACCGGTGATCCGCTTTCAGGAAGCAGCAGCTTGGAAATAACAATGGCGGCCGGTGCGTTCATAATACAAGCCGATACCAAATGACCGGCTATGGTGGGAAATTGATCCTTTAAGATAAAAGTGTAGACCGCCAGCATACTGGACGCAATGGTTGCCATGCCACAAGTCAGGATGGTGTTTAGCTCCGAACGGGTCATTTTTTTCAGATAGGGTTTGACCACCAGCGCTGATTCAACCCCCACAAATATATTGGATGCGGCACTGCACGACTCGGCCCCGCTGATGCGCATTAATTTGGTAAAGACATAGGAAAACCCCTGAATAATGCGATTCATAATGCCTAAATAATACAGAATCGCGACCAAAGCAGCGAAAAAGACAATGGTCGGAAAGGCTTGAAAGGCCAGGAAGGACCCCAGGGAAGTTTCCCCGCCTGCCCCGACACTACCCGGAGGTAATGCCAGACGCCCAAAGACAAAATAAGAGCCGGCACTGGCGGAATCCAGGACCGCGATAATGATCTTATTAATAATTAAGAAAAATTTGGCGCCTAGCGGGATTACAAAGACAAACAGGGCGAAAAACACTTGTAGGCCCACCCCAAACAATACCACGCGCCAGTTGACCCGCTTGCGATCTTCCGATAACAACCAGGCCAAACCGATCAGCATGAAAATGCCAAGGATACTAATAAATCTCATTTCTTTTCCCTGCCTTCACTGAAAGTTTTACCGTTTCACATCAATCTGAATATGATCGGCCTTAAGTCTTTCCCGGACGACCATCTCATCGATTTTTTTAGGGACACTGTAAAAGCCGGGTTTCAGGTCTTGACTCGAGAGCACATAGTTCAGGGAAGCCAGCTGCAACCCAAAACTGAGATCAAGAATTTCCACCGGATGTCCCAGGCCACCGGCAATATTGATGATTCCTCCTTTGGCCAGAAGATACAGCGATCTATTGGGACTCAACTGGTATTCCTCAACTTCGGCTCGTTGTTTAATATGCTCCTGCCCCATCTTCTTCAATCCGGGAACATCGATCTCATAATCAAAATGACCCGCATTGGCCAGGAAGGCCCCATCTTTCATCTGCTTAAAATGTTCCACCCGAATAACCTGTTTTTCACCAGTGGTAGTAATAAAAATGTCTCCCAGTTTGGCAGCCTGGCGCATAGTCATCACACGGCACCCATCCATACGGGCTTCCAGTGCCTTCCAGGGATCAATTTCAGTCACGATCACTTCCGCGCCCATGCCAGCTGCCTTCTCGGCAATACCCCGGCCACACCAGCCATATCCGGCAACCACAACGGTTTTTCCGGAGATACTCATATTGGTCAGATGGGCGATGGCTGTCCAAGTAGACTGACCGGTACCATACCGATTATCAAAAAGATATTTTGAGAGGGCGTCGTTGATCCCAATAGAGGTATATTTTAACTGACCACTGGCTGCTAATTTACGGGCCCGGTTCACTCCGGTAGTAGTTTCTTCACATATTCCCTTAATATTTTCAGCATATCGGGGATTTTTATGCAGATAATCACAGATATCGCCACCATCATCCACAACAGCATGGGGCTTGGAAGCCGTAATCGCCCGAATAAAGGACCAATATTCCTCTTGATTCGCGCCATGACGGGCAAATACATGAATACCGCACTTGGCCAAGGCCGCACAGACATCATCTTTGGTTGACAAAGGATTGCTACTGGTAATCCATACTTCAGCACCCAAACGTTGAATCACCTGCGCTAGATAAGCAGTTTTGGCTTCCAGATGGATACAAAGCGCGACTCTTTTATTCCGGAAAGTCTCTTGCTGATCAAACTTATCCGCCAATTGATTCACGACTTTCATCCATTTTCCGGCCCAGTCTATTTTCTGCTGTCCACTTTCTGCCAGAGAAATATCACGAATGTTGTAACCCATTATTCAATTCCTACGTTCGGTTGGTTAAAGCAGGCGGGAAAAGAAACTTTCCCGCCTGTTCAATGATTATTATTCAATACGCTGTGCTAAACTCATGGGGCTATCCCCCACATCATAAGTCGCTTCAACGGTCCCACTGCTGTTGACTTTAACAACCTGGTCATCATCCCAGACACTGACCCAGACATATCCTTCCGTGTCAACCAGAATACCAGAACCACCTTTACCCAGAAACATATCATTCGGACCATTTACAATACTTTTATCAGCGGTATTATAGACCATGCAGCCCGCACCCCAGACACTCAGATAACCCAGGTTGTCATCTTGTGAAATTGCGATCATTCCGGGAGTACCGCCGATGTTGACGGAATCAACCACTGTGTCGGTGGCCGGATCAATGATACTGACTATACCAGGGGTCTCACCATAATCTCCGGTACAGGACACATGTAAAAGACCACTGGCATCCTCGGCAATCCCTTGCGGATTGGTACCAACATCGATAGTCTTTAAAGAATCACCAGTGATAGCATCAAATACAGTTACGGTTCCCTGAAGATAGGGACTTCCCCACACATATCCGGTATTAGTGACATATACTTTATCCTGAGCAATCGCAATTCCGGTTGCACCGACACCGGCATTGGCCTCCGCTTCCACACTCTTACTGGAAACATTAACCTTAAGCACCTGATTGGACATAGAGCAGGTCACATAGGCTGTCTGATCATCATAGAAAGCCATATTCATCGGATTTTTACCATCACCCAAAGCAATTGGAGTTTCTGCCTCCCATGTTCCGGCATCGAAAACCATGATATTGTTTGAGCCTGAATTCACACAGTAGACCTTACCGTCCCGGTAGACCAACTGATTGGGCCAGGTCCCGACCGTGGCCACATCATTGTAAACGGTGTCGGCTTCCAGATCAATGACCGAAATACTGGTCGATGCCGAATTCAACACATAAATAGCACTCGATGCTTCTGGGGTTTCGGATTTTGTGGGCTCTTCTTCACAAGCCAGAAAACCGATGACTGCCAGTAATACCATCAAACCAATAATGTTAATTGTTCCTCTCATCAAAGCCTCCTTTTTTCATTATTTACGACTTTTTGTTAACACTAACCGATGCTCTTAATTCCCGTCCGGGAATCGGCATATTTTTAATGATTCTATATTCACGGTCAAAAATATTTTTGACCTGTACAATAAATTTGAGCTCCAGCGTTTCATTCAACGGGAGAGTATATCCGCCGGAGACGTGAGAAATGGTATAAGGAGATAGTGAATTGGCCCACAGATTGGCCGTATCGGTATAACGACGACTGACATATTGATACTGATAACTGAAGATAAAGGGTTCATAACGCATCGTAAGGGCCAGGTTAACATTATGCTCGGGCCGGTAAACCAAGCGCTTATTCTCTTGCTGGCTGGATCCAGCGGTTAAGTTCCGGGCATCCATATAGGTATAATTGACGTTGAGATCTAACATCTGCCTGAATAGAATAAGATTCAGGTTATTTTCAATTCCACGGGTATGGGTTTCCTGGACATTCTTGGGCATCCAGAGATTATCCTCCTGCTGCCATACAATCAGATCCTGCATATGGCTGACAAAGTAACTCGATTCAAAGGAAAAACCATTCCCCAGAGGATATTGGAGCCGGAGGCCCACATCCCAATCATAGCCACTCTCAGGCTTCAGATCGGGATTGCCCTTGGTCCAGGCATCTTCCGGCCAATAGAGATCATTGAAAGTCGGCGCTCGGTAACTTAAACCCATATTTGTTTTTAAAGCGGTTTTCCATCTCTGACCAAAATTAATCACTGCTCCCAGCTTGGGTGACAGTCGGTTCGGATAATCAGAATTCAAATCATATCTGAGTGATGGAACCAGGGATATTTTCGAAAGCCATCCCTGTGCCAGAGGGAGGTGGTTCTCATTGACCATAAATACAGAAGCGGATTGACGCTGCCGGTCTGTATTCTCCTGGTAATCATTGACCCGATCATACCGGATACTGGAGCCATAAGTCAAGGTACTGTTGCTCTGAATAACGCTGCGTACTTGCAATTCACTGCCATAGGTTTTGGTTAAAAAACGGGAATCAATTAGCTGAGCAGACTCATCATTATAATACCGGCTCCAGGAATCATAGTAATAGTTCTGCCAGCGCAGTTTATGCATTACTGAAAAAATATTACCGGTGAATAGCAGATTCCACTGATTGTTCCTGTCCCACATGCGGGCATCGTAATAATAGGGTTCAATAGTGCCCGGAGCACCCCGCTCAGAATCATAGTGACGGTAACTGAGTTCCAATTGGCGCATATAAATCTCTTCACCGAAATCCCGGCCAATCCGGAAATATAAATTTTTAGAGCGGATATCCGCATTTTTCCGCTGCCGTTCCTTGCCGTAATTATTGGTATAAGTAAAATCTCCTTCCGAATAAAAATATTTCAGAGCAGTGTTCAGTCGCCAGTTTTGAAAAGTATGCTGATAGGAGGACTCAAAAGCACCGGTATTAAATGAGGCACCGGTGGCTTTGACCGAACCGGTCCAGCCGGTCTCCCGGTGTGCCGCTTCCCGGGTAATGATATTTACCACTCCACCCACCGCATCAGCGCCATAAAGGGCCGAGTTCCCGCCGCGTACCACTTCCACCCGTTTGACACCCTCCATGGAAAGAGTGCTCAGGTCGACCTGTCCCGTCTGAGGATTGTTAATCCGCTGACCATCCAGCAGAACGACCACCTGTCCGGCCGTCGACCCACGGAGGGAAAGGGTTTTGCTCCCGCCGAGGCCTCCTTGATCCTTTACATACACCCCGGCCACATCCTGCAATAGCTCTGCCAGATTCTGGGCAGTCTGATTTTTAAAGGCTCCCGTATTGACGACACTGACCGAAGAAGGAACCTCGGTTACCAAGGAGGGGCCGCGGGTGGATGTCACAGTGACACACTCGTCAAAAGCAATGGTTTCCTGCTTCAATTCCAGCTGTAACTCGACTGTTTCTCCCGGTTCAATCTTCACCTGTCTGGCTTCAATATTCTGAAAACCGATCATGTCCACCACCAGATAATATTCACCCGGTGGTACCTTTTTGATACAGAAATTGCCCTCTTCATCGCTGATAGCGCCGATATGCATATTTTTCAAATAAACACTGGCCGCAATCAGCGGTTCTCCGGTTTCCACGCAGGAGACGATTCCGCAAATTTCGCCCATCTTTCCCTGGGCAATCCCGGATACTGGTATTAAAATCATGCTGATCAAAAAGGCAACAATTCTATTCATATACTTGGTTAAAAAGTAGCTCCCATGGAAAATTTATACATACGCCCCGGTTCGGCAGTGCCCTTGACCTTCATGTAATCTTCATCAGTCAGGTTGCTGATTTCCAGGGTACTGGTCCAGTTTACTTGCATCCATTTAAACCGATAGGACAGGTTACTGTCAATGGTCTGATATTCCGGAAGCCAGTCCGTGTTAGCTGGATTGGTATAGCGTAAACCGGTGTAATGATACAAAATATTCCACTCGATGGATCCAAGTCTAATTGTATTGGTTATATCCAGCTTATTTTTCGGACGATAAATAATATATTTATTATGCCGGTTCGGATCAGGTCCTTTATCCAGGGCCTTCATAAAGGTGTATTCCGCACTCAAAGTATATTTATTATCAAATAAATTGAGTGTTGCTGAAGATTCAAGTCCATTTGTACTGGTTTCTGATACATTTTTCGGGGTCCAGAGATTATTTAAAGCCGGATCCTGGGCCCAGAGGATCAGATTATCAATATCATTTCGGAAATAATTAGCAGCCAGTGAAATCATTTTAATCTCGGCTGTTAGCCCAATATCATAATTAAAACCATCCTCCGGAACAAGATCGGGATTACCCACGGCAAAGGCATCTTGCGGCCAGTATAAATCATTAAACGAAGGGGCTTTATAGGATTTGGCGAGATGTGAAATTAAAGATAAGCCAATTACACCGTCATGTGAAGCCGAAACACTGATACGCGGACTCCAGGCCGATTCAAAATCCGAAGGTGCATCGTAGCGCAGGGCCAGGGACCCTTCCAGCATGGATATGGGGCCTTCCAACTCCATATTACCGGTCACAGAAACATGCCCGCTATTTGTATTGCGTTCCTTTTCACCCACATCGGTGCTTTCAATACGATCATTACGGAAGGAATATCCATAACTGACATTTAACGCCTCGGTAAGATTGCCACTTTGTTGTAGTTCAACTCCCAAGGCATAATTATCATGATCACTGTGAATTTCTCCCCCGAAAGCATCCGGATTATCAAATTTCGTCTCAAAATCTAAAAAATAACTCTGGGCTTTCAAGGAAAAACCTTTAAAAAAATCGGCCTGGTCATAGGTTGCATTATAGGAATGATTATCAAACCGGATTCTGGCATTTTTAGTTATATTATCAATCATGCCTGGTGTTCCATTATCGGCTTTATACCAATTGCTTGACAAACTCAGACTCTGTTGTGCACTGAATTTATAGCTGGCTTTGGCAAAAATATTGAAAGAGGATTGATGATTGTTTACCAGATTCTTTTCATTGCCGTATTGATCCGTATACCTAAAATTACCATCCCATAATTCCCGTTGCCAGGAAACAAAGGTGTTCAGATTATTTTTATTGTAGGAGTTGCTGACATTATAAATTTGCCGGTTATAGGATCCATAGACCGCTTTGACCGAGTTGGTCATCGCTTTTAAAAATTTTTCTTCTGTTTTGGTGGTGATTAAAATAACGCCGCCAACAGCATCGGCACCGTACTGAGCCGAGCGCCCCCCCCGCAGTAATTCAATTTTCTTTATATTATCAATTGGAAGGGTGGCCACATTAACGCCGATTGAACCAGGCGTATTGAGCCGCTGCCCGTCAATAACTACAACCACCTTTGAAGAGCTGACATCTCGCAAGGAGATTTCTCCTTCCGAATTAACATAGACGCCTGTGAGGGTCTTTAGCGCATCTCCAACATTCTCACAATTATTTTTAATAAAATCCTCTTCAGTTAAAATCACTTCCGAGGTTGATTTTTTTTGATCCTCCTTTTCTTCCTCCTGGGCAGACAAACCTGCTATCAGGATGAAAAAGATGAAAATAATAAGGCGTTTCGTGTTCATAAAGACTCCTCGTTCCTTTTTTATTTTATTAGATCATATAATTGATTGGTGTAATATTCAAAATCAATGTCATTAACCTCTGATAATTGCCGGATCCAATCCTTCGGAAAGGCATCGATACCAGAAATAGCGCCACAAATCGCACCGGTAATAGCGCCTATCGTGTCACAGTCCCCCCCCAGATTGGCGGCTGCCAGGATGCCCTCTACCGGATCGCTTTTGACCAGTTTTGTTAGGGCCAGACAGGTGGGAACAGTTTCTGAGATTTGTACCCCCGCGCCGATCAAACTATATAGACGTTGTAAGAGTTCTACCCGGGGAATGGGTTGCTCAATTATTTCTAAGGCTAGACGGGAACGCTCAGTAATCGACGCGCTGTACCAGATATTTCCCCGCTGCATAGCTTGCTCAATGGTCGCCATAATAGTGGGAATCATCTGGCCAAATTTGTCTTCTCCATTAAGTCCCAGACCGATTGCCATAGCCACCCCGGATGCTCCGGCAATGGCGACATTGGTATTATGGGTCGGAAGACAGGCTTTTTCCACTACATCAATGGTTCGTGGTTGATCGCCTTTTCCATACACCCCAATCGCTGCAATACGCATTACCGCACCATTGGTATCGCCCACACTCCCGGCCTCATAAACAGACTGGCCGTTGCGAATACCATGTAAAGCCCGTAATGAGCTTGGTCCGATCAACATACTATCAAAAGCACCAATGGCTTCAGCCCAGCGGATCAAACGCTGAGCAATATCCTGAGGATCAACGCGCCGCTTTGCAATCAGTGAGTCAGCCAGTAATAGAGTCTGCTGAGTATCATCGGTCACCTCTGCGGCCTGCAGGCCGTCATGAATAATATGCCCTTTAGGAGCAGGTAAAAAAGTATCTATATAACCAAAGGTATTGCGAATAGTCTGGGGACTCATCATGGAAGATGGCATTCCCATGGCATCACCGGCGGCAACACCCACCAAACATCCCATGATTCTCTTCTGAATGTCATTCATTCTAATTGCGCCTCCCGTGGTTATGGGAAATCATTTTCCCAATTCGATATAAAGGAACTTTTAAAATCGATTCGACTTTGCGACAGGCTGAATCAGTTAAAGAAACCACAATACAGGTCGATGGTCCTGCCGATTTTGTCAAACTGATCTGAGTATCACTCTGCGAAAAGATCAGATCTGCTGAACTGGCCAGCTGCTCACTCTCGTAGGCGATTCCGTGCGAACCGACCGGCAAAATATCATGCACCCCCTGCAGGTCCCGTATTTTTAATACATCTGCCTGATGAATAATCTCCGGATCATCCAGGTACACCTCATCCTCCGGGGCTGACTTTGGTTTACCAAGACAGATCACGAGATCATCCTGTACAGAAGTCCCCGGTTTGAAATCACCGGCTTTTACCAATCCTATTACTGTGGTTCCGATACCGGTCATAGTCGTAGGCACATTATCTTCCGTACTGCCTGATAGGTGGAAATCTTCACCGAAATTTGCGCTGCGTAACTCATCCTTTATCCCCCGCAGGATCTCCCTTCCAATATCATCCATGGGCAGGGTCAACATATCATAGGCAGCCATGGGGCGTGCACCGCAAGCTAAAACTTCCAATAAAGGCACCCGCATGGCAAAACGGCCCAGTTCATAGCCCGGACAAAAAACCTGGTCATCCTTGCGGGGACCGATCCCGCCATCGGAATCAACAGCTACAACGATTGAATAATCCTCATGGATATCGATTTTACTTAAATCCCGCACGGAGCTGATCTGGGTTGGTAAAAAATTTCCCGCCTGAATATGCTCATAAAACTCTGATATATTATTCTTTAACATATTAAAGTTCCTATTTCACAGAATTGGGTGGATTATCGGAAAGCTCAATATAGAATTTCCCTTTATCCGCCCTAAGAATTGTTTTCACAAACTCCAAAACTTCGCCCGTCTTGAGCTTGGTAATCCGCTCCAACAGGAAAACGGCATCATTTTCCTTTATATCCAACAAATTGGCTTCATATTTGGTCGCTTTTACGGCCTGCAGGGTTTCATTGGCAGTGCCGATCTCCAGACCATATTCATTTTTAATTGTGGTAAACAGGGAATCCTCTTCAAAATTTTTCTCGATCAAACCGGGAACTAGGGCTACTGGTAAATAAGAGGTCTGTAACGACATAGGCACTTCATCAACATAACGCAGCCGCTGGATACTGTAAAATTTAGTGCGTTTATCAGCATTTAGCATCTTAGCAATCAAACGATGCGCCTGGATTTCATCCGCACAAATCAATTTACTACGCACTTTTTTATTCAATCCGATCATTTCCGCTGAAAAACTCAAAGAGGCGACGATACTATAAGTGATCGATTTATTGGCAACAAAAGTACCTTTACCCTGAATCCGATAGGCCAGCCCCCGGGTTACCAGATGACGCAAAGCCCGTTGCGCAGTCGTCCGACTAATGCCCAGAAATTCCTTTAACTCATTCTCAGAGGGTAATTTCTGATCGGGTTTATAAATTCCCTGCTCGATCAGGTTTTCCAGTACCTCCTGTAATTGATAGTAATAGGGTACAATACTCGATTTATCGATCTTGTCTTTTAATTCTTCCAAATCTTTTCTCCCTATTTGACTTGATAGCTAATCGTCCGCCGGATATAACGTTCACGACTATCACTGAAACGAACCGTTATGATCAAGGGGATCTGCTGAGTTTCACGCAGCGCTTCTGAATTGACCTTTCCCTGCCATAATTCATCCCGGGTCGACCACTGTCCCACATTGGCATAATTCGCCCAGTCAATGCGGTTTCCAGGGGAAACCTCAATACCCTGTTCAATCCGGATTATGATCGAATTGGAGACTATCCATTGGCTACTTGAAATTACATCAGAGGGGGTATCAATTAGAATCTGGATGGGCAGGTCAATGGGATTGCCCAAAGATTCCAGGTCAATGGCTTGGACTAATTCCGTCTGATTATGATCCTGACTATAGAGCTGATCCCCTTGCCAATACAGGTTTTCATCCTGCCACAGATTATCCAGCATACAGGCCAGGGCCTGTAAACGGTCCATGGAGCGGCGCGGTGTGATTTCCAGTGGTTCATCGGTTTCCGCAGAATACAATTGGATCTGTACCTGTTTCCGCCGCTTGATTTCCATCAGGGCGTATTCTTGTGCCCCACCAGAATGAGGATCGGCATCCTTAATCGCACCTCCAGTTGATCCCATTACAAAGTACCTGATACCATCAATAATACCACCATCCTGGTCATAGTGTAAATGTCCGGCAATTACCGCCCGGACATTATATTCGGCCAGAATTTGATGTACAGGATACCAATTCGACCAGACATACCAATGGGGATGATGTACAATAACAATCGTCCCTTGGGTGTGGCGATGCCGCCGTAAATCTTGTTCCAGCCAGCTGATTTGTCGTTCGGAAATCTTATTCAGAAATATCGAACCCCAGCGCGGATCAGTATGCAGATTCTCTAGACTATACAGGCTGATAAAATGATAATTTTTGTAGTTGTAGGAATAATAGGGTAATGAATCAACGGGTAAGCTGGTGTTTTGCGCCAGCTGCAGGAACCATTGCTGACGACTGAGATCATCGGAAAGCGGTTTATATCCGGGCGGATTGACATCATGATCTCCCAGTGCTACCATCCAGGGAACCCCAATACTTCCCATGATCCCGGCGGCCCGCTGAAAAAGAGTCTGGTAATCCTCAAAATCATCTACATTGCGAATACTTTCTACCATATCACCCACATGCAGCACCATATCCGGCTGGTGTTGCTTTAGCTTCTCAGCCGCCTGTTCCATAACGGTATAGGCTTGCTCAGTATCGTAGGCGCCGAACTGGTCACCGATAATGCCAATCCGGATTTCACTTTGTCGGGAAGTACAGCTCTGGCTGAGGACAATGCAAATGCTGCTTATAACCGCTAGTACTAGTAAACAATATTTATATAATTTTTTAATCATCCGTGTGTATTGTAGGCTTGACCGGTTGTCACTACAACTTAAATATAGGATACTGGTCCTAACTTGTCAACCAATTTTTATATAAAAAAAGAGCGCTCAGATAACATTTTTCACGCAGTGACCTTTCACTAAACATCCTTTGGTCCGAAATTCATAAGGGTGAGCGACCTATCTTTATAGCAAAGAAGTTTATAATGCTCCAGACAGCTGGTTACATATTTCGACCGGCATGGGTATTTATTAGCAGAAACAAATCTCTTGATAAAAGATTAAGCGCAAAATAAAATTTTTTAGACTTATTTAGGGCTGCAAAGCCAATCCGGTCAGTACTCAATTACCGTCGGCGGCTGCATGTTTTCCAGGCCGACCCGCTGGATTAAATCCCGGTAAGTGATCAATCTGATCGACTTTTTTTGTAAAGCCGCTTTGAAAGCGGGTGCTATCAAGGCATTCAATTCCGCCTGCCGGTGCTGACTCATTTCTTTTAGACCAAAAGTATTTAAATCCTCCAAAGCAGCCAGCTCGGGATTATGCAGGCCAATGTGGCACACCAGCAGATTCACTTTTTCAGGATTGATCTTCTCAAGATAGACCAGAAGGCTGTCTGTCTTACTGGGGATGGGATCGTTATACATTTTATCCATTTCATACTCACCCAGATAGCGGGAAATGGCCAGCTGATACTCATCAGCCAACTTTTTCACAATGGCACGGTATTCCGGTTTATCCACTGCGGTGCCCATATGGTAATCCAGATAATCGATCTGCAAGCCGCTGTTAACCGCCCGCTCGATCTGGGCACGTAATTCGGTCTCCATTTCTTTTAGGCCAGGATGATTGGCATTGAAGGCGGCCCGGGAGGGCAAAAAATAACCGCAACCATCCACCAGCGAAGGGACAGCATAAGCGCCGGCCACCGGTCCCCAGCGATAATTTTTCCATTCCGCATTCAAAGTAAGATGGACACCCACCGATATATGGGGGTGTCCCCTTAATAGGTCAACTGCTTCTTGATACCATGGACATGCAAACATCACCGATGCTGAGAAGGGCAGGCCTGTCTCAACTAGCTGTTTGGCTGCCATATTAACGGAATGGCACATGCCAATATCGTCACACCGAATGAGCAATTCAGTATTTCGGTTGGTTTCCTGGGCCGACAATCCGTTCCACACAAAAACAATAATAATTAAAACCAGCAACTTCCGCATAACTGTACCCTCATTTTATCTATATCTATTATGATCTATTTTAATTCGCTTCCATCAGCAAAGAACAACCCTGATAATGAACTACCCCGAAGCAAGCATCGGGGTATCAAAAGATTTCCAACTGGGTGAGATTCTTTATTGACTTTCCCT
>CAZXFH010000023.1:0-50331 GCA_964640055.1 uncultured bacterium | reverse complement strand
CATCCGGTCTTGAGATCCTCTTTCATTCTTTCATAAAACTTTTGACACTACCTTAAAAAAAGAGCAACGGCACCTCAGTTGCTCCTTTTTTATTGATTCGCTAAAGAACTCGCGATAAATAGATTAATCCGGGGATAAACCAGCACCGGATCCGAGCTTTGGATAGTTTTAATATACATAGAAAGAGTGATTATAATTTCGCGATCTCTTCATCCAGTACGTCGAGATAGAGCTGCATATCCTTGACAGTCCGATCTGCCATATGGGCGATCCGGAAGGTCTCTTCTTTAAGATTACCATAGCCATTAGCCAAGACATATCCACGTTCACCGACCCTTTTCTTTAGCTCGGCGATGGAAATGCCCTGGGTGTTCTTAACCGTGGTAACCGTATGGGAGCGATAACCTTGAGCGGCAAACAGATCAAAATTTTTCTCTGCCCAGGTCCGTGTCATTTCGGCCAGCTCCAAGTGACGGTCAAATCGGTTTTCGAGTCCTTCTTCGTTGAGAATATAATCCAACTGTTTGTCCAGTGCATACATATGGGAAATAGATGGGGTAGAGGGATACTGATAGGGCTTTTTATGGATATATTTGTACAGATTCAGCAGATCCAGGTAAGATCCCCGGAATTGTACTTGTTTCCCGTATTCCAAGGCTCGTTCACTGACTGAACAGGCCGAAAGACCCGGGGGTAGCCCCAAACACTTTTGGGTGGAGGTAATACAGACATCTACGCCCAGTTTATCCACTTCGATTTTTACACCGCCCATTGAGGATACCGTATCCATTAACCAAAGTATATCGGGATATTTCTTACGAATTTCAGCAATTTCATCAATCGGGTTCATTACACCTGTGGAAGTTTCATTATGAGTAATGGTGAAAACATCATATTTTCCACTGGAGAGGTATTCATTCACAACTTTCGGTAGCGTCGGTTGACTCCATTCCACTTCCACATGGTCTACCGGGATGTTATTGGATTGGGCTAATTTTGCCCACCGGTTGCCAAAGGCACCTACGGCAAAGACAACCGCCCGTTTGGCGGTCAGGGAACGGATTGAGCCCTCCATCAGTCCGGTACCAGAACTGGTAGACAAAAGGATTGGATTATGGGTATAAAAAAGTTTTTGCAATTTTTCAGAAATAGATTTTTGTAATACAGTAGCATCCTTACTGCGATGGCCAATCATAGGCGTGGCCATGGCCTGTAAAATTTCCGGGCGTACATCCACCGGTCCCGGAATAAATAATTTTTTATGCATGCGACCTCCTTTTATGAATTTTTCTGTTTACAATAAATCTTTC
Organism: uncultured bacterium; assembly: GCA_964640055.1. GTDB lineage: Bacteria > Fidelibacterota > UBA2242 > UBA2242 > JAFGTP01 > CAZXFH01. The sequence goes on along the minus strand of CAZXFH010000023.1, from coordinate 49,021 downwards.
CTTATGAATTTACAATGCAATTTCTTTACCAAGCTAATAAAATAATGAAAATTGGTGCTCTGTAGGGGAATCACCTCCTCTAAAGATTGAAATGATCTTTTCAAACGAGACGCCTTTATTCTTAGTTCCAATAAAAGTTAAGAAAACCATTTTTCAATTTTAGGAAAAGTACTTTTGCGATAGCTTTGAATATGTAAGTAATTTTATGGTTTGATTTGTATATATTAAGTTCATCCTATTAATGCCCGGGCCAAAGGAGACACGATGGTGGATGGCACGGGTTTTGTCAATTATATTGACGCATGAGGGAAAGGTTTGCGTAACTGTGATTGTATTTTAAAAATTATCAAACTAATAAAAAGGAGTTCCCCATGAGTCCGAAAGATATTGAGTGGGAAAAACTGGGTTTTGGTTATACAAAAACCCCTTTTCGTTATCATGCGTACTGGAAAGATGGTAATTGGGGTAAAGGAAAATTAATCAATGATAATAAAATAACCATCGCCGAATGTGCGACAGCCCTTCATTACGGGCAGCAATGTTTTGAAGGCATGAAAGCCCAGCGGGCTAAGGATGGTACGGTCTATTTATTCCGGCCTTATGAAAATGCCAAACGGATGCGTAATTCAGCCAGCCGGCTGAGGATGGCCCAGGTTCCTGAAGATATGTTTGTTGATGCGGTCAAGGAGACTGTTAATGCCAATATTGATTATGTGCCACCTTATGGATTGGGAGCTTCTTTATATATTCGTCCGCTGCTGATTGGTATCGGAGAAAATTTAGGAGTACATCCCGCGCCGGAATATCTGTTCCTGGTATTTGTAGTCCCCGTTGGTCCCTACTTTAAAGAAGGCTTCAAACCGATCAAGATGAAAATTGAGACCGACTATGACCGGGCAGCCCCCCAAGGAATTGGGAATGTAAAGGCGGGGGGTAATTATTCAGCCGGATTACTGCCGGTGGAAGAAGCCCGTCGTGAAGGGTACGCTGAGGTTGTCTATTTGGATGCCAAGGAACATAAATATTTTGAAGAATGTGGTGCGGCCAATATTTTATTTGTTTTTAAGGATGGCAGCATGGCGACACCTGAGTCTGCAGCCATTTTACCCAGCATTACCCGACGGTCGCTGGTTGATATTGCCCGGGAAGATTTTGACATTGATATAGTCCAGCGGAAAGTCAGCCTGGAAGAGTTGGACAACATTGAGGAAGCGGGTGCCTGCGGTACTGCTGCGGTGATCACTCCCATTGGTAGCATGGGTTATCAGGGTGAATTACATACCTTTTACGCTGAGGGTAAAGAACCGGGTCCCACACTAACCAAGCTGTATAAACAATTAACCGCGCTTCAGGTCGCGGATGTACCGGATAAACGGGGTTGGCTGGAAAAGGTCGCTTAATACCATTCATTAAAGGCCGCCTGTCGTATTATAAGTGGATAAATGTAGCTGAGGAATATTATGGATGAATTCAAATGGGAAGATCTGGATAAAGATGGCTTGACCTATCTGATGGAAAACCGTAAAGATGTATTTAAGAATTACCAGAAGCTGGTGGGTAATCTGGGGGATCATCTGGATGAAAAAACCCGCCAATTGATCATGCTGGCCATTCAGGTCAATAGCCCTTCTCCCGAAGCGATCAAAATTATTATTCCCAAAGCAATCCGGGCGGGTGCGACCAAGGATGAAATAATAGACACATTGATACTGACTATTCCGGTGGTAGGGCTCTCAACTGTGTTAAAAATGCTTACCTTAGTTTTAAAAGAACTGTCCACCTACGGAAATATGTTAAGTAAATCTTTTTAAAACCAAAGGGCTAATGAAGCCAATGACTATTTCAAAAAATATTGCTGAGAGTTTGACCCGTTCATCCTGGATCCGTAAAATGTTTGAACAGGGAACGCAGCTTAAAGCAAAATATGGCGCGGAGAGGGTCTATGATTTTTCCATCGGTAATCCGGATCTGGAATCACCCTCTGAATTCAATCGAGCCCTGGTCAGAGAAGCCTCTCGCAGCGGACCTTTTGTACACGGTTACATGCCCAATGCCGGTTATCCTGAGACACGCAAAGTAATCGCCGAGCTACTAACCGAGGAAAACGGATTTACTTTTCAAAATGATCATATTATCATGACGGTGGGGGCTGCCGGGGCTATGAATGTGATATTAAAAGCCTTGCTCAACCCCGGAGAAGAGGTGGTCGTTATTGCGCCCTATTTTGTGGAATATCAATTTTATATTGATAATCATGGCGGGGAAAAGGTGATTGCTCAGTCAACAGACAAACTGCTTCCCGATCTGGAAGATTTAGCCGCCAAATTAGGGCCCCAAACCAAAGCGGTGATCATTAATACTCCTAATAATCCTTCCGGTCGGGTATATCCCTATGCAACCTTGGAGCAAATTGGGACGCTACTGAAAGAAAAGAGTAATCGTTTGGGTCGACCTATCTATTTAATTTCCGATGAACCCTATAAAAAGATAATTTACGATAAAGCGGTGCATTATTCACCTTTCCGGTTTTATGATAATAGCTGTGTCTTAACCTCTTTTTCCAAGGATTTATCCCTGGCTGGAGAGCGTATCGGCTATCTGGCGATTAATCCACGATGCCATCAGGCCGGTCAACTGATCAAAGCCACCAATTTTACCAATCGTACCCTTGGTTATGTAAATGCACCGGCTTTGATGCAGCGGACGGTTAAACATGCCTTAACCGCCAGGGTTGATGTTGAAAAATATAAAAAACGGCGGGATATCTTATACCAAGGCTTAAGTGAGATCGGTTATGAGGTGATCAAGCCTGACGGCACTTTCTATATGTTTCCCTGTAGCCCGATTGATGATGATGTGGCTTTCGTAAAAGGCTTACAGGATGAGCTGATCCTGACCACACCGGGCAGTGGCTTTCAATGTCCGGGACATTTCCGCATTTCCTATTGTATGCCTGGGGCAAAGATTGAACAGGCCATACCCGGTTTTAAAAGGGCTTATCAGGCTTTTCAAGACCGGACGAGCTGAAAATAAATGGAGTGATTATGAATAAACCAAAGAGCAGAGGTCACGTCACTATTCGTTGGGAAGAATGTAAAGGATGTGGCTTATGTGTTGAGGCCTGTCCTCAGAATGTTTTGCAGCTTTCAGACAAATTCAACCGACGCGGTTATCATCCCTCTACATATCAGGGGAAAGGATGTACCGGTTGTGGTATCTGTTTTTATGTCTGTCCCGAGCCGGGAGCCATCACGGTATTCAAACGGTGGGATTTGATGGAGGATCAGCGTTATTGCCCACATTGTGGAAAAGAACAGAAAGTGTTCCAACGTGAAAAGTATCCAAGGAAATGGTTTTGTAGTCAGTGCCTGCAATCTGTGGAAAGTGAAAAAGAAGTTCCGGTGAAATAGGGAGGAGAAGTCATGGCCAAACAATTTTTAAAAGGCAACGAAGCAGTGGTTAAAGGGGCGATCTTGGCCGGATGTAAAGCGTTTTATGGTTATCCGATTACCCCCGCCAGTGAAATTGCACATGCAGCGGCTTATTACATGCCACCGGCCGGTGGTACCTTTATTCAAGCAGAAAGTGAAGTCGCAGCGATCAATATGGTTTATGGCGCTGCTTCTGCCGGTCTACGGGTTATGACCGCCTCCTCGGGTCCGGGTATTAGCCTGAAATCCGAAGGTATATCCTATTGCGCCGGTGCAGAATTACCCTGTGTCATTGTCAGCATTATGCGGGGTGGACCCGGCCTGGGAAATATTGCCCCGGAACAGGGAGATTATAACCAAGTGGTTAAAGGGGGGGGGCATGGTAATTATAAATCCATTGTGCTGGCTCCCAACTCAGTACAGGAAATGTGCGATTTTGGCGTGTTGGCCTTTGAATTGGCTGACCGTTATCGCAATCCGGTTTTTATTTTAGCGGACGGATTCATCGGACAAATGATGGAACCGGTGGATTTTCCTGAGCCGGTTACAGAAATTCCTGAGAAAAGCTGGGCGGTTAAAGGGACCCGGGAGACAGCTGATAATTTGATAACTTCTATTGATCTAGATCCTGACGGTTTGGAAAGGCATAATCAGAAGCTCTTAAAAAAGTACAACATTATGGAAGAACAGGAACCGCGCTATGAGGGGTATTACACCAGCGATGCGGAAGTTATTCTGGTCAGTTTCGGGATCGCTTCCCGGGTTGTTCAGTCGGTGGTGGATCTCCTTCGTAAAGAAGGTGTAAAAGCCGGCATGCTCCGGCCGATCACTCTTTTCCCATTTCCCAAACAAAAAATGCAGGCGTTAGCCCAGACTGCGAAAGCCTTTCTGGTGGTGGAAATGAATATCGGGCAGATGGTTGAGGATGTGCGCTTGGCCCTTAATGGTCAAAGACCTGTGTATTCCCAAATCCGCCTGGGTGGTAATGTCCCCACGATTAAAGAAGTACGTAATAAAGTCATGGAGATAATGAGGTAAATATGGCTAAAAAAATATTAAAAAAGTCGGAAGTTTTTTATGATGTCTATGAAAGACGCCCCGGCACAGATAAAATTACGACCACCTACTGTCCCGGCTGTGGACACGGAATATTACACAAGCTGATCGCGGAAGCTTTGGAGGATTTTGGTGTCGGTGATCGTTCGATTTTTATTAGTCCGGTCGGCTGTAGTGTGTTCGCCTATTACTATTTTAATACCGGCAACGTGCAGGTTGCGCATGGAAGGGCACCGGCGGTGGGAACGGCTCTGAAACGAGCTCATCCGGAAAGCATTGTAATCAGCTATCAGGGAGATGGTGATCTGGCGGCTATTGGCGGGCTGGAAATTCTGCATGCCGCAAATCGCGGAGAAGGTTTGACCGTCTTTTTTATTAATAACGCCATATATGGAATGACCGGGGGACAGATGGCACCGACTACTTTGGTGGGACAGCGCACCATGACCACCCCCCGGGGTCGGACTATTGAGAATGAGGGCTATCCCACGAAAATGAGTGAAATCATCGCTACCCTGGAGGCCCCCGCCTATGTTGAGCGTGTTATGTTGACCGATCCCAAATCTATTATGAAAACACGTAAGGCGGTTCGCAAGGCTTTGAACCTGCAGATTGAAAAGAATGCTTTTTCCTTTATCGAAGTTCTGTCCGCCTGCCCCTCTAATCTCAAGATGACCCCTAAGGAATCTGAGGACTGGGTGAAAAAGGTATTGCAGGATTACTTTCCCCTGGGGGTTTACAAAGATAAATCCGAGAAATTGGAGAAAAGGGATTTCAGTCGTAAGGAAGTACCCTCTGAAAAGCTACCGGAGGTATTAGATCTGAAGGAAGTCGAACTGGATGAGGAGATTATCAAGTCCTATAAAGGCCGGGAAGTAAATGAAGAAATTCGGGTGGCCGGTTTTGGCGGTCAGGGGGTTCTAAGTCTGGGCACGGTTTTATCAGAAATGGGCATGCGACATGATTATCAGGTCAGCTGGTTACCTTCCTACGGACCCGAAATGCGCGGCGGGACTGCCAATTGTAGCGTTAAAATCTCCACCAAGAAAATCGGGTCTCCTTTAGTGGATAACCCTACGCTGCTGGTAGCCATGAACCGTCCATCGCTGGACCGCTTTGAAAAAGATGTGGTCGCCGATGGTATCATTATCTACGATAGTTCCTTGATCGATCGGAAACCGGAACGTGACGATGTTAGCTTGATCCCAATCCCAGCAACCCAATTCGCCGATGATCTGGGGTCTACCAAAGTTGCTAATATGGTCATTGTGGGTGCCATTATCGAAAAACTGGGATTCATGTCCCGGGATATTGTAATCGATTCTTTGGGAGATGTGCTTAAGAAGAAAAAATTAGTTGATGTGAATAAGAAAGCGATCCGTAAAGGCGCTGAATATGTCCGTAACATGAGAAGTTGATCCGATTCGTTTTTCTTTGCCCACTAATATGAAAACCTTGCAGTAGAGCGAATCTTTTGCAAGGTTTTTTATTAGGAAGCAAAAGATTGGTTATTTTAAGACAAGACTTTAACCCAATGAGGAGCATAGATCTATGCAGCATGAATTACCCAAAAAGTTCCGGTTATTTATCGCGGGTCCCTTTAATTCCCGTTTAACCGTTGATTATTCTGAACTGACGGAAAAATATGATGATTTCCGGAGAATCTTATACCGAAATACCCGTCAGTATAATGATGATGAATATACCTTTACAATTGAGTCTTTTCAGGATGAGCCGGAACAACTGAGGAAATGGTTGGATCAAGAGTCCTCTGATGACCATCAACTTATTTTCAGTGGATCTCAGGGAGTTACAGCTAAGGATCTGAGTCTAATTATGGTGAATTTCGCATCGCATATAGCGCCTGATGAGCAACATCTGAAGGGGCTTAAGTCCTATTTGCAAACCATTCCGGTAATGCGAGATGTCCGAATTTATTTTCATGAAAATGGTATCGGTGTATTCGGTGGATATGTGGATATAACTCTGACTCAGCTGATCAAACCGGAAGGCAATCAGTATCGTGATTTTGTCCGGGTCTTACGTAATGCTTTTGTACTCTCAGAATCCCTGAAAAAAGTTCTGCATAAAGTCGATCGGATCGTGCATAACGCCGGTAAAAAATTTATGACCAAACCGCGGAAAAAGAAAGTTATAGATACCCAGCGGATCTATCCCGGAGAGCCTTATGCAACGCCGCTCTGGGGTCACGCACTATCTTTATATGGTCAGGGAAGTGGTGCCGGGCATCATCTGCCCTATGGAGAGAATACGCAACAATTGCTGATCATTAGCCATCCTGACGGGTTAATCGATATGAATTATCTTTCACCGGGATATGTTCATTTGGGATGGACTATATCTCTGGCCGTGGGGATCTTACCCGAGGAGGAACAAGAAGTGACCACAACCCTAAGACAGCTCTTATTTTACTGGCGAGCAGCCCAACTATACAATGATATTGTAATGCAGTCTCTGGAGCACTATGCTACGGTAAAGTCCTTTTCGCTAAAAGAAATAAAAGCCTCCATGCGTGATATCGAGGCTCTGAAAATCGAATCTGAATTATTCTCCGCTAACAAAATGGATTATATTAAAATGTTGGCGCCTCTCTCGCATAATATTTTCCAGGAAACCACTAAAAGCTGGCGGATCAGTGAGATGCTAAACTCCTTCCGGAATAAAATGGAGTCGTTAAATATATTGTATCAGCAGGGAGAACGGAAGATTGAAGAAAATATTGAAAATCAGCGTACCCAGATGTCCAACCGCCTCAATATCTTGCTTTCCATTCTGGCCTTACTGACGCTGTTTAGCTGGGCAACTGATTCTATTGGATTTCTGGATGAAACTTTGAGTCTGTTACCAGAACTGAATTCAATTCTGATCGGCGGTAAATTTCTGGTCATAGTGATGACCCCAATTTTGGTGATCGGGATCTTTTTCCTTTTCTTTAAAATTGTCAGAGAGATGAAAAAAGTGGAAATGTGAGAGCCGGGATAAAACAGACTGGAAAAGGATGATTATCCTGATTGAATAGCTCTTTAAATATTCAGCCATTCCGGGAGCTGATATAACTCTTTACGGTTGGTCACATGGTAGGTATACAGGCCCAGTTTAACAGCTGGTTCAATATCTGATGTTTTAGAATCACCGACCATTAATGCTCTGGCCGGCGGAATTTGTTCTTTACCCAGTACATACTGAAATCCTTTTAAACCGGGTTTGATATAGTCTATCCGTTTTTGCTGATCGGTATCAAATTGTTTTACAGTGGAAAGAGTATAGCGGCGTGCAGGGGGAAAATAGCTGTCTAAATGCAGAGTTTCCAGAATTCGATGGGCAACTCTTCCATTGTTGGTCGTAAATAGATAAACGGGATAGTGGGCATGTACCCGATAAACCACTTCTTGTACTTTTGGATCCGGCGTCAAAAAGGGACGGGGATCCAGGATGCGGTTTACTTCTCTTTCAAAGTCATCAATGGTGATATCATAATAATAAAGCAAGGTAATGGTGTTGGTCGGCTTACCCTGTAATTTTTCAGCCAGTAATTGCTTTTTATGGAAAAATTCCTGTTTAATTTCTTTTCGGTTTTTTGCACTTTTTCGGGTTAAAAGAGTCAATGCGGCTTGGGGATAGGCCTCATCAATAACCGCCTGCCGTTCGTAAAGGGTTCCGTCCAGATCAAAAATAATCAGGTCCAATGATTTGGCCATATAAATTTCCTGCAATTATGAATTAATCTTTTTTGCGTTTGGCTACACCTACGAAGTCGTACTGATGAGCCAGTTGGTCATAAAAATCAATATTAATGATTTCCCAACCTGTTTTGCCTAGTTCATTGAGATATTCCTCAACTTTTTCACGGTCCTTGCCTTTTAGCAGGCCGCCGCCGGGAACGTGCTGTGAATCAATGATTTTATATTCCCATTTAGACATCTAATAACCTCCCTTGTTATAAATTTTGTGCGGTATTATGCTTTCATTGATCTAAGAAACAGGCAATCTGACGGGCACATGCTTGCAGTTCGCACCCTACGGCCAAGTGTCCGCAATTGTTATCCAGAATAAATACTTCTGCATCCATGAACTCTGCCAGAGCCTGCGCTGGTGCGGGGTTGACAATGTGGTCGCTGGCGGAAATGATCATAAAGAGTTGGCTTTGGATGGCTGCTGCTGTTTTTTGCAGAGAGCCCTGGTAATGTTGCGTAATATCATGGCTTTGCATGGCCTGTAACTGCCTTTTTTTATCGATTAAGGTAAACCGGTGAGTATTGTTATTTTCGAAACGGGCTAAAAATTGCACTACTTCAGAGCGCGGGGTATGCTTTACGCGGTACTCAGGAGTGCGGCCCATCAGAGAAGTGCCCATATCGAGCAGTTGGTGAATTTCAGATATTGGCATCTGACATGTTTGTCCCGCGTCAATAATCTCCAACTGAAAGTGGATCCATAACAGATCATAAGCGGTTAATCGGGGAGAACAAACATAAGGGACTGCCCGGTCAATATAACCGGGATAGGTTACCAACCACTCAAAAACCTGGAAACTACCCATTGAGCCTCCGATAGCGGCATATACATGGTCTATATCCAACTGTGCCAGTGACTGACGCTGGGCATGCACCATATCCCGGACCGTAAAACGGGGAAAGGCTTCACCGGCCTGGGTCCCGCTATTGGATGGCGAGGATGAAACACCGTTTGCAAAAGCATCCAGGGCAATTATATAAAATTTTGTGCTATCCACCAGTTTATCCGGTCCGATCAGATGACCAATATGTTCAGAGGTGCCGCCGAACCAAGTCGGATAGATGATCACATTGGATTTGTGCTTGTTCAAGGTACCGAAGGTGCGGTAACCGAGCCGGCAATTCCGGATGGTTTGTCCGTTTGTTAATTCAAAATCACCCAGTTTAATATATTGCTGTTCCTTTTGAGCCCATAAGAGATTAAAAATAAACAGAATTACAAGGGATGCTACTTTACGCACTGGGACACCTCTTCATATTATAGGGTGATTTTTAAACATCATGTTTAAAATACGATTTATTTTAAATAAATTCAAAGGTGTTGATCCGGCGCGATATTTCTCAGGGTAGAAAAACATGGAAAAGATATGAGACAAAAAGCAGAGGTTGAGCCACGACCTTACCGGCTGATTAATCCGGTTCAGAATTATGCCTGGGGAACCCGGGGGCAGCAGGCTTTGATCCCCCGGCTACTGGACATAAAGCCTGAAATGAATAAACCCTATGCTGAACTTTGGGTTGGTGCCCATCCCAAAGCGCCTTCCAAAGTAATATGGAATCGTAAGCAGATCCCTTTAGATCAATTGATCACCCGGTATCCACATACCATCTTAGGTCAACAGGTCGTGCGCAGATTCAATAAACGGTTGCCTTTTTTACTTAAAGTTCTTTCTGCTGCTGAAGCCCTTTCCATTCAGGCACATCCCGGTCAGATGCAGGCCGAGCAACTCCATCACCAAGATCCCAAACATTATCCGGATAGTAATCATAAGCCAGAAGTTGCCGTTGCTTTGGATCAGCTAAAGGCCTTGGTCGGCTTCAAACCCTGGCCGGAGATTGAAGCTAATTTAGATTTGTACCCTGAACTCAAGCGATATCTCCGGCCGACATGGAATATAGCTCCAGTTGAGAGCATACCCCAATCAGATCGGGATATGCGATTAAAGCAATTGTATACGACCATGCTGAGAAAGGCATCTGGTGATCCGCAAGGTCTGGAAAACCTACTGACGCAGCTGACGGAGCGTATCAACCAGAAATCCGGCCCTTCGGAAACGGAGCAAATTTTTCTTCAATTACGACAACAGTACCACACTGATGTGGGCTTGCTGTCTCTGTTTTTTATGAATATCATGCATTTAAAGGCAGGAGAAGCAATTTTTTTGAAGCCCGGAATTCCACACGCCTATTTGGAAGGAAACATAGTGGAGTGTATGGCCAATTCGGATAATGTTGTCCGGGCAGGGCTGACACCTAAGTTCAAGGATGTGGGCACTCTTACCAAGATATTGACTTATGAAACCGGTCAGATACCCCGCTTAACCGGTCAAATCTGTTGTGACGAACGGATATTGAAGGTGCCTATTGATGAGTTTCAGTTAATTGAGGGACACTATAAACAAGGTACCCGGAAAACCAAGTTCACCCATGGAAAAGTAGAGCTACTATTGGTATTGGAAGGACAAATTAAAGTTGAGAATAAAGAGGATATCCGTTTTAATTTAGGATTAGAAAAAGGTCAGGCGGCTATTATCCCGGCTCTGATTGAACAATATCTTTTATCCGCGCAGGCGGATTCGCATCTGTTTCGGGTGGAAGTGCCAATTTGATATTATCAGATCTCAAGGACTAGTAAACTTCCGATCGTGGTCTAAAATACAGTCTCCGGCATATCTGGCGCCGGGCGGATGTCCGGTGTCGAATACATCGCAATTGATTAATACCAGGGTCAGGGCTGACTCCACAAAGTCGACAGTAGATCCCATCAGTCAACTATAAACTGAACTGGTATTGGCCAGCAGGGAGGCTGGTAGGAGGAATAAGACAGATCATTTGTCTATCTGAATTGCAGTATGCAATTGTCATATAAGAATGCCCACGGCATTGATTCTGTAGCGGTAACTCGTATCAATGTTAAGCGGGAGATTCTCCCGTTCAAAGGTTTGCTATGCTATATTTTCGATGCGGGTACGTTTGCTCATGTATTCAGCTACTTTGTTCAGTCATTTCTTTTGAGAAGGTTTGAAAGGCTTTTAAAACGCAATATAATGTAGCTCAACCAGCTGGGGTGCAAAGTTTGCTGTTCATGGAACTCTCTGACAGTATCCAGGGGAGGCAGAAGTTGCTTGATCAGGTAACTGATCCATTGTCGGGTCTGTGGTAGATAATAGAATGGTAATACCAAGCGGACAATTGAAAAAGGATAGGAGAGATGTCCGTTTAGAACCTGATGTGCGTTGATAATTTTATGAGCACGGGGAGTGTGGTAATGTCTGATCAGGCCGGTATCAATATCGTGTGGAAAACGTCCGAACAGCTGCATACAGGTACTGAGATACAACTGCCACATGGGAATCAGATGATATTTTTTCAGTAATTTTTCAAAATATTCAGAATCAATTTGGATAAGATCAAGAAACTTAAACAAGTCGATAAACCAGCTCAGTTTAAAATAATAGTGCTTCCAACAGTGGTAAAGTAGATAAACCGCATTGTGTTCATCTTTGAAGGTCGCATAGGTTTGATTGTTAAGGGTGATAATTTGATAATTTTGCCAGAAATCCTGATATTCAAATTGAAAGGGGTGCAATTTATTACTCAGATTTAAATGCACGTCCAGCGCAAGCTCTACTGGTTTATCCCGTACATAATGCCGGGCAAAGGAATATTTTTTTACGACCTCAATGGGAAAACAAGTATAAAGGTCTTCACTTAGCCGAAAGTTCTTTCGAAACAGAAGTTGTTGGAGCTTATTCAGGTCTTTGGGTTTGATCAACAGATCGAGATCTCCAAATCCCCGTAAATAACTCGGTGTGTAAATTCTATTGGCCAAAGTGATACCTTTGAAAATCCGGAATGGAATAGAACAATCGGAGAGTTGTTTTGAAAATTGGTTCAGAAAGTGTTCGTAGACCAGACTCTGGGATAAACTGGTAATAGTATGTCGCTTGGCTTTCTTGAAAAAAGCAGGGGACAGCTGGGGAAAGTAAGTTTTTAAACTGGACCGGTAATAATAAATAGCAGCTACAATTTGATGGTATTGGCACAGGTCAAATAGGGGCTTTTCCCGCAGCTGTTCATTACACTGATCGATTTCAGCCGGAGTTTTAATCCCGGCAATTATGCGGCATAGGGTTGTTAGGAAACGGTGTTGTTTAAACATAATTCATTAACAGTATATCCGATAACTGTCGTCGATAAATTTAATAGGTATGAGTTGACATAAAAATTAAAATCTTGGAAATATAAGCTTGGATGTCAGTTTTGATTGGGTACAATCAAGTTTTAAGTTGGGGGGATAATTTTTGTGAAAATTTGATCAAAGGTAAAGCAGAGGAGATATGTGAATCACCATCTATCTGTGGCATTTTATCAATGATCACAGTTGGCTGAATAAATCAGGGAAGTAATTTATGATTTTGATAATAGAGGCGACTGAGTCAGTTGAGTTACAATAATTGGGATACTGACTATGATTTAACTATGGTTATTTTTTTCCGAATAATTTTAAAAAATAGGTTAAAAGCTATTATATTTGACCTGTGAGACAGGAGTAATACCTAATCCGGAAAGGAAAGTTGCATGCAAAAACAGTCCAAACATTTGTTTTTTTGGCTGACAATGGCTATCATTTTTGTGTTTATAATAATACTCGGCATTGCTCTGATTAACAAAGCAATCAAGCCTCCCGCGGCTGTCCATGAAACTCCTCCAGTCCGTGAAATGCGGGGAGCCTGGATGAGCCGTTTCGAATACACACAAAACCTGAAAACTCATGATCAGGATTCCATCAAGGCTTACATCGCCGAAACCTTTGAGCACATGCGCAGGGCAAATTTTAACACTATCTTCTTTCAGGTCCGGGGTAATGGGGATGCTCTATACAACTCCGCCAATGAACCCTGGTCAAATTTATTGACCGGAACCTTAGGACAGGATCCGGGTTGGGACCCTCTGGCCTATGCGGTTACCCTGGCCCGTCGTTTGGGATTGGAAATTCATGCCTGGATCAATACCTTTCCCGTTTGGCGAGGAAAGTCCGATCCAGCACAAACCACCCCGCCTTCACCCTATTTGGCTCACCCGGAATGGCTGGTCTGTGACAGTAGTGGGACCCCAATGCCCAAATCCAACCATTATGTCTCTTTTTCTCCGGGAATTCCGGCAGTACACGATTACATTATCAGAGTGGTCACGGATATAGTGGAGAAATATGACATCGATGGCATTCATTTTGACTATATCCGATATCCGGAAGGGTCAATTAACTATGGCTATTCTCACGATCCCATCAGTGTCCGTCGGTTTCGTTCAACTGAAGGCAACCCCCATCAGTTGAATTGGCAGGACTGGCAGCGGGAACAATTAACCCAATTTGTGGCCCGGACCTATAACGCCCTTATTGCGCTTAAACCTTATTTGAAAGTATCGGCGGCGGTAATCGGCAAATATAACCAGTCAGGTTGGAACGGCTATCACCAGGTTTTTCAGGATGCCAGACGCTGGTCAGAAATTGAGAAGATCGATTGGATTATCCCGATGTTATATATGGGTAGAGATGAAGGCCGGTACGGCTTCACCTATTTAATAAATGAATGGCAAGAAAAGTTCAGTGTCGATCGCCCGGTTTACGCCGGCTTGGGCATCTATCGTATTCCCTGGGAAGAATCTTTAGAGGAAATTGAGGATTGCCGCAAAATAAACATGCAGGGTAACGTAATTTTTTCGACGGGCTCTATCAAGGAAGATAATTTTAATTCTCTAAAGCTGTCCAAATACCAGAACCCGGCTAAGATACCCAGTTTGAGTTGGAAGGATACCTTGGCACCGCCACCGCCCTCCAAAATCAAAGTAGATAGAGATGATCTGGGAGTGACTCTCAAGTGGTCCTATTCCGCCTTAGATAGTTTGGCTAACAAGCCATCTCATTTTATTGTATATCGCAGCAGAGAAAAGCCCATTGATACACACAATAGTGATCACATTTTAACCATCCTATCCCCGGAAATATATCAATATTTCGATGAATGTTATGCAGAAGATGCGGCCGGTTGGTATTATACTGTTACTGTCCTGGATGCCGCTGAAAACGAGAGCCGGATTAAAGAAGTCGTTTATGTTGATTTAAAGGATTTATAAAAATCTCAGTGATTTAAATCAAGCCGCAATTACTGTTTATTGATGGCTGTAACCAGATAATCACCCATTTCCGCAGTGCCCAGAATGCCCCCCATATCCAGGGGCAGCTGACGTTTCTTCAGTACGTGCGTGAGGGCCTGATACAATCCGCCGGCAGCTTCCGGTAGATTGAGATATTTCAGGAGATGATAAATAGCCTGGGCTACTCCTAAAGGATTGGCTATATTGTGTCCTTTATATTTTACCGCTGCATTTTGGAGAATCCGGAACAGGGCAAATTTATCCGGGTGCAATTCACAGGTGTAGGCAAACCCGGGTCCGCCCTGAATGAAAAAGGCGAGATAGGTGAAAATATCACCAAAAATATTGGGACTCATAACCACATCCAGCTGACTGGGATCGCGTAATATTTGAAGGGTCATTTTTTCGGCGGAACTGACTTCCCACTGAAAATTTTTGTACTCCGTCTGCAGGTCGGTGAAAACCCGGTACCAGAGTTGATGGAGATGGGGGAATAGCGTCCGGTTAGTGATCAGGGTGATTTTGTGGCGCTTTAGGGAAGTGCACAGGCGGGCGACATTATGGATGAATTGTTTCACAGTAGCAGCGTTATATATACCGGTTTGTAAGGCCAAATCAGGTGTGGTGCCGCTGTTCAGGATTCCTCCGATTTGCGATCTGAAGCCAGCGGATAGCTCTTTGAACAATAAAAAATCAACTTTTTCCTCCGGAATCTCCTTGAGCGGCATCAGGGCAAAATTGAATAGCATGTAACGCTGGACAGCCAGGGACAAGTTTAAAGCAGAGCGCAACTTATTGAGGATCTCATAAGCATGTTTATGATGCGGTACGCGCGGATCACCCAGGGGGCCCATGATCAGAGCCTGGTAATTTCTGTCCAGTTCCCGGATGAAATCATCCGGAATTGAGATTCCATTTTTTAGGTAGTAATCTGCTGAGTAAGGCAGCTGGGTGAGCTGCAGATCAATTTTATATTTGGATTCCAGGGCCTGGAGGATTTTTGTACCCTGAGAAATGATCTCGGGACCAATACCATCGCCCGGGATAACAGCCAGCTGCAGGCGGCGCATTAAAAACGACCCATATAATCATGCAGCGGTGATACCAGGCGGTACTCACCGAATCCGGATTCATCCACAAAAACAAATGTGCGATTAATATTATTATAGTACCATACTTCATAGGGCTTGGAGTCAATTTCAAAGGGATGCCGCTCTATGTCATCGGGGGGACCGAATAGGATAAAAACCATCCCCATATCGGTTTTCCAGCCGACGCGGTATCCGGAAAAGTGTTGATTGGCATATTGAATGCGGCGGTAATATTCATTCATGAGTTCGTTTTCCGGAGTTGCCGGGGTGGGATCCTTCTGTTTCCAAAAATCCTGAAACATTTTTTTCTTAGTGTTCTTTTTGGCATTTTCCATCTTTTTAATTTCACTCCCGGTCGCAATATAACGCAGTTGCTCGATAGCCACATCCAGATTATCAATTAATTTGGACATACCTACCCAGCGTAATTTAAAAGAGCGTTGTCGGGAATTACTTTCTTTTCCAATTGATACCATAACCTTAAGTCGGTATTTATTGTAGCTGAGATTTTTCTTGGAGATAGAAAAGTTAACATGATCCAGGCCTTCTACAAAATTGTGTGAAAAAGAATACTTGTCCACCCGTTTGTCATCCATATTGTAGATATAGGAAGTGACTGTGCCTTTACCCCCGTTGGAAAGAACATCGAAGCTGACATAAAATTGAGGCGTAACATCGGTGATGGAATTCATCACCATGGGAATATTATCAACACCACCGGTGCTGTCTCTAATAATTCGTTCGGTAATTTTCAAGTTCGACAGGGTGATCGATTTTTCATAGTAATCATGCAGATCGATTTCCTCATCCTTATAGCTGCTTTTTTTAGTATCCATATCACGGATACCTAGGGTTAAGGTATACTTGTCGGGTACCATGAGATATTCGATTTTATTGATGTCAAAATGCTCATGAGAGATGGTTTCACGATAATCCTCGGTTTGTAACCGTTGTTTCCATATTTTAGAGGCTACTTGTTCTTCATCGTCGTTAAGCAGCAGCACAGAGGCTTCATAGGTAGCGGTAAATTTACCGTATCCCTTTTTCAGGAATTGGACTGCTTGGAAAGGGACTTTTAGCACGATTTGCAGGCGAACGGAATCACGTCCTTTAATCGGGGATATGTTTATATTGTAGTAAAAAGATGGTTTATCACTCTCTTGTTTTTCTTCGTCGCCCCACAGGCCAAACTGGGCCTGTAATACAGAAGTCAGTAGTAAAAAAATCAGAGAGATAATAATCTTTTCCTTCCTAATGCACATATTTTCTCCAATGATATTGGGTTAAGCCCTGATCTGTGGCAAACCAGATAATGTCGCCATCAGGGATAATTTTAAAGACCGCATTACCGGCTAATCCATCCTCAGTAGTATAATGTTCCTGATAGAAGTCTTTTAATCGCACTAAAAAAGCACCTTGTGCGGTTCCTATCCAAAGATAATCATCTACTACTGTTATATCAAAAATATTTGTCATGACGGGTAGATTTGGTAAAGACTCAAACCGCTGTGTTTTTACGTGATATTTCAGGAAACTATTATAGGCATGGAACACAATCAGAGAATCGGAGCCACCAATCATGTAATATTCAGCCGCCACTGGTTCCGAAGGATCGATTTTTTTCCCGTTCAAATCAAAATGACTAACCGTCTGAGTCGTCCGGTTGATGGCATAAAGTCCGTTTTCAGTTGCCAGCCAGATATATTTTAGGCCGGTTTTAGCTTTGTTGATGCGGTGGTGTACCTGGTCAGTGGTTAGATAGACCCGTTTTGCCTTGTAGGGCGGAATAAAGATTTTACTAAGTCCCAGGCGGGTCCCGATCCAGGCGACTGTATCTTCCAAAGCAATAGTTAAGACGATTTCGTCACTCAATCCATGACCCACTGCTAACCGTTTCCAGGTCTCTTTATTTCGATCATAAATACTTAAGCCTTGCGTGGTGCCCACCCATATACGGTTATGCGCGGAAACCAGTTCAGTGACCTGATAGGTCGCCAATTCATGAATAAAGTGGTTTTCTTTATATTGCCATTCCTGGTGCTTTAGATTAAAAATAGATATTCCCTGACGAGTAAAGGAAGATTGGACACTTTTTTGCATGCCACCCATCCAGAGCGTATTGTCAACCATAGTTAGAGCGTTGATATAATTACGGAGCGGTCCATAGGAATGAATGTTCAATTGGTTAACATGAGCATCACCTTCAATCAGACCCAGGCCCCAGATACCACCATAAAAATTGCGGTTTTTATCCATATGGAACAGATTAATATTATATTCACGCAGTTCTTCATCGATAATAACACCTGAGTTTTCATATCGATAGGGAGAATTCGCAAAAAAATCACCTAGCGCAGGTACAGGATCTTGCATGGTCTGTGCCCAGTGGATATGGCTGGATAGTTCTCCGGTGCCTAGTTGTTCAAGAATGGTGCCAATGGTTTTGTCGATCTTAAACGCATAATCACCCGGGGCCACTGCCCAAATGTAATGATTATCCCTACCCAGCCGATTGACCGGATTATTTTCCGGTAGGATTGATTTAGTAGAAGTAGTCTGCCACCTCTCCGCAGTAGGTGACAGGTAGCTAATACCATCATCATGGGCGGCCCAGATATAGTTTGTTTGGGTATCAAATAAGACAGCGTTTATGAAATCCGCTGGCAAGCCGTCGCTAACCGTATAGGGTGCTTCAAAATAGCGACCGAACTTATGATAGGGTACCACTCCTCCGCTGGTACCAAAATAGATATACTCATTACCCACGCTGAGACTGGTAGGGTAATTACAATTTTTATAACTGATCCAGTCCTTCAGATCATAGATGCGGACCTGTGCCGCTAAAGGCGGAGTGGTAATAAGATGCATTGCAATGATCGTCAGGGAAAAAGGGATTAACTTACGCATAAGTTCAGCCTATTTTTGAGAACATTTTACCCGCATATTGTTGTACAGCACCTTTCAATTCCAAAGAGAGCAGCAGAGAAAGAACCTCATGGGAATTTTTATCCACTTTGCTACACAGGTGATCAATATGCATGGGATCCCGATTCAGGGCGTCAAAGATTAATTTTTCATCGCCTTCAAATTGAAAATCAATTTTTAATTGTTGGCCGGTACGGGGAAATTTTCGCACTGCTTCAATTTCAGTCAAGATATCGTTAACATTGGTGACCAGTTTGGCCCCTTTCTGGATTAGTTTATTGGTTCCAATATTCTTTTTATCAGTGATGCGGCCCGGTATGGCGAAGACTTCACGATTTTGATCTAAAGCATAGTAGGCCGTTAAAAGCGCACCACTCCTTTCACCCGCTTCGATAACAATTGTTCCCAGACTCAACCCGGAGATGATACGATTGCGTTGCGGGAAGTGGGCTGCGTCCGGTTTGGTTCCCAGGGGAAACTCAGATAGATAAACCCCCTGTTTGATAATATTTTGACGCAAGGCACCATTTTCAGGAGGATATACCCGGTCAATCCCATTCCCCAGCACCGCCACTGTGCGGCCCCCGTATTTAAGGGCAGCCTGATGGGCGGTGGTATCAATCCCGCGGGCAAAACCACTGATGATGGTAAGTCCCTTGTCTACCAGACCGCGGACCAGCATCTCAGTAATCTTTTTTCCATATTCCGTACATGTGCGGGTGCCTACAATCGCAATGGCATCCACATCTTTCTGAATAAAGCGACCTTCTTTAAATAGCAGTAACGGCGGATCATAAATCTGCTTCAAGCGCGGCGGATACCTCTCATCGAATATGGTGAGCAATTCAAAAGCGCTGTTGGATAACCATCTGTCCTGCTGCTTAATGAAATTCTGGTCACCACCATTCAGAATTGTGCGGGCCAGTTTATGATCAATTCCGGGTACGCGGCAGAGATCCTGGATCGAAGCCTTAAACAGATCACGGATATTTGGGAAAAGGGCTTTGAGTGCCAGGACACGCCGGATTCCCAAGCCTTTAATAGAATGTAATCTGAGGGCAAGTTCCTGAATAGTCATGACGGATTAATTCCCCTAAGGAGGTTGTTTTGTTTCATAAGTGTTTAAAAGAGTTGATCCGGACCAAGCGGAATGCCTGTCCGAGGTGATAGATTAGTTATTCAATTCATTTAGCAAGCGAGTCATTTTTTGGATCAAAGCATTTAATCCTGCACCGGTTATCGCCGAAATATAGAGCACTTCGATTTCCTGAATAGTTTTCAGGGCTTGTTCTTCAACAAGATCACTTTTTGAGATCACAATCAAACGGTTTTTAGTTTTAAAAGCCGGCAAATGCTGATTTAATTCACTGTTCAGAAGTCGGTAGGTTTCCCGGGGATTCTCATCCAGCGATTCCAGCATAAACACGAGCAGGCGGGTACGCTCCAGATGACGCAGGAAGCGGTGTCCCATGCCTTTGCCTTTATGAGCCCCTTTTATAAGCCCAGGCACGTCGACCATTAAAAAACTCTGATATTCTTCGTATTTGACAATTCCCACGTTGGGGCTAATGGTCGTGGTGGGATAACTGGCAATTTTGGGTTTGGCATTGGATAGAGTGGCAATCAGAGTGGACTTTCCGCAATTAGGCAATCCGACTAGACCGACATCAGAAAGCAGTTTTAATTCAAAAATTAAATGCTTTTCCTCACCGGCTTCACCCTGTTGGGCAAAGCGTGGGGCCTGTCGGGTGGCAGTGGTAAATGCGGCATTTCCCAAACCACCGCGACCGCCTTGCGCGATAACAACGGTTTGATCCTCGCGGGTTAAATCAGCCAATACACGATTATTATGTTCATTTTTGATCACGGTGCCCAAAGGTACGGGGATTTCTACAGATTCGCCATCCTGGCCGGATTTTTTGGCGCCTTGTCCATGTTCACCATTACCAGCCACATAGCTTTTACGGTATTTCAGGTCCTGAAGCGTGTTGAGATTGGCAACGGCTTTAACGATAATATCGCCTCCATGGCCGCCCTTCCCTCCTGAGGGTCCGCCCTTCGGGACATGTTTTTCACGACGGAACGCGACGGCTCCATTGCCACCCCTTCCAGCTCTGACAAATACTTTGGCATAATCTACAAACATTACGAGTCACCCGTTCCTGAACTTTGCTAAAGATACAGATAAATATACTTTATCTCCAAATAAAACCCATAGAGAAAAAAGGTGGAACATACCTAAAAGTAATTCGGTTAATGTGAATTCAATATTTACGGGGAAAACTATTTTGCTTAAAATACAGAGAAACCATAAATTCCTGCGATATGAATTATTTAGCTCGTTTCAAGCAGTATTTGAATGACAAAAACACCTTTTTGTGTGTTGGTATTGACCCGGATCCGCAAAAATTTCCCCAGCAGATTGGACGAACACCCCAGGGCGTTTATCAATTCTGTCGCGAAATTATCAAGGTGACGCAAGAATTTACGCCAGCTTATAAATTTAATCTGGCTTTCTTCGAAATCTGGGGTCACCGGGGCTGGCAGGTTCTGGAGCGGTTATTGGCTGATGTGCCCCCGGGCATCCTGAAACTGGGAGATGCCAAGCGAGGCGATATTGGAAACAGTGCGCGTTTTTATGCGAAAGCGCTGTTTGATCATCTTAATTTTGATGCGGTGACCATTAGTCCTTATTTGGGATCTGATTCCATCAAGCCCTTTATCGAGGATCCCGACAGAGGTGCTTTTGTATTATGTGTGACCTCGAATCCTTCCGGACAGGAATTACAGCAGCACGGTGAACCTTGGTTGTATATTAAAACCGCCCAACTGGTGGATCAGTTGAATACAACTGGTAACCTGGGGCTGGTCATGGGTGCTACGCAGCCGGAACAATTAATGGAGATACGCCGTAAATTTCCGCAGCTGCCCTTTTTGATACCCGGCGTGGGCCGGCAGGGGGGGGCGGTAGAAACCGCTGTGCAAGCCTGTCAATTATGCGGTGCCGGCTTGATCAATGTTTCACGCAGTATCATTTTTGCACCCGGTCAAGAATTCCCGGGAAATATCCAGCAGGCCGCTAAACACTATGCAAATTTATTTAAGAAAGAAGGTTAGTCATGACAAAGGAATCCTATGTTGATATCTTTAAAGAGTGCGGAGCCGTTCTGAAAGGTCATTTCAAATTAACCTCGGGGTTACATAGTGATACTTATGTGGAAAAGTTTCAGCTGCTCAAATACCCTAAATTATCCGATAAATTATGCAATGCAATCGCCGATCAGTTTCAAAAAGCCAAACCTCATGTGGTTGTGGGCGCGGCCACTGGTGGCATTATCATCAGTCATAGTGTGGCTCGGGCTTTGACAACACGCAGTATTTTTGCGGAAAGAAGTGAGGGGAAATTGCTCTTACGACGGGGCTTTGAAATCAAATCCGGAGAACGTGTGTTAATCGTCGATGATGTGCTTACGACCGGAGGTTCCATTTATGAGCTGATGGATCTGGTAAATGAGGCCGGGGGCATCATTATGGGGGTTGGTGTTATCATCGACCGCAGTGGGGAAAAGAAAGATTTCGGCACGGATTATTTTCCCCTGGTAAAAATGGAAATTCCCACCTTTGGGCCCCAGGACTGTCCTCAATGTCAGGCCAAAGTTCCGCTTACCATAAGGGGACGTACCGGGAAATGATTTTCTGTAATTTAGGGAGCGGTAGTAAAGGCAACAGCACCTTTATTCAAAGCCAGACCACCTCGATTCTGATTGATCAGGGATTCAGTGTAAAAAATTTGCGGGAGCGATTTGAACAGGCGGGTCTTTTGCCGGACAGCGTTGCGGCTATTTTGATAACCCACGAGCACACCGATCATACCCGGGGAGTGGGCACTTTTGCCCGAAGATACAAGATTCCGGTCTACGTGACGGAAAGAACAGCGGCTGTTATCGATGATAAGATAAAAAAGAATATTGAAATGCGGCATTTTGTGACCGGCGATATGATTCAGATTGGGGACTTGCGGATAAAAACATTCCATATTCCCCATGATGCTCAGGATCCCATCGGTATGGTGGTCAGCGCCGAAAATAAACGCATCGGCATCCTGACCGATATCGGAGAGGTGCGGCAGTCAGTTCTCTATCAGTTGACAGATTTGAATCTCCTTTTTTTAGAAGCAAATCACGATACGGAAATGTTAATTAACGGATCCTATCCCTTATCAGTCAAACAACGTATTAAAAGCCGGATGGGGCATCTTTCCAACAGCCAATCACTGGATCTGCTGCGGCGATTGAGTTCCAACGAGAAAATGTTACATTTGATTTTAGGACATCTTAGTGAGGAAAATAATTTGCCCGATATTGTTAACGGACTATTTAGCGAACACGCCCAAAAATGGGCCGCCCAATATAAACTAGAGCTAGCCTATCAGCATAAACCCGGCACTTTAATTCATATTTAGAGGTTATCATGAAAATCATTCGGGATATGATTTTTATCGGTAGTATGCTATATCTGGCGGAAGCCCAGACCTTGGATCCGGCTGCGATCCGTCAAATCAATCAACAGGTTCAGAAGTTGTCCGATCAACGGGTTAATCCTAATGAGGTTGCGGTCATTGAAACTGAATACGGACGTATTGTTTTTGAATTTTATAGCAATGTAGCGCCTTTACACGCCATGAATTTCAAAAAGCTGGCTGGTTATGGTTATTATGACAGTACCTTGTTTCACAGGGTAATTCCTGGCTTTATAATTCAGGGTGGTGATATTTATAGCCGGGATGATGACCCCGGCAATGACGGTACCGGTGGACCGGGTTATACCATCCAGGCAGAGTTCGGTCGGCGCCATAGGCGTGGGGCAGTAGCCGCAGCCCGCAAAGCGGATACCATTAATCCTCAGCGACGTTCCAGTGGCAGTCAATTTTACATATGTGTGGAACCACAACCCGGTCTGGATTCTATGGGTTATACGGTATTTGGGCATGTCATCGAGGGGCTGGATGTAGTCCGAAAAATTGCACAGGTGGATCGGGACAAACGGAATCGGCCCAAGCAAAATATCCCCATGCTCCGGGTCTATGTAACGAATAAAGATCAGCTAAATCCAAGGAATTAGAAATGCAGCCAAAAGTAGGAATTGCCTTAGGGGGAGGCGGAGCAAGAGGACTTGCTCATATTGGCGTCTTACAGATCTTTGAAGAAAAGAATATTCCCATCGACATAATCGGTGGCACTTCAATGGGGGCTATTGTCGGCGCTATGTATGCCCAGCACCCGGATAGTGCTTTCATCGGTTATAAGTTAAAGCAGTTTTTAGACAGTAATGATTATAAATCCTTGGGATTGAAGAATATCATTCCAGGTCAACATGAAAACCCCTCTGTGTTAAGTAATTTTACCCGTACCATTGCCGAAAGAGTTATTCTCAATATCGCTGCTTCCCGAACCGGTATTTTGAAAAAAGACCGCTTAAAGGAGGCAATCAACTCTCTGTTGGATGCAGGCAATATTCAGGATACGGAGATCCCTTTATGTGTATTGGCCACGGATTTAAATTCAGGCGAACCGCTTGTTTTTAAGCAAGGTGATATACGGAAAGCGGTTTACAGATCGGCTGCTTTGCCCGGCTTTATCCCTCCCGAAGCACAGGATGGCAAGTTGATAACCGACGGTGGTGTTAGTCATCCGGTTCCCGTGGATTTTGTCAGAGAAATGGGTGCCCAAGTGGTTATCGGGGTGTCGGCGGCGATGCGTTATCTTAAGAAACTGAAAGAGCCCAATGTTATAGATATCCTGTCCCGCATGCAAAGTATTAAGGGGTTATATCTGAATCATTATCAACTTCAGATGGCAGATATTGCCCTAGCCCCCAATTTAAAAAATGCCCATTGGAGTGAATTTTTACGTTATCAGGAATTTATAAAAGCCGGAAGGGAAGAAGCCTTGGTAAAAGTGCCTGCAATCCGCAAACGAATCCGGAGCAAAATGAGTTTCTGGGGAAGATTATTCTCAAAATAAGCAACATTAGATCTTTGTTAACACGGAAGGTAAGAAAGCATATTTAAATCACAGGAAAAAGAATGAAAAAAATTTTACGGCAGTTTGAATTGGGGTTAGTGATATCCTTGGTGGTGCTGTTCGGTCAGGGGAGGGTTAACGTATTGGATGTTGAACCCTATTTATCTACCAATGGAGTCTATCCGGGTGAGCATTTTAAGATAGCGATCAAGGTGGATATCCAGGATTCCTGGCATATCAATTCCCATGAACCCACGGATGAATTTTCTGTGCCCACTGAACTGCGGATCCACGAATCTGTCGATTACCGGATCGCCCAAATCCATTTTCCACCCCATGAACTTAAAGATCTGGATTACTTTGATGAGTCCCTGGCGCTTTTCAGTGAGAGGTTGATCATTCTAATTCAGGGGCAGTTAACAGAATCGGCGCAGGACACCGTAATATTAGGGGGCAGTCTTTATTTTCAGGCCTGTAATGATATCTCTTGCCTGGCGCCTCAGGAAGAAAATTTTCAACTGGCTATACCGGTGCTGACACCTGATCAAAGCGTGGAATTTCGTAACCAACAATATTTTTCAGAATTGGATATTAATCAGCAGGTTACCGAAAAGACCGGCCTGGATGTAGCCACTTCTTTTGCCCAAAAGGGTATATTTTTAACCTTTATAATGGTTTTTTTAGGTGGCTTGGCCCTAAACCTGACCCCCTGCATTTATCCTCTCATTCCGGTTACCATGAGTTATTTTGGTGGACAGGCTGTTGGGAATAAGGGCAAACGTCTCAGCCTGGCACTACTATATGTGCTTGGTATAGCGATCACTAATTCAATATTGGGGACCGTGGCGGCCCTTTCGGGCAGTCTTTTAGGATCCTTCTTAGCCAATCCGATTGTATTAATTTTCATTGCCACTATCCTGATCTTATTGGCTTTAAGTATGTTTGGGGTGTATGAATTCGGTTTACCCGCCTTTCTGACCCGTATGGGAGGGGGCAGTCGACGCGGTTATCTGGGGGCCTTATTAATGGGATTGAGTATAGGGATAGTGGCTGCCCCCTGTATTGGTCCCTTTGTGATCGGATTATTAACCTATGTGGCGACGACGGGTAACCCTTTGATTGGATTCTCTATGTTTTTCACGCTATCCCTGGGACTGGGCCTGCCGTTTATCTTTCTGGCCTTCTTTTCCAGTCAGATTGACCATCTGCCCGGTGCCGGCGAATGGATGGTGGGGGTGCGCATCATTTTTGGTTTTATCCTGGTCGGGATGGCCCTCTATTTTCTGG
Source organism: uncultured bacterium (assembly GCA_964640055.1). Classification (GTDB taxonomy): domain Bacteria; phylum Fidelibacterota; class UBA2242; order UBA2242; family JAFGTP01; genus CAZXFH01. The sequence goes on along the minus strand of CAZXFH010000023.1, from coordinate 23,294 downwards.
CGCCTTTCATCCCCGGTAATATTTTTCAATATCTGTTTCCCGGTTATTTGATTAGCGCCGGCGCTTACCTGATCGTGCTTAATCGGGCCGGTCAAAATGCACGCGGCTTTGTGATAGTTAAACAGTTGATTGCCATTGCAGCGATTATTACCGGTACCTGGTCATTAAAACCCACTGCCAAACCGGCCGAAAAAATACCATGGCAATCCTATGCGGAAACTCAATTTCAGACGGCTATCGCCCAAAACAAACCGATTATTTTAGATTTTTATGCCGATTGGTGCATTCCCTGTAAAGAATTGGAGGAGATTACTTTTCAGGATCAGCAAGTAGTCCAAATGTCCCGGCAATTTGTCCTCTTTAAAGTTGATATTACCGGTGGTATGTCAGCGGAAATAGACAAACTTAGAAAGCAATTTAATGTTAAGGGAGTGCCGACCATTATTTTTATTAATCCACAGGGTGAGCCGCAACCGGCATTAAGAATATTAGGTTTTGTGGAACCAGAAGAATTTATAAAAAAAATGAAAGCAGCCTTACAATAAAAGTTAGGATTATATACGTATGGAGAAAGTTAAAAAATATCTGGCTACAGCGCTGGTGTTATCAACTATTGCCACCCTGGTCTTTCCACGCTGTGGTCGGTCAGATCCGCAACCGAAAAAGAAAGATCAGAGGGTAGAGAAGCAGACGAATCCAGCCCAGTCCACATCCGTGCCCGACAGCACGGCAAAAAAAGCGCCGGATTTCACCTTGATTGCACTGGATGGTGAAGAGGTCACCCTGGCGCAGTTTAGAGGCAAAGTGGTTATATTAAATTTTTGGGCGACTTGGTGTGGTCCCTGTAAAGCCGAAATTCCGGATCTGATTCAGATGTATCAAGATCATCGGGATCAAGGCCTGGAGATCCTCGGGATCACGGTAGCCTCGGGCAGTGCCGCCGAGATCAGTGAATTTGTCAAAAAATACCAGATCAATTATCCTGTTTTAACCGGCGATGAAAAATATATGCAAGAACTGGCCAACCAGTACGGCGGAATCCGCGCTATTCCGACGACCTTTTTAATTGACCGACAGGGAAATATTCAAAAAAAATGGGTCGGTCAGCGATCTGCATCCGTTTTTATGCGCGTTGTAAATTTTATCTTATAAATACAGTGTTGTCATAACTAAATGCTAGGCGCTATTGCGGGTGATATTATTGGTTCGGTGTATGAACACCAGCCCACCAAAGAATACAATTTCAGACTCTATTCACCAGCCAGTTGCTACACCGATGATACTGTTTTGACGGTTGCCGTGGCTGATGCAGTGCTGCATAACCAAGATTACGGGAAAACAATAAAACAGTATGGCCGACAATATCCGAATGCGGGTTACGGGGGTCTGTTTAAACAGTGGCTGCAACGTTCCGACCTTCAGCCCTATCACAGTTGGGGTAATGGCGCTGCCATGCGAGTCAGTCCGGTGGGTTTTGCCTTTGATTCGGAAGAAAAGGTGCTGGCAGAAGCCGAAAAAACAGCTGCCGTTACCCACGATCATCCGGAAGGTATTAAAGGCGCGCAGGCCACAGCCCTGGCTGTCTATCTGGCCCGGCAGGGCATCCCCAAAACCAAGCTCAAACAACATTTGACAGATAAGTTCGGCTATGATTTAGAACGAAGCAGTGCTGACATCCGGCCCCGCTACCGGTTTTATGTCTCCTGCCAAAAAACGGTTCCCGCAGCTATCAGTGCATTTCTGGATGCCCGGGACTTTGAAGATGCGATTCGGATATCCATCTCTCTGGGGGGAGATGCCGATACTATGGGCAGTATCACCGGTGGTATTGCCCAGGCCTATTATCAGAAAATACCGTCGCAAATCCAGAGGGAAACTTACAATCGGCTGCCGCAGGAATTTATAGCTGTCATCAGAGAATTTAATCGGACTTATCTAGTCAAGATCTGATCACACTGGCAACTGATACCCAAATAACAGAATTACCATTATCGTATGCAGACAGGGCTTTAAATTCTTATTGTTTAAGGTATTGATAAAATATGGGGTTCGGGCTTGGCCAGATTCGGCTTCAGTTTCTGATATCCGAAACGGTCAAAAGTAAAGTTCCAATGATGGTTTACTTTGGCAATGATCCCATTGGTTAAGAGATGCCGGTTGGGTGTGTAATTTTTCTGGGCTTCAATATATTGACTGAAATCCGCTTCGGATTGCGCAAAACCGGTCAGATTCAGTTCCTGGTATATTCGTCGCAATTGGTGCAGCGGGTTTTTAATGAAATTTTCATAAGCGATATCAATGATATTGTTAGCCGGTATCAGGGAACAGGTGGCATCTATTTTTTGGTACATTTCAATGTAATTATCCAGAATACCCTGCTGCATTTTTTCATCAGACCAGCATTGTAAAGCATAGATGGCAAAGACTTCGCGGTAGAATTTTAGCGTGGACATAAATAGATCATAGGGATTGCGGTAAAGATGTATGAATTTTGCATGGGGAAACATGTCCAGAAGGTGTTTTATCCGGTAGGAGTTGGCCGGATTTTTCAGAAAAAGTTGTTTTCCTTGATACTTCAGGCTCATTTTTTGGACCAAATAATAGTAGCGTTGCTGCCATTTTTTCAGATCACGTGGGGGACAGGCATCAAAGGAATTATACTTGGAATAGCGTTTAAAATATTTCGGAAAAATAAACCCATTATAGAAGGCCTGTTTCTCATAAGCGCCCACAGAATATTCTTCTTCGGTTGGCTCAGAAGCACCCATGATCACATTATCCATGGGCCGCTGTTCGGGCAGGGAGAAATTGATCAGTCCTTCTGTAAATTTAGGAAAAGCGAGAAAGATGTGCGGCAAATAGGCCTCAACATTGGAAACATATCCGCGGGTCTTATCTAAGGAAAGCAGGGTTATCAGATAGGTTGAACCGGTCCGGTAGTGACCAATAATGAAAATGGGGTCTTGATGAATTCGTGTGCCTTTGATTTTTTTGTCGAAACGTAAATATTCTATCAGCCGCAGGGGCAGACATAGACTGCTTAAGCCCAGAGCGTAAAGGAAGCGCAGCCAGTACTGGGGGTGGATCTCAAAGCCATTCTGCCACAATAACCGGAGAATATTGGTATAAGAGTATCCGGCCAAGGGTTCCTCGGTCACAATCCAGTATTTCTTCATAGTACCACCTTTATTTCTATTACAATGAACATTACAATAATCCTGATAAAGATTCAATTCATTTATCCGGCTTCCGCAAGGGATCAACTCTTCGCAGAGAGTCAGTACAGGAAACTTTATCAATTGCACTTCTGGTCTAAATTCGGTAATCTTAAATTGGTAATGGATGTATACCTGCCAAAAATTTCCTTTATTAAGATATAGGGAGGTCGCTTATGAGAATTTATAGAATTAGCTTTCGTTTATTAATAATTATCATAGGACTGTCATGTTTGGTTTATGCGCAAAAAAAGGAGTCTGAAATGTTAAAATTTGCCCATGAAAACATCAGCTGGCTGGGTCAGTCCGGAATAAAAATTAAATATGCTGAGCGAAGGATCTATTTTGATCCCTACAAATTATCAGCCAGCGATAGTGCCGATCTGCTGCTGATCACCCATGATCACGGGGACCACCTTTCGCCCCAGGATATTCAGAAAATTCTGACTCCGCAAACGATTTTGATTGCCCCGCAATCCTGTCGCAAATCTGTGCAGGACTTTGTAGTTGCCGAGCGGGTTCTGATGCAGGCCGGCGATCAAAAAGAGGTAGCCGGTTTTTCTATTCACGCCGTACCGGCTTATAATATTAAGAAGACCCGTTTTCATCCCAAAAGTAAGCAATATCTGGGATATGTTATCACGGTCGGTGATGTAACAATTTATCATGCGGGTGATACCGAGCGTATTCCGGAAATGAAAAGCATTGACTGTGACATTGCCCTGTTGCCTTTAGGTCAAACCTATACCATGGATAGTGTTGAACAAGCCGCGGCAGCCGCCAAAGACGTACAGGCAAAGGTCGCCATTCCGATCCATTATGGTCTGTATGAAGGGAAACCTGCTGATGCACAGACTTTTAAGGAATTATTAAAAGACCAAATCCAAGTGATTATCAAAGAATATTAATCTGCTAATGCATGAAAATAGGGTTGGATTACTCCGCTTGTTTTGGAAATAACGGATGGTTTTATTGAACAGAATTAATATTTGGTTGCTACTAAGGTCGGTCAGCTGCAAAACAATTAGATTAAGTTCAATCAAGGTTCTCAGAGAGATATGACCCCTTGATCGTGGCAATCTGATACTAAGTGCCATAGTGAGATATGGAGTACGAGAGAGGATTGCAGAATAAATTATTCTTTTTAACTTAGCTGAAACCAGGCTAATTTTTCAGGTTATTAAAGGAGAAGAAGGTATGTTTATTCTGTATTTAGTAGTATTTCTGTTTCTGGCTTACCTATTGGGCAGTGTCAATTACGCCATTTTGATCGCCGGAAGTAAAGGGATTGATATTCGCGCTCTGGACACCCGCAATCCGGGAACCGCTAATATTGGCCGAAATGTTGGCAAAGGATGGGCGGCGTTTGTATTTTTTCTGGATATATCCAAAGCCGTGGTTCCCATGCTTCTGGCCAGGCAGCTGGTCTTTACAGACCAAGCGCCAGCCCATTATCTGGCTTTATTTGCGGTCGGTATCGCTGCCATTCTGGGACATTGCAAACCTTTGTTTTTTAATTTTAAAGGCGGGGGTGGCATTGCCACTTCCATCGGGGTTTATTTTTTCTTTATTCCGGTTGAATTTTTTGTTTCTGTCCTGCTTGGATTTACGATCGCTATGCTGTTTTTCCGGAACCGGAAGTATCCGGTCGGACAGCTGACCCCCATCGCTTTTGTGACCATTACGCCCTTTCTGACTTTAATCGTTAACCAGTTCCGCAGTGTAGAGATAACCCGTTATCTAAAGATCGGCGGGCATCCCTGGTATGTGATGGTCGGGCTTTTTGCGGTCTCTGTTTTTATTTTATTGATGAATGTACCCTTACTTTTCCGGAGATTCACCCATCAGGAACCGATTGTAACCAAAGCGGATTAATGCTTATGAGTATCGGTTTATTTACCCTTAATTTTTATATTATCTTGATCGTATTGGTTCTGTTGACTTTCCTGGCCACCCGCAATGTGGTGGCGTGTGGATTGATCGCTTTTTCATTCACTTCGAGTGTAATACCCCTGATTATTGATTATTCTGTAAAAGCAATCGGACTGGTGGTTACATCTTTATTGTTTTTGGGGATGTTTATCTATCTGGCTGTAAAACAGCGCTTTTTTTGGTTAGACAGGGGAATTGATATAAAAACCTGGCGGATGCTGGCCCGTCCGCTGGCCTTTTTGTTTATTCCGATCAATCAGTATTTTGGAAAATCCATGCTCCTCATGGTTTTAGGGCTGGTTACCCTGGTTTTTATCAGCCTGGATTTTTTCCGGATTTTCTCTAAATACCAGTTACGGCAATTATTTAAAAGAAAGGAAAGCCAGCAATTTTCGTCTATTACCGCTTTCCTGGTCTCCCTGTTCATTGTTTTTCTGGTTTTCCCCACTGTGATCGCCTATTTATGCTTAAGTTTCATGATCATGGGTGATCTCCTGGGCAAGTTCTACGGATTAAAATACGGGCACAATAAACTGGTTAAAAACCGGACCCTGGAGGGGTCGCTGGGCTTTTTATGTGGTTCTTTGTGGGCCGGGTTTGTTATGTACCTCATTTTTCAGATTCCGCTAGTCTATGTCCTAATAGGCGCTTCAGTCGCCATGCTGGTGGAATTGTTTTCCTGGGGTATTGATGACAATTTTTCCGTAGGGCTGGTTACCGGTGGTTTTTTGGCGGCGATTGAATATTTTATTTAGAGATAAACTGTTATCTCTAGGGAGGAATTAAACATGCTGAAACACAACAATAGCGGGCATGATAATCAGAAACAACATCAGCATAAGAGTCATGGCCATCGCGGGCATGAGCGTATGTTTCGGAACCGCTTCTGGATTTGTCTGGTTCTGAGTATTCCGGTGATCCTCTGCAGTCCCACAATACAGGGCTGGTTCAATTACGAGGGAATTCAGTTTCCGGGCAGTGCCTGGATCACGCCGCTATTGTCAATAGTGATATTTGTAATCGGCGGAATACCGTTTCTGAAGATGGCAGCCGGTGAACTGCAAAAGCGTCAGCCGGGTATGATGACCCTTATCTCTTTGGCCATCAGTGTTGCTTTTGTATACAGTCTGGCAGCCTTGTTATTTTCACTAGGACGGAGTTTTTTCTGGGAATTGGTTACCCTGATTGATGTGATGTTGCTGGGGCATTGGATGGAGATGCGCAGTATCCGGCAGGCCTCGGGTGCGCTGGATCAATTGGCGCAGCTGCTGCCTGATGAAGCCGAGCGGATTAAGGCGGACGGAAGCACTGAGAAAGTGCCGGTCAATGCACTTGAGCAGGGTGATCTCTTTTTGGTGCGTCCGGGGGAAAGCATTGCTGCCGACGGGGAAGTGATCAGGGGCGAATCGGCTGTGAATGAAGCCATGCTCACCGGCGAATCCAAGCCCGTGCAAAAGACCAAAGGTGATGAAGTGATCGGCGGAACTGTTAACGGAGAGGGTAGCCTGCGGGTAAAGGTCACTCATTCCGGCGAAAGCAGTACTTTGTCCAAGATTATGCACCTGGTGGATGAAGCGCAAAAAAGTAAATCTGATACTCAGGTCATGGCTGACAAAGCCGCTGGCTGGCTGTTCTATGCCGCCCTGGGAGCTGCTGCGCTGACCGCAGTGATCTGGATCCTTTTTGTCGGGCTGGAGCTGGAGGTGCTGAAGCGGGTGGTAACCGTGCTGGTGATTGCCTGCCCCCATGCCCTGGGCCTGGCGATCCCATTAGTAGTCGCGATTACCACTTCGGTGGCCGCTCAGCATGGTATTCTGCTGCGCGACCGGCTGGCTGCAGAGCAGGCCCGTCAGATTGATACGGTTATGTTTGATAAGACAGGTACCTTGACCAAAGGTGAACATAAAGTTATTGATTTAGAAACAGCTCCGGATATCACTGCTGAGCAAGCTTTGGCCTGGGCAGCAGCTGTGGAACGGGATTCCGAGCATCTGATGGCCAAAGCAATCCGTAAAGCCGCGGATGAAAAACAACTGGATATTCCGCAATTCAAAAATTTTACAGCACTTAAAGGGCGGGGGGTAAGTGCTGAATATAAAGAGGATAAGTTTTATGTCGGCGGTCCGGGACTTCTGGAAAAACTGGCGCTGGATCTGGCTGCTCATTTTGCGGATTTTAGATCCCGGGCCGGAAAAAAAGGGCAGTCAGTCGTATACCTGATCCGCAATAAAAAACCTTTGGCTGCCTTTGCCATTGCCGATGAAATCCGGGCGCAGAGTTATCGGGTTGTAAAACAGCTGCAGAAGCAGCAGATCGAAGTGGCCATGCTGACCGGCGATAGTGAACCGGTCGCAGCCGCTGTCGCCCAGGAATTAAATATTGATCGCTATTTTGCAGAAGTATTGCCGCAGGATAAGGACAAAACGGTTGCTGATATTCAGTCCCAGGGAAAGAGAGTTGCCATGGTGGGGGATGGGGTGAACGACGCCCCGGCCCTGGTACGCGCTGATATCGGCATTGCGATTGGCAGCGGAACCGATGTAGCCGTGGAATCCGCGGATATCATCCTGGTGAAAAATAATCCGGCTGATATTCTGAATATTCTCAAGATCAGCCAGGCCAGCTACCGCAAAATGGTGCAAAATCTCTGGTGGGCGGCCGGCTACAATATCATTGCCATTCCCTTGGCTGCGGGCGTACTCGCCCCGATTGGATTTCTGATGCCGGTGGCCATCGGCGCGCTGGTCATGTCGCTGAGCACTGTGATCGTGGCCCTGAATGCCCAGCTGTTGCGGCGGGTAGCGCTGACCAGCGAATGAGCAAGCGCAGCCATCAATGACCTCGCTTAATTTCGTAAAGGATCCTGATACGGTCATACTTTCCTACAGGACAAGCGCTAAAGCACCCTGTCATAGCTGCCTAGCGCCATTCATGATGCTTGGCCGCTTAAGCGAGGTGCTTCAGCGGCTCGTGTTCTTACTATTTTTTTGCGGCGGGTGTCAGGTTATCCGTACCTTTTGGCATCATTATCGATACTGTCAACCCCCTTAATCCCCCAGGTGGGCCATATTGGGTGATGTTTTAGACAATTATTTTTCCGTCATCCCCAGAATAGCCGGCAGGATCAGGATTGAGGTCAGCAGACAGGCACCCACGCCGATAAACAGCGCAATCCCCAAACTGCCATAGCCCCGGTAGCGGGCAAAGACCAGCGACCCAAAGGCCAGCATGGTGGTCAGTGAAGTAATGGTAATGGCCTTGCCGGTAGAGCGGTAAACTGCTTTGATCGCGCCTTTACCTTCAATACGGTAACGGTGTAAGAGATGTACGCCGTCATCAATCCCAATCCCCAGAATCAGGGGCAGGGCCATAATATTGACCAGAGTCATTTGTACCCCGGTGAGTCCCATAATACCCAGCATCCAGACAAAACCGGTGATCAGGGGAACCATAGCCAGCAGCGCCTGACTGAAAGATTTAAAATCCGCCAATAAGAGCAAAAAGACCACGATCAGCGTCAGGACAGCGGCATTGCGCCCATCGCGACCGATGATTTTGATCAACACATAGAACATCGGCGGTGTGCCGGCAATATGATGGGTGATCTCCCGGGTCTGTTCGGTAAACTGCTCCAGGTATTTGATGTTCCAGATGTCGCCTTTAGGATAGACTGTGATCAGAAACAATTCACCATTTTTACTGATATATTTGTCTTTGACAAAAGCGGGCAAGCTGGCCATTGTTATTTGGCTGGTGTCTGCCATGTTCAGAACCAGTTTTTGATAGGTTTTACCAAAGGCCTGGTTAAAAGCAGAGAACCGTGTCAGATCTACTGGTTCCTGTTCCATCTGGTTGATAAAATCGGATAAGCGGCCGCGGACGGCTTTGTACTCCCCGATTTGGGTGAGCTGACGTTGCAGGCGGCGCAACTCGGCTTGCTTTTCATTTTGAGGAAGTTTTTTGAATTTGGCAGCCAGTGTTTTTGCATCTGTTTTTATCGCCTGAATATCCTGTTTCAGGTTCTGATTATTTTGATCTTTCTGTGCCCGGGCCAGCATTTTGATAATATCCTGTAGTCGTTGGTGGGCCTCAGCAACTGTGGACTGTGACACCAGATCATTCAGATCCATCATGGAGCGGGCGATATTGGCATCGCCGACCAGGCGGGCGGCTTTATCATCCACCATGTCCTGGCCACCGATGAAAGCCATGTCCTGGATCTCAATGATGTTGGCTTCCAGCCGGAACATCTCATCCAGGATTTGACGCCATTCCCGTGGGGTTATTTTCGTTTGAATTGCTTTATTTTGCATAATGTTGTGCAGGGAATCCACTGTGGGGCGGCGGGCAATCTGTTTGTTTTCGGGTGGCAGATAATCGGTCAGGGATTCCACATAGCTGACACTGGATTTCTCTTTGGCTTCCTGGGTGAAACGGTAATTTTCCGGCAAGGAGGAAGCGGTCAGGCGGGTGGCGTCGGAGGACATGTTGTATTTGTCAATAATTTTTTCATGCAATTTGATCGATTCCAGTCCTTTGGGCTCCATATTCAGATAATTATAATCAAAACTGACCCGGGTGACCATGATCCCGAGGAATATAGTCACAATGAGCAAGCTCACCAGGGAAAGTCGCCAGCGAGAAAAAATATTCTGGGCCAGATTGCCTACGGAACGATAGGAGACATCTTTGAACCGGGCTACTGCTTTGCCGCGCCAGCGCCGGTATCGTGAGCGTAACATCAGCAGCGTGGGCAGGGTCAGGAGTGTGGAGAGCATAATGGTCAGCAGGCCCATACCTGTCACCAGGCCCAACTCTTTCATCCCGGAACTGCGGCCGATATAAAGCGTCAGAAAGGCAGCCGCTGTGGTGAACGCACCGGTGATAATGCCGGTCCCCACTTTTTGTAATGTCATCCGGATGGCTTCCCGGGGGGGCACTTTTTTATAAACCAGTTCGGAAAACACGGAGATGATATGGATCGAGAAATCAATCCCCAGTCCGACCAGAATAACCGAGACCATCAGGGTAAACAGATTGAGGGTGTGCACCAGCAGATAGGAAACGCCCATGGCCCAGACAATGCCGATCATCAGATTAATCAAAGCCAGGACCGGAGCACTGACCATACGAAAGGTCACAATAAACAGGATGACTACGGCAATCAAAGCCAGCAGCGTTAAAAACATGGAATCCTCAGTACCGGCCACCATTTCGTCCCGACTCAGAACTGCCCCGCCGGTCAATCCGGCTTCCAGTTTATATTTGGCGGCCTCGGTTTTGACCAGCTCTTCCAAACCATTGATGGCGGGCATGACAAAGTCCATATTGAGGATCGAGAAGGTCGGTTCCACCATGATCAGTAACATGGACCGATCCGGTGAAAACAGGTAGGGATTACCAATGCCAACTGCATCGGCTGCCGTCGCTGCTTTCTGAGCCAGGTGATCGCCCTGGTAGAGCGCATCCCGGGTCTGGTTAACCCAGGTTTCGATACCGTCCAAAAAGCGGACAGCCGAACGCTCTTGCTGGATCGTGGATATTTTTTCTTCAGACTGAATATATTCCTGTTCCAGACTGTTATTCAGGTTGGTCAGCAAGGGTAAAAAATTGGGATCGGTAAAGACTTGCGCGGTATTTTTCAGATCGGATCTTTTCATCAGCATAATGCCGTGATCCCGCATGAATTCCACCGGTAGTTTCTCATCCACACGATCAAAATATTGCCCCATATAATCAGTTTCGCCAGACGCTACTTTCTGCATGGTCCGTTGGTGCTGTTTTTGGACTTTTGCAGAACCATTTTGCTCGATCCAGGTTTCGAGGTTTTTGATTTGCGGGCCAATATGATTGGCAAATTCGATCATTTTTTGCGGTTCTCCCTGCACAACCAGAAAAACGGTATTGGCGCCATTGAATTCCTCAAAAATACGCTCGAATTCTTTGGCCATGGGATGCTCTTCCGGTAAGAGACCGGTCAGGTTCATGTTGATCTCAATATGTTCCGCCAGGATACCAGCGACCAGAGTGAGTACAACAATGATGGCTATCATCCACCCGGTCCGGTCCGCCGCCCAGGTGGCAATTCTAAGCAATAATTTTTTCCGCATACAACCTCCTTTTATAGCCCAAGTATTCGTTGTCGTTAATCATTTTGTCCAAGCGATTAAAAATAGGCCCGCAGCCGGATCCGGCCACCATAATCCTGATAACCGAATTCCTTTTTTGCGGAGCCGAGAAACAGATTGCCCATCAAGGTGATTTCCACATCCTGATAAATCCGATAGACGAGTTGCGGATTCAACACCACACTTTGATCATCAAGATTGATTATTGAGAATAATGAGGCTTCCGTTAAATCGGTGAGCGGATAGCGGGCCAAGCCGAAAAAATAATTCTGATGGAGACTTTTGCGTTCCCAATTATAGTATTTCACAAAATCAATGAACTCGGTATTTTCGGGAGCTACACCAAAGTCATTATGGTAATATTCACCCAACAGGTAGAGGGCGTTTTTAAAGGTGTAATCACCCCCCAGGATATATTCATATTGGAGATTATCATTGTCATAGTTCAGCCGATTAGCAGCTATTTCCGTACGCACCCCCAAACCGAATAATTCACCCTCCAGGGTCAATCCGTACATATCGCGGGGCAGAAAGCTGGTTTGAATAAGATAACGGGGATGAGAAGAAGATTGGATATCGTTTTGTTTTCCGTAGAGTATGGACAGGTCGAAGCGAGACAGCCAGGTTTTTATTTCGTAATACTGAGTGGTAGTCTGCCAGTGCCCGGCTGGCTGCAGGATTGTGGTTAAATATAATTTTGTGCCAAAAGGAATGCGCAGCTGCAGGGCATCGACCCCCGGATTCTCATAGGTGGGATCGAAAATATCTTTCTCATTAAAAAGGTCGGTCGGATTCCAGGCATACCCTACACCGGAAGGAATTTGCTGACGCCCAATGATCAAATCAAACCGGGAATGATGGAATTCCAGGAATACATTATCGAAAAATAAGGTATCGGTAAAGCTGTAGGGGTAATAACTGAGCGTGTCAGTAGTGGTTGCCTGAGTGATAACCGGATAATACTGTTTGTCCATAAAATCCATAAAATTAAAAGTGGTTTGGCCATTATATTGCCTATAAATAATATCACCAGCGATGCGGATATGGTCGGAGGGGGAGGTGTTCATGTCCAAACGAAATTTGTTGTACCCCATATAGAACTGATTGGTGGGCAGGGAGAAATAATCGCCTTCGCCCTCATAATATCCATACCAGTTTACCTTGGCCGGGGCGATACTCAGCAGGATCATCAATCCCAATATCACTTTGATCAACCGCTGCATAAATCCTCCTGTTATTTTAATTGCATTCGTTTGCATCTCCCTTAGTGTCTCAAATTTCTTTCACTGAAAAAATTAGCCTTGAAGTGGACGTTATAGGTGATATTTTCATATGCCATGCTGGTTTGGGAATTGTCCTGGTGATTGTACATCACCATTTTCATAGGGGTCAGGACCCCCTCGATCTCTTTGATCTCCTTTAAAGAAAGGGATTTGAGGAGTTCCTCATCAGCATTATAATAGTCAATCTGAATAGGGAAGTGATCGGAGTTCCTGAGCCAGCAGATCAATTTCGGGTAGGTAACTTTTTCGGTTTTGGCTTTCAAGACCAGCTTGATGCATTTTTGACCTCTTTTTGCAGCTATTCCGTCTGTTTCCGGCTGGTAATCTTTTTCCCAAACGTCGCCGGACCCCAGATCTTCATAAGTAAAATCAGAGCCTTCAAAACTTTGTCGTTTGGCATGGGTCGCCAATTTACGCACCCGCCGTGTACGGCGATTGTACATCCAGATGTTATTGGAGTGATCGGTCATCAACAGGGCATTACCCCGGACCCGGGCCGGAGCCAGGTAACGCATGAGCACTTTTTCTCCCTGATTAGCTGTGTGGGTTTTATAGGTTAAAGTGCGGGTTTGACCGGCAGTGGTTTCAATGGTTTGTGTCATTACGGCTTCGGAATTTTTGGGATTGATCATTCCAATGAGCTCATCCAACAGCTGTTCTCCCGCTGGAATTGCTACTAAGCCACTAAAGGCGATCAGTATAATGAAACTAATACTGACAAATCGTTGCATAACAAAACTCCTGTTATTTATATTTTTCAATTAAAATACCATTTAACAGAATTTGCTTGGTATCGTCTAATAATTGCTTGTGATCATAATGTTCTTTTTGCAGAAGGAAGTGCAGCACAATACCATCCAGGGCGGCGAAGAGCAGAAAATTCAGATGTTCCGGATCCATGGGTTTAAGGATATCTTTCTCAATCCCTTCTTTAGTTGCAGGTAAAAGCATTGCATAGAGTTCCCGCATTATTTTAGCCAGATCAATGGAAGGTTCACCGGTCATTTGTTGACGGAAGCCATACAGAAAAATTTCCAGGATAATAAAAAAATCGGCTTGATATTCAGTAGACATATCTTCGAAGATCAGAAAGGAATAATCGATTAATTTAGTGATTTTATTGATATAATTCGGCTCTGATTCAATAATTTTCTGCCAGCCCAGCATCATATTTTCAAAATATTCAACCATCAGATGTTCGAATATATCGGCTTTGCTATTGAAGTATTCATAGACTGTACCTTTGCCAATTCCGGCACTTTTAGCAATATCAGCGATAGTGCCTTTTTCCAGTCCTTGGTGGGCAAAGACTTTCAAAGCGGCCTGAATAATTTGTGTTTTTTTTTGGGTGTCTTTCGGTAGGGCATGCATTTTGACCTCACTTTAATTTGACCGACCAGTCAGTCAAAAGGTAACTGTTCCGGTTAATATTGTCAAGGCCTAATTCGAAAGCCAGGGAACAAACCGCGTTGCTTTTCCGTTCCAAAGCGGATATCCGCTTGCGCTTATGACTGGAAAGTAATAGCTTCCCGGCGCAAATAACCGAAAGGGAGAATTATGGCTAAAGATGACGTCCAACAGGTAAATGATTTGCATAAAATGCGGGTAAAACTGTTTAACGAAATCGGTAATGTGATCATCGGACAGCAGAAAATTCTGGATCAGCTGCTGGTCGCCTTGCTCTGCCAAGGCCATTGTTTGTTGATCGGTGTCCCCGGACTGGCCAAAACCCTGATGATCCGCACCCTGGCCGGATTATTGGACCTCCATTTCAAACGTATTCAGTTTACTCCCGATCTGATGCCCTCAGATATCACTGGTACGGAAGTACTGGAAGAAGATAAAACCACCGGTAAACGGTTGTTTAAATTTTTTAAAGGCCCGTTGTTTGCTAATATTATCCTGGCCGATGAGATCAATCGTACCCCGCCCAAAACCCAGGCCGCACTTTTGGAAGCCATGCAGGAACATCGTATCACGGCCGCCGGGAATACATACCAACTGGAAGAGCCCTTTTTTGTACTGGCAACTCAAAATCCAATTGAACAGGAAGGGACCTATCCCTTACCGGAAGCGCAGCTGGATCGCTTTATGTTCAGTTTAAAAGTGGATTATCCCAGTTTTGAGGAAGAGAAACAAATTGTCAAGGCCACAACTGCAGAATTAGAGACCCGGGTCAAGCAGGTCATCAGCCGGGCTGAAATCAAGACCTATCAGCAATTGGTACGCCGGGTTCCGGTAGCGGACAATGTGGTTGAATTTGCTGTAAAATTGGTTTCTCAATCGCGATCTAATCAAGATAAGACCCCTGATTTTATCAATCAATGGGTTGAGTGGGGTGCCGGACCCCGGGCATCACAGTATCTGGTATTAGGTGCTAAAGCCCTGGCGATTTTGGATGGCCGCACTACCCCGGAAATCAAGGATATTATCAAGGTTTCCAAGCCGGTTTTACGGCACCGGATTATCCCCAATTTCAATGCAGAGGCCGAGGGCATGGATACGGATTCAATCACTGATAAATTAGTGGCACATTTAGCATAAGTAGTCCTAAATGACTGAGACTGATGGCAAAACCCTGAGCAAGCGGAAATATTTAAATCCGCAAGTCCTTGCCCGGTTGGATAATATTTCCCTGATTGCCCGTTTGGTGGTAGAAGGGTATATCATTGGACTGCATAAGAGTCCTTATCATGGTTTTTCCGTGGAGTTTGCTGAGCACCGGCCCTATATGCCGGGTGATGAAATAAAACACATTGACTGGAAAATATATGCCAAGACAGACCGCTATTACATTAAGCAGTTCGAAGAAGAAACCAATCTACGCTCCTATATTCTATTAGATATTAGTGGCTCCATGGGATATACTTCCGGGAGCATCACCAAATTGGATTATGGCAGTTATCTGGCGGCAGCTCTGAGCTATTTGATGCTCAAGCAGCAAGATGCGGTTAGCCTGATTCTTTTTGATAAAACCATAAACACCTATTTACCGCCACTAGCCAAGCAAAGCCACCTGAATCAAGTCTTGAAAGCCCTGGAAAAAACCCAACCGGGCACCGAAACCAAAATTGCTCCCATACTACATGAATTTGCCGAGAAGATCAAAAAACGAGGCCTGATCATTCTGATTTCGGATTTGCTGGATGATCCGCCGGCCGTATTAAAGGCCTTGAAACATTTCCGGCATAAGGGTCATGAGGTGGTTCTATTTCATCTTTTCGACCGGCAGGAACTTAGCTTCGATTTTGCACGCCAAACCCAATTCGTAGATATGGAAAATGGTAGTTCTTTAATTACGGAACCCTGGCATATCCAGGAGACCTATCAGCAAACTGTAAAAAAGTTTATTGATCACTATAAATTCGGGTGCCGTAAGCATAATATGGATTATACTTTTTTAACTACGGATAAGTCTTTGGATATTGCCATTACGGAATATTTACACAAGCGTTACCGGATCGGGTAGCCCGCATAACACCGGTTTAACAGATACCGGAAAAATGAATAAAAAAGTCCGGCTGAGAGCCGGACTTTTTTATCTTACGATTGTTAATCGATATTAACGGTACTGTTTGGCTTTTTCGCGATACTCCATGGCTTCTTCCTGTCGTCCTTGATTGTAGATAGATTTCCATAAGATTTCATAACCAATTCCTTTTTCCTGTTCTTCAGCCAGATCCAGATAGCGGCGGATATAGTCTTCGGCTTTACCCCAGTCTCGGGAATTAAAATAGACCTGGGCAATGCGCAGCAGTGCTTCTTTATCTCCCGGATTGGCTTGGATCACTTTTTCAAATTCATCTGCAGCGGATTGCAGGTCATTTGTTTTGACATAGATTTGAGCCAGAACGAAGCGCAGATCTATATTATCGGGATCCTCCTGGATCAGGTCATTGGCCACTTCCTGGGCCTGGTCATATTTTTCCATTTCGGTCAGATATTGGATCTTGAGTTTTTTCAGATCGGTAAAATCCGGATGGTCAGCCAGAATACTATCGATTTTGGCCAGCGCGGCTTCGTGTTGTCCGGGTTGCCAGAGCATTTGGGTATAATAATACACCACGTCTTTATCAAAAACACCATTGTTCATAGCCATCTTGGCGTATTTTTTAACTTCGCTAGTGTCCTGAAGCAGATACAGGCTTTTTACCAACCCGTTATAGGTAACGGCTGCGTCCTTTTTGACAGCCAGTGCTTTTTTAAATTGGTCTGCGGAGATCGCCATCAGGGAATCCCGGTCTTCCGGAAAAATGGCTTCCACAGCTTCATTAAAGGTATTGGCGGCTTCGGTATGGAGCCCACTCCAGATCCTTTTTTGTTCTTGTTGTACTTTTTGTTTGTAGCTGGGATCCAACTCTACACATTTTTCCAGGGCATCTCTGGCTTTCTCCCATTTGCCTTGAGGGGCATAAACACCTGTCGCCAGGAGATAAAATACATCCGGATTATCTGGATACTTTTCTTTGGCAATTTCTAATTGTTCGGCGGCTTTTTCAATGTTCTCCTGCTGGAAATAGACTTTTGCGGAGGTAATCTCCGGAGGATCACAAGCATGCATGAATAACAATGCCAGCACAATAATGCCAAGGCTTACAATCACGGTTTTAATTTTCATTGGCTAACTCCTTTATCATTCTTTTCAAAATCCACTAAATATATAAAAAAAAAAGAGATATTTCAAGAGTACTGCCCTTAGGGGGTACTGAGGTTAAAAGGGGGATAATGAATGTTTTTTTCGGTAATAATCGCACTAATTAATTCCCCGGGAGTTACATCGAAGGCCGGAGAAAGGGTTTTGCAGTTTTGCGGTGCAATCTGTTTTCCCAGCACGGAGGTTAATTCCTTGCTACTCCGTTTCTCAATCGGGATTTCCTGACCACTGGGAATATTGATATCAATGGTTGAGGTAGGCGCGGCGATATAAAAAGGTATTTTATGGTGATGGGCCAGAACAGCCAGTCCAGCTGTGCCGATCTTATTGGCGGTATCGCCGTTTCTGGCAATCCGGTCAGCACCTACAATAACCGCACTTATTTTGGTATGATCCATTAGATAGGCGTTCATATTATCAGTACACAATTTACAGGGCACCTGTTCCTGTAATAATTCCCAGGTTGTCAAACGGGCACCCTGCAGCAGCGGTCGGGTTTCATTGACATAGACCATTTTAATTTTCCCTTGCTGATGGGCTTTGATAATAATGCCCAGGGCAGTTCCCAGCCCACCGGTTGCTAATCCGCCGGTATTGCAATAGGTGATCAGATTCGCCTTGGTGGGCAGTAGCGCTGCTCCCTGTTTGGCAATAGCTAAACAATTATCAATATCCTCACGATGAATCTGGTGAGCTGTCTCCAGTAGTTTGGGCCATAGTTCTTTGGGTGTGTCCTGACTATTTGATCGGGCCACCTGCTTCATTTTGTTCAAAGCCCATTGTAGGTTAACGGCTGTTGGGCGGGTGGCGGACAATAACTGACTGATTGAATCCAATTGGGATAAAAAAGCGGTCCGGGATTTATGGCGCCAGGGCTTCAGACCAAGCACCAGCCCATAGGCAGCGGCAATACCAATGGCCGGAGCTCCCCGGATGGCCAGTCGCTTGATCGCTTTGGCCATCTCGTGGTGATCTTTAATCTCAATTTGGTTATAGTGCTGGGGTAGCTGCGTTTGGTCGACGATAAAAAGGCGGCTATTTTTCCAGAAGAGCGGTTTAATCATGCCAGAATCTCAACCCTGATAATTGAATTAAATTACTAGACGATTACCAGCTCTCTGAGCCGTTGATAGCGGACATTGATATCCTGAGTGGTCAGATCTTTAAGACCGTCGATTCCGAATTGCTCAATGCAGAAGGAACCCATAATTCCGCCGTAGAGGAGGGCTTTTTTCATATTGGCGAAATTGATCTCATCGCAGCCGGCTAGATATCCCAGAAAGCCGCCCGCAAAACTGTCCCCTGCACCGGTAGGATCGGTGGGTTGGGGGACCGGATAAGCGGGGGCGTAAAAAAGCGAGGGCTCCTGATAAGTGCCATCAACCAGCTGGCTGATAAAGGCGCCATGTTCTCCTTTCTTCACCACGATATAATGGATACCGTGTGTATGCAAAGCTTTTAAGCCTCTGATCAAATTTCTCTCATCGGTCAATTCAAACAGTTCTTCGTTATTAATCAGCAGAAGGTCAACTTTTGGGATAACTTCAAACAATTCTTTACGGCTGTTATTAATCCACAGGTTCATGGTATCCATAGCAATAAATTTAGGCCGTTGGATCTGATCCAAAACACTATATTGTAAAGCGGGCTGGATATTACCCAAGAAAATAAAGGGAGTTTTCCGGTAGTGAATGGGAATTTCGGGTCTGAAATCAGCAAAAACATTCAGCTGGGTATATAAGGTATCACGGTGGTTGATATCGGCATGATATATTCCACCCCAGCGAAAAGTTTTACCGCTTACAATTTGAAATCCCTGCAGGTCGATCTGGCGCGTCTTGAGCAGCTCGATCATTTCGGTGGGGAAGTCTTCCCCGGCAATACCGATCATGCGGACTTGGGTTAAAAGTGAGGCGGCCATTGAAAAATAAATGGCTGATCCGCCTACAGAATCTTGTCGCTTGCCAAAAGGAGTTTCCACATCGTCTAGTGCCACTGAGCCAACTACAAGTACCGATCTGTCTATCATTGTTTTTCCTAAATTTATTTCAAATTACGGCTGAAAATACGAATATTCTGAAAGGTTTTCAATAATCTTTATTTTTCTTAAATTATTCTTATGAAATACCGATACTGTTATCAATGCGGACAGGAGACCCAGTCCGAATGTATCGCCGGTCAATCGCGGGCCTATTGTCAGCATTGTGACCTGATTTTTTATGAGAATCCCAAACCCTCGGTAGCCATTCTGGCCCTGAACGAGCGTAATCAGATTTTATTGGTCAAGCGCAATGTGGCACCCGGTAATGGCCGTTGGTGTTTACCCGGCGGTTTTATTGAGCAGGGAGAAACGGCTCAGGAAGCAGTTTTGCGGGAATTAAAGGAGGAAACCGGTTTAACCGGTCGTAACCTGCGCCTGTGGGATGCGGCCAGCTATTTAAATGGCTATTACGGGGATGTCTTGGTGCTTGGTTATCAGGTCGATTTAGATGCTTACCGGTTAAAAGCTGGTGATGATGCCGAAGAGGCCGGCTTCTTTTCTAGGGTAGGTTTGCCGCCGGTCGTTTTTGATATCCATGCCAAGTTTATTGAACGCCTGTTTACACGTCACGCGGCTGAGATTCACAAATCAGGGCACTGCCAATAGCGGACCTAAAAAAGCAAAATTGGGCCATAATAAGACACGTGGTCAGGTTGTTATTTTATTACACATAAGTTACTTTAAGCGGAGAAAGGAAGATATATTATGGCTAAGGTAAGAATTTCCGATATCGTTGGAATGAAACACAAGGGGGAAAAGATTACCGCCCTGACTGCTTATGATTATACATTTGCCTCTCTTTTGGATGAGGCCGGAGTTGATTTGATGCTAGTAGGTGATTCTTGTGGTAATGTATGCGCCGGATATGAAACCACCCTGCCGGTAACCATGGGTGAGATGTTGTACCATGTGCGCTCCGTTAAAAAAGGGGTGCAAAGGGCTCTTTTGGTAGCGGATATGCCCTTTATGTCTTACCAGCACAGCTCCCGGGTAGCCCTGGAAAATGCCGGTCGTCTGATGAAGCAGGGGGGAGCTGAAGCCGTTAAGGTGGAAGGGGGCCAACCGATTGTGAATACAGTGCGTAAGATCGTTCAGGCAGGTATACCGGTCATGGGGCATTTGGGGTTTACGCCGCAAAGTGTGCATGCTTTTGGCGGATACCGATTACGGGGGAAACACAAAGCGGAAGCTCAGATTATGGTAGACGATGCGCAGGCGTTGGAAGCGGCCGGAATTTTTGCGCTGGTCCTGGAGAAGGTTCCGGCTGCTCTGGCTGAAAAGATAACCGCTCAGTTAAAAATTGCCACCATTGGCATCGGAGCAGGAAGTGCTTGTGATGGACAAATTTTGGTTTCTTATGACATGTTAGGGCTTTATGATAAATTACAGTTGAAATTTGTACGTCAGTATGCAAATTTAGCCACTGATATCCGTACAGCCGTTAAAAACTACTGTCAGGATATCAAGGAGGGAAAATTTCCCTCTGACGAGGAAAGTTACAACTCATAATAGAGAAGAGATGGCGGAAGCAGATGCAAGTCATTCGTAAAATCGATGCCTTGCGCAAACTACTGAAACCCTACCATGCAGCGGGGCAGGTCATTGGCTTGGTTCCCACGATGGGATATTTTCATCAAGGCCACTTAGCCTTAATCGACATTGCCCGCCGCAAGAGTGATATGGTGGTGGTCAGCTTGTTTGTCAATCCCACTCAATTTGCTCCCCAGGAAGATCTGGATCGTTACCCCCGGGATCTGGCCCATGATAAGGAGTTGGCTGCTGAACATAAAGTTGATATTATTTTTTATCCTACCACTAGAGAGATGTATACGCCTTCCTTCAGGACCTATGTTATCACCGAAGATTTGTCCCGGGTCTTGTGTGGCCGGACCCGTAAAACCCATTTCAGAGGGGTAACCACTATAGTCGCCAAATTATTTAATATTGTGCAACCGGATATCGCTGTATTCGGACAGAAAGACCATCAACAAGCGGTGATCATTAAGCGGATGGTAGCTGATTTGAATTTTCCGGTTCGGATAGAAATTGGTCCCATTATCCGGGAACCGGACGGATTAGCCATGAGTTCGCGTAACCGATACCTGTCACCGCGCGAGCGAAAACAAGCGCCTGGCATTTACCGGGCCCTTAAAATAGGTCAGGCTGCAGTGGCGCAAGGTGAACGGGATCCTTCTATAGTAAAAAAAATGATAAAGGCGGAAATAGACAAATTAGATCTGGCTGAAACAGAATATGTGGAGATTGTGGATGATCAGTCCCTGGAAAGCGTAAAGTGCATCCATAGGGGAACTTTTGCAGCAGTTGCTGTGTATTTTAATAATACCCGGCTAATTGACAATATTTATTTGTTAGAGTGAATTTAAATCCACGGGTGAAACGTCAAATTTAGGCTTGACAAACTCACTAAAATCCGTTAAAATGACACAAGAAAAGATGGGAATAAAAGGAGATATATGAGCAGACAATTTACCCACATACTGATAATGATCATAGTTCTTTTTGCGATAAACCTAGGCCGAACTCAGCTTAAGACCCAGGTCCGTGAACAGCCAACGGTTGAGGAGGCCATTCGGATTCCCGGCCTGACACAATCCGATTTAGGATTGAATTTATTCGATCCCAGTCGCTTTTTTATGCATCAGTCCTACTCATTAGCTATGGGGATCGGTGGTAATAATGCTGTTTCTCAGGGGATGTACCTCAATAACATGACCTATATTTTTTCAGATAAATTATTATTGAATGCACGTCTTGGATTTACCCATGATCCCTTAAAGTTGGGTCAAAATGAATATAATTCTTACAACGCGTTAGATAACATAATCTATGGTGCGGATCTCACTTATCGTCCCAAAGACAATATGTTATTTAAAGTCAGTTTTGATAAACGGCCTATATACTATTCGCCCTATTCCTATTACTACCGCCGTCCCTATATTGGTAATTAATAAACCTAAGTACGATACGAGTTAGTGGCTAAGCGTAAAAATCGAAAAAAATATCGCAAGCAGATAAATCGGACGGGTAATCCGGATATTCAAAAGTGGCTGTTGAATATCGTCATCTTTTGTCTGGCAGTAGTCATTATCGGGTTCATGTTCTCAACCGGCAACAGGCTGCTAAAGAATACTGATAAAATTGAATTATCCCATGTGGATACATCTGCTAGAGAGGGGCAACAGTTTTCTTACATAACAGTAGAGGTCTTGAATGGTTGTGGAGTAACCGGTTTAGCCCAGAAGTTCACTAACTACTTACGGCAGCAGGGATTCGATGTGGTATATACCGGTAATGCCGATCGTATGGATTATGCCAGTACGCATATTATTCAGCGAGCCGTCCAGACTGAAAAGGAAAAATCCCTGTTAAAAGCGCTGGAGTTGGCGGAGGAACGCTTAATTGAAGACTCCCAATCCACCCCTCATGTTGATTATACCATCATCTTAGGTAAAGATTATAATCAACTCAATGTATATTCCCAGGTTCTCGATATTAAAGAAAAAATTTATTAAGTCCCATAGAAATTAATATGCCAAACGACCAGATTTATGCTTTTGCCAAACAGGCGGCGGAGGCAGCCACGAATAAAAAAGGCTATGATGTCATTTTAATGGATATGCGCGAGTTAACGCCCATGACGGATTATTTTGTGGTAGTCTCCGCGGATGTGGATGTGCAGGTTAAGGCCATTACCGATGAAATCCGGGCCCAGCTGGCACCTGAAATAAAGCCCTGGCATATTGAGGGATATCAACATTTGGAGTGGGTTTTACTGGACTACATTGATTTTGTAGTTCATGTGTTTAAAAAGGGCACCCGTGAATATTACAATATCGAGGACCTCTGGTCGGAAGCCAGCGTTGAAGAGATATCCTCGGAATCACCGCCTGATTGATGGATAATTATCACTTGGATTCCGACCTCTGATCCCCGGAACACTTTTCTAATCTATACATACAAGTTAACAAATGGTAACCTGACTTGAATTTTTAATCATTATTAATTATATTATTATGTTAT
>CAZXFH010000022.1:0-50967 GCA_964640055.1 uncultured bacterium | reverse complement strand
TATTTCAAGTCACTTCAATCCTAACCACAACCGGATTTGGTACCCAAGATATTAATACAGCCTTTTTCCCCGCCTTGGCTAAACAATTATTTCTGGTTATGATGGTCATTGGCGGCTGTGTTGGCTCTACAGGAGGGGGTATTAAGGTCATCCGAATAAAAGTCCTGGGCAAGTTAATGGCTCGTGAAATATTTAAGCTGCGTATTTCCAGAAGAGCCTCAAGAAAATTGGTTATTGATGGTAAATTGATACCCGATGATGAAATACATCGGATTAGTGCCTTGTTTTTTTTCTGGATTTTATTACTGGTATTGGGTGGGGGTATCACAGCTCTTTTGTCAGACCAAAATGCCTGGCAATCTTTATCCGGGATGTTTTCAGCGCTCGGGAATATTGGTCCTTGCTATATCAGTGTTCAGGATATGATCCAGATCCATCCCGCGGTGAAGCTTACCTATATTTTGGGTATGTTGGCCGGACGGTTAGAGATCATTCCGATGCTTTTAATCTTTTCCCGGAAGGCCTGGCAAAATCTATGAGTGGATAGATCGATTCGAAAAAATTTAAATTATTGCGTAAAATGAATTTTAACAGGAGAGAATAAAATGTATATTATCATTGCGGGGGCCGGTCTGGTGGGAGGTACTTTGGCAGAAAAGATGTTGGAAAGTAAACACGATGTGGTGGTCATCGATCAGGATAAAGAGACTTGTGATCGGTTGTATGCCAAAATCGGGGTGGTTGCTGTAAACGGCAGTGTTACTTCGGTCAATAGTCTCCGGGAAGCAGGGATTAGAAAAGCCGATGTAACAGTTGCCGCAACTGAATCGGATACTGACAATTTGGCCTTTGCGATTCTATGTAAAAGTTTTGACGTGCCCCACGTAATCGCCCGTATGCGTAATCCTGAATACGAAAAGGCTTATAATTTAGCGGGAGTGGATGCAGTCTTGCGGGTGACCGATTTACTGGTTAATCAGATGATGGTGGAAATTGACCATCCCCACGCCCAGCGCATGACTACCATTGGGGGTGGCAAAGGCAGTATTTGCCGGGTCGTCATCCCTGAGAACGCCTATATTGCCGGGCAAACGGTTGCTGATATTGTTGAGCGCAATGATTTTCCGCGGGAATCCCTGTTCCTGGCCAAACTGGATAAAGAGAACCGTGAGTTTTCCATCGCCCGGGGAAAACATGTCATCAATGCCGGCGATGAATTATTTTTCGTTTCCCGAAATGAAGATATTCAGAAAATTATTGATATTTTGATTAAAAAGAAAAAGCGCCGAAAAGTTGAAAAATAAGCTGGAAATTTGGGTGGCTTTGGGTCCTATTTCAGTAAAGTGATCTTTTGAATTTTTTGCTCCCCAGCTCGGGATAATATTACAAAATAGATACCGGAGTGAAGCTGCCGGCCGTTATTGTCGAGACCCTTCCACTGACATCTGTAATATCCCGGCGGCTGGTGGTTTTTAATTTGGGTGAAAATTTCACGTCCGGTAATGTCAAATATACGCAGCTCCATATCTGCAGTTTGGTCCAGAGTATAGGGAATTGTGGTGGTACTATTAAATGGATTTGGGTAGTTGCTTAATAGCTGGAATGTTTTCGGAATATTGTGGTCATAAGGATCAAATTCAGATAAAATACCCGGTTCGGGAGGGGGTAATTTCGTATCGGTAAAAATATGAAATTCCCCGGGGGCTAAAGCAATCGGATCAGTGGTATACATGATATACAGGGAATCTCCGGAAAAATAATCATACCATTGGCCACCATGGGTAAACTGGGGGTTGATATTCAGAGAATCAACGTCAAAGTTACCAATAATGACGACATGCGGCGAGCCATACATGCTAATGCGTTTCGCAGCCCCATCAACGTCCATATTGACAATCGTTTCCGGGTTTGTAAACACCGGCTGGGATTTCCGCAGCTCTAATAATGCTTGGTAAGTTTTATAGAGTTTGCGGCGGGCTAATTCATGAAAATAATTCCAGCGGATAGGCTTGAGACCGGTCCGGCCATTGTAATTAATGGAATAATCATACCCCAGTTCGCCAAATTGCCAGATCATTTTTGGTCCGGGATAAGTCAAAAAGAAAGCCGTGGCTAATTTCATCCGGTTAAGAGCCGTATTCAGCTCCTGAATGTTATAGCCATTACTACTATTTCCATACTGAAGATTTTTATACATGAGGCGTTCTTCATCGTGGCTTTCCATGTAAGTGACTACATGCGCTTTATCCCAACCGCGATTGCCAAAATATCCCCAGGAAAAATCCGACTGATCGGAATAGCCCATGGCCGATTGAGCATAGTTCCAGTTAGCATTGCCCCATAACAACATACCGTAGTTGGCTAGTTCTTCCTCTTCGGAATTATCAGCAAAGTGTTCTAAAATGACATAGACACTAGAGTCTTGAGACCAGATATGATCAGCCATCCGTTTTAAAAGCGTAATACGGGACGCATCATATTGGCCCCATAAACTGACATTACCCACAGAATTCCGCTGGGTGAATCCCTTGGACAGGTCAAAACGATACCCGTCGACTTTATATTCCTTCAGC
This sequence comes from uncultured bacterium, assembly GCA_964640055.1. Classification (GTDB taxonomy): domain Bacteria; phylum Fidelibacterota; class UBA2242; order UBA2242; family JAFGTP01; genus CAZXFH01. The sequence goes on along the minus strand of CAZXFH010000022.1, from coordinate 48,394 downwards.
CAGAATTCATTAACCCGGTCAACAAAATATTGGGTGGCCTGACTTTCGTGATTCATATCGTAAAAAACATTGTATGGATGTCTGGCAGTCTGGTTGAACCAGGGGTTATCCTCGGTTGGACTCCCATATTTTCCGTCATTATACAGACGCACCAGGGGCGATTGGCCCGTGGAATGATTGAGTACCATATCCAGAATGACGGCTATATTGCGCTGGTGGCAGGTATCGATAAAGCGTTTTAGATCGCTTGCCGGACCATAATATTTATCAGGAGCGAAATAGAAACAGGGATTATATCCCCAGCTTTGATTGCCTTCGAATTCATTGACCGGCATTAACTCAATGGCATTGATACCCAGATTTTGGAGATAATCAAGCGTATCAATCAGTGTTTGATAGTCATGAGCCGCCAGAAAATCACGGATGAGTAATTCATAAATTACCAAATCGGTCTGTTGGGGGCGGGTATAATCGGTTGTTTGCCACTCATATTGAGTCGCTTTGGGATTAATGAGGCCCACTAATTCTTCGGTTTTTCCAGTGGGATAGGATTTTAAATTCGGATAAGTAGTGGCGGTAATGTATTGGTCGTTCCATTCATCCAGAATTTTTTCCGTATAGGGATCTGCGATCCGGATCTCTCCGTTTACCAGATATTGGAATCCATATTCAGTATCCGGATCCAAACCGTCTATTTTTAACCAGTAGTAAACACTGTCCGCATTGACCATATAGCGTTGCATGAAATAGGTGGTATCGATTCGCCAGTCATTGAAATCGCCGATCACATATACAAAATCCTTGTAGGGGGCAAAGAGAAACAGGATGATGCTATTGTCCGCGCGGTAATTGATCCCATCATGAAGATCAGCGGGGGGTTGCGATTCCACAACTGGTGGATTGATCATAAAATAAAAACTGCTTGTATCCGCAATACCAGCCGTATCAAGCCCCACCGCTTGCACCTGTTGCATGCCATGACTAAAAGTATTGAGGACTAATTCATAGGTCAGGAGAGTATCTTGTACCTGGGCCAATAATTGATTATTTGACATTAAATAAAGCGAGTCAATTTCAGTATTGATGGTGGCCGCGCTTAGTTGAATATGTAAGGTATCACTCAGCTCGGCAAAGAGAGGAGAACGGGCGGGATCTTGGAAAGGTACATTAATTGACGGGCTATTGATAATCACGGTAAGCCCGGATTTATAGAGATCATAAAAAATATCACCTCCGTCAGCAGCTTTACCGGTATGGGAACCATCGGAATTACGAAATACAAAGGCCAGTCTTAACACCTCCTCATCCGGTGGAATTGAATTGCCAGTTTCATGGTCAATATAGTAGTCTCTGATATAGCCAATAGTTAATTTCCAAAAGTTATCAGACACTTCAGTCAATTTGGCTTTGTGGATATTTTTATTCCAGCCGGCGATGACATAGCGCCAGTCACTGGGTTGGGTACTATTTTCCGTAATCACCCCGGTATGTGCATAGACATCGCTACCGTTATAGTCCATCAGTCCCTGATCACCCCGATTTGCATCATAATAGATAATTATAGAGTCCTGTGCAGTGGGGAACGCTGGTACTGAAGTAATAATTTGTCCGCTTAATATCTGTAAACTACAGATAAAGGCATATAGATAGATAAATGGTTTCATGTAACTTGGCTTCCTTTTATTTGGATGTTAATAAACAGGTGAAAGTCAATCAATGCGAAACAGAGCGAAATTATAAGCGGTTAAATTAAGAGAGAGGACTGACTGGTGATATTTAAAGTCAGACACTCCCATAAGGAGGGTTAGTTTTACCAGGTTGTTTTTTGGTAAATTGTGATTTAATTGCAGTTCAACAGTACAGGGTTGGCTGTCTGTGTTGGCCACAACCAGAATGCTGTGGTCATCATGCGGGCGAATATAGGAAATCACCTGGTTTTCTGCGCTATTATTGAGATATGTAAAGTGGTCTGAACGTAAGGCCTGATGCTCTTTTCTGATTCGGAATAATTGCTGGTAAAACTCCTTTAATTGTCCTGTTGTTACCTCTTGCCAGTTGACCACCTCTTTTTCGAAAAGCGAAGGCTTTGAAATGGCCCCAATTTCCTGACCATTGTAGAGCATTGGGACACCGGGTAAAGTAAATGCCACCAGGCCAGCCAAACAGGATTCTGCGTAACCAAAGTAATCTACGGCTCGGGTAAGATCGTGATTTTCAGTAAAACGCATGCGTAAGCCATGCCGGGGATATTGATAATGCTCTTTGGTAAGTACTTTTTCTAACCATTTTGCCGGGCGGTCTTTTTGTATGATTTTGTGCAGCGCAGTACGCGTATTCCAGGCATAAGTGAGTTGGAAACCATGCAGATACAATTCAGGGTGTGAGCCTTCAGCCAACATGAGAATATCCGGTTTGATTTTTTTTAATTTTTTAATGGCTTCGTCCCAGAAATCATAGGGGACTAATTCAGCCACATCACAGCGATAACCATCAATATCAAATTCCCGGATCCAGTATATCAATACATCCTGCATATATTTTCGTAGGTTGGTTTTGCGATAATCAAAATCAGCCACATCATACCAATCAGTGCCCTGGGGAGGTATAATCTCACCGGCTTTGTTTTTGGTAAACCAGTCAGGATGATCCTTAAGGAGTTTGTTATCCCAGGCACAATGATTGCAGGCAATATCAATAATAACCTTCATATTCCGTTGATGAGCAGACCGGATCAGATTTTTAAGGTCTTTGGCCGTACCGAGCCGGGGATTTATTTTGAGATAATCAGCAATGGCATAAGGGCTTCCCAGGGATCCTTTTTTATGCGCTTGTCCGACAGGGAAAATAGGCATTAACCAAATACAATTTACGCCCAGTTGTTGCAAGCGGGGAAGGTCTTTGCGAATTGATTCTAGATCACCCGCTTGACTGTAGGCGCGGGGGAAAACTTCATATATAACTGCGCTATTTACCCATTCCGGTGCCGGATCTAACTTTTTTTCAAAATAAGCACTTTTTAATAATTCCGTTTCATTTTGATAGGGTTTAAGATAAACCTCACCAGTAATACCTCCGGTTCCCCCGGTATCTAATATTTTTACCACCAAGTGGTTCTGATGCTGCTTTTTAACTGTAGCAGTGATCGGTATGTGAAAGCGCACATTGTATCCCTGATGTTCATGGATCTTTTGTCCGTTCAAGTAGATGACCGCATTATCATCGACTCCCTTAAACATTAGTGCAATTTTTTTATTCCGCAGTAGATCTTTCAGTTTAAAATTGCAGGCATACCAGGCCACTCCGTCAAATTCACTGTCTCCCCAGGGGCCGGGTACGTTAAGGGTTTTCCAATTATTCTTTTTGTAAAAAGGAGAGCTATAGCCAGCAGTCTCTCCGACAGTCTTGGGATCATAGGTAAAATGCCAATGGCCGCTCAGAGATTGCTCTGCAATATTTTCATCCATGTCACACCCCGTCAGGATGATGACTGACATCCCACATATTAATAGAATAAAATATTTCAATTATCTATGGTCTCATTTTTAGTTGCTTGGATCAGTTCGTCCAAATGATCCACTTTTTCTGTCATTAAGCGGGTTACTGTATCAGAGACATCTATATTCATCCGCTGACCGTAAAGCGTAATATCCAGAATGATATAGTTGATGGCGATATTTAAAACGGCTTTGTTTTGGGTCCAGATAGCCTGTTCATCGGCTTTTTTATTGGCGGGCCCCATCACTAATTCCCTGGCATCCGTTACCAGGATGAACTTGTGATTCCATATTTTAGCCAGCTTTTTTTCATTGATACCATAAGCAAATACTTTACCAAAGTCCTCTTCAATATTATTAAAGGAAAAGATGATGATATCCACGCCCCGCTCTTTGGCTGCCAGTAATGATGACTTTAATCCCATGAGTTCCCGACGCCAGCCATGTATGCAGATCAGATCTTTGGCTTCTCGAATATGGGTTTCAGTGATTTGTATCAGAGAGTTATATCCCCTCAAGTTCCAGAAGCCTTCGGTGTCGGGTTTGTTTTCGTAAGCCAGTAATTCTTCACTTAGGGAGGAGAGTCGTTCCGAAAAATTTGACTCCAATTTGGCCAGTAATTGTTTGGGCGAGAGTGGTATATAACGGCGTGGTTTTTCATGAATGGAGATCACGAATCCACGCGCTTCCAATTTCCGTAAGGTGGCGTAAATAACTGAGCGAGGGACATGAGCTTGATTACTGATCTCATAACCGGTTGCGGGATTGTTTTTTAATAGACTTAAATAAGCCTTGGCTTCGTAGTTAGTAAACCCCAATTTGGTTAGCCGGTTTAAGAGGTCTTCTGAGAAAATTATCATATGCTCCTTTCATAAAATTATATTTTAATCTTTTTCTGCCAACTCCAGTTCTACGCCGTCGGTACCAACCTCGGTTGACAGGTGGCGAAACCAGGAAAAATAGAGGATGACTGACAGAATAACGGTACTGATCAGGAGTACAATAAAATTATCCCAGCGCTGCATCACTAACATCATCCAGGTCAGAAAGAGACAGATTTGCCATGGCACTGCCATGAAGATTGAAAAGATATCCCGCCGGTTTTCTTGTTTTACGGCATCCAGAAAGGGGGGTGAAAAACGTTCTCGAATGGGATTCCAGAACCCAAAAGGGCGGGTGTTTTTGTAAAAGTTAACCAGTATTTTTTTATGGGTAGGCTGGGTGACCAGAGTAGCCACAATCGTCCCGATAAGTGCCAGCGATGAAGAGAAGATAAAGGCCAAATATTCAGGGACTGCTTCAGGTGCGAAAATTTTCCAGATAATGGCCGCCACTGTTCCGGTTGCCATGCCAATGGCATATCCATATCCATTCAAGCGCCACCAGTACCAGCGAATTAATTGCGGAATGATCAGTCCGGCTCCGATACTCATCGTGATCCAGCCCCAGATTTCATTAATATCTCTGATAATCAGTGTGAGGAATAAACCGACCGCTACAATTAAGACTGAAGCGCCGCGACTGTGCAGCATTTTCTTTTTATCATCGGCCTCAGGATTAATATGTTCCAGATAGATATCTTTGACCCAGTAGGCCGCTCCGGCATTAACCGTGGAATCAAAGGTTGACATGGCTGCGGCCATTAATCCGGCAATTAAGACCCCCTTGATCCCTACCGGTAAGGTTGATATTACAGCCGGTAAAACCATTTCAGGATCGGTAATCTGACCGGTTAAGTGTACTCCCCAGACTGCCAGGGCAGCAATAAAAGGCCAGCGAAAAGAGAGTAGAAAAATCCAGAAAGCGGATAACAATCCGGCATCTCTATCGGTTTTAGCGGCAAAATAACGCTGGATCATATACTGTCCGGTGCCCCCGCATCCCTCGATAATGACCTTAAACAGGTAGAACATAACCGCCACGCCGAAGAGATTATACATAGAGTAGGTGCTAGTACTATCGAGGGATAGACGCCATTTGGGGAGTACACTGGTCCATTCTTTAAAGCTGATCAAATAGGGTTTAAAACCGCCACCGGCAGATTCTTTAAGAGGCAGTGAGACCATAAATTGTTCTGGTAGGTCAATTCCAAGGGCTTTTATTACCATATAAACGATGATCATAAAAATAAAAATACCCTGAAAGACATCGGTCCAGATCACACCGTAAAGACCGGAGGCAACTGTATAAATCATGGAAATGACGATCAGAATTCCGGCCGCCCAGAAGCGACTGGGTAGACCCAGAAAAGTTGGTATACCTAAAAATTCACCCAGAAATTTACCGCCGCCAATAGCAAAGTAAGTGATCATGGCTATGGTCATAATAATAGAGGTAACAGCTGTGATCAGTCGGGCCACTTGACCTTCACGGTCGCTGCCAAAACGGAAACGCATCCATTCTGCCAGGGTCATAACCCCGGCACGGCGGCTCCATTTCCCGATAAAGATCATCAGAAAGGCCATTACCAGGGTCACACCCCCCCGAATTTCAATGTAAAAACCCCGGGCTCCAATGGCATATACCAGGGCAACGATAATCATGGTACCGCTAATATCCAGATTAGAGGACATTCCAGACGCTCCCAGGGCCCACCAGGGCAGGCTCCGGTTGCCTAAAAAATAGGCATCAATTCCTTGAGAAGCCTTTTTCTGGAACCAGCTCCCAACAATGATCAAACCAATCATATAAATACTAACAATAATAAAATCAATACCAATCATGACGGCTAACTCCTATCTGTGGAATTCAATTTATTCTTGCTCAGTCTTTACTAAACTACTGCTAGGTGGTGAATAAATTTTTGCTAAATTATTGAAAAAAATATTGATATCTGTATTTTGCTTGCGCTTTTCAATCAAAAATGCTTTTTGTTTACGCCATTGCTGTAAGCGGTATAAATGGACATCTTCATCGATAAAATTCAAACGGCGCTCTGCGGGTATTTGCGGCAATAATTGGGCACTCATCCGGCGGGCCAAGCCGGCGTAGCTGCTGAGTTGGGTGGCATGCCGAACGGGTGCTTTGCGATTGATCCCAGCCTGGTAACCCTGCTGTGCTAAGAGTTCATTACGGAAAGCCAGGGCAACGGCTTTTTCGATATCGGTCATCACAAACCAGACGGGTATTTCGGGCAGCTGGAACAGAAAATCTCTGACCAGCCAGTAACCCTCTTTATATTCAATAAGTCTTTCCGAGCTTACCTCAGATAATTGTAATTGTAATTTTTCGACTGCTTCCACCGATAATTTTTGCATCTTGAGGGGTAATTCAGCGTAATTTTGAAGGTATTGCTCTTTTAGTATTTGAGCCACAAATTTAAGCACAGGAAGATTCAGTTTAATGGACTGCTGTTCTAGTAATTCCGCCAGCTCCCGGGCTAATTGCTCTTCCTGATAAATCCGTTGAAGTTTTGTTTTATTTTTTTCCACGAATTGCTGATAATCCAGCTCGGTCGGCAGGAGGTTTTGATGAATTTGTTCCACTTTGATAATATGCCAACCGAATTTGGTTTGAAAGGGAGCGGAAATTTGACCCATCTGAGTGTCATAGAGTTTCTCTTCAAATTGTAGATCGGTATCACCCCAAGAGACCCAGCCGAGTAAACCACCGTTACTTTTTAAGGTCGAATCGGTGAATGCTTTTCGGGCCAGACTATGGAAATTTGATTCTCCGGATGTCAATTGTTTATAATACTGGTTTATTTGTGATTGATTCCTTGAAAACAGATGTCTGACCAGTCTTGATTCCTGGGCGCGCTGGAAGGCAATTTTGATTTGTTGATCGTCAAAATCCGTGTCCTGCCGGATCGCATCAAACTGATACTGGCGCATGGCAGCTTGTTCTTTTATTTTTTGATAATGTTGAAAGTCTGGGCAAGTATCCAACTGTAATTCCAGAGCGGCCTGGGCCAACAAATAATCGTTTATCATCCGGTTGAGATGTGTTTTGCGGGTGTCCTGGTTATCTTTGGCCGGAGTACGCAATAAAAATGCTTCGTATGATTTTTTGAATTGATCAACAAAGACGGTGTCCTTGCCAATAAGGGCTAAAGAGACAGAGTATGCCTGGGATCCTGTTGCTTCAGGTTCCGAACAGGATAAAAAGAGAATAATGCATGAAAAAAATAAAAGCGAGGCATATTTGAGATATACCTCCAATACACCTCGCTTTTCGGTTACTATCGGGTAATAGTACATTACTTCATGAACAGCATTTTCTTCTGGAGTGAGACATTATCACCACTTAATCTGTAAATGTAAATTCCGCTGGACAGTTTTTTGCCGGCTTCGTTCAAGCCGTTCCACTGATAAGCATGCGGACCTGCATTCAATCTGCCACTGTAGAGAGTTTTAACTTTTCTACCCAACAGGTTGTAGATTTCCAGTTTGACGACATGTTTCTCAGGCATTTCGAATACGATTGTTGTGGTTGGATTAAAAGGATTCGGATAATTTTGATGGAGAATGTATTTGTCAGGAACCGCATAGAGGTCTTCGTCGACGGCTGATCCTTCACATCCATATTCAGGGAAGGGCAGTCGTTCGTCGGTATTTTGCGAGCCGAAGCAGTCGGTTTCCGGGTAATAGGTAGCCGAGGCATCGTCTATCACAACTTCCCGATTTTCCGCAAAACCGGCTTCATTATCCAGACTGTTGAGGCCGTATTTATAGACCTGATTCTTAGCCTGTCCGGCGGTTAAGGTAATTCCGCGAGTGAAAATATGATCTTCAGCGGTTTCGTCGCCATGGGTACCGTCATCATACATTTGGTAATCTTCCGGGTTAGCACCCCAATCCCACCAATTGCCGAGAAGACCGTTGACATAAACCGCCTGAATCTCATCGACGGAACTGATGGTATCGGCATCGGTTTGCGAATCGATCAACACTTTACCGGCATTCAGAGCGCTGATCGCTGAACTGATATCACAGGTAAAGTAGACCGTAACATCCTGTTGAATGATGTCATCCCAGCCAATATTACTAAAGAAGACCGTATCAGTAGGTACTTCTATATAGCCGTCGCCATCGGAGTCAGTGTAGGAATGATCTGTGGGAATCATAAAGCTGTGATTATCGCTGCTTTCCCACATATCACTACCATCGGCTTTGTGAATTACATATTTGAATTCACTGGCAACATCCAGGGACACATCATCCATTTCAAAGGAATTGACATACAATCCTCCCACTGAGGGATCTTCTGTGAGCTGATGGGCTTCACCGGCCCAGCCGTTAAAGGCCCCCCGGACCACCACAATATCACCGCTGTCCGGTTCGAAATTCTCATTCAACAGCTGAATGTTCATGTCGGCATAGAAATACACTTCAGCGTCCACAATGGCATTGGGATCAAAATCATTATACCAGACGGTCGGAATAATATTTTGTCCCTCTTCAACAATAAAGACTCGATTGGAAATACTTTCAGATGTATCCCAGCTGCCATTGATACGATACTTGTACTCGATCGTATCCGGTTCTACTTCCAGGGTGGTCTGGTAGACAGAATCACCGTCGGCATCATAAAGGGTGTCACCACCGGCCCAAGCATTGATAGTACCAGCCACATCGACAAAATCACTGGCCGGATCAAAATTGTCCAGGGAAATCTGGGCTGACATATTAACCTGAAAAGTAACGGTGGTGATTGTTTCACAGGTATATTCAGGGAAGGGTAGCCGTTCATCGGTATTCTGGGAGCCGAAGCAGTCGGCTTCCGGATAGAAGGTGGCAGAGGCATCATCGATCACCATTTCCCGGTTTTCCGCAAAACCAGCTTCATTGTCCAGGCTGTTGATGCCGTATTTGTAAACCTGGGTTTTGGCCTGACCGGCTGTCAGAGTGATTCCACGAGTGAAAACATAGTCATCCGCGGTTTCATCTCCGTGAGTACCGTCATCATACATTCTATAGTCTTCCGGGTTGTTACCCCAATCCCACCAGTTACCGAGCAAACCGTTCACATAGACCGCCTGGATTTCATCAACGGAACTGATGGTATCCGCATCGGTCTGGGAATCAATCAGGATTTCACCGGCATTCAGGGCATTAATAGCAGAGGTAATATCACAGGTGAAATAGACCGTAACATCCTGCTGAATGATGTCTTCCCAACCAATATTACTGAAGAAAACCGTGTCAGTGGGCACTTCCACATAGCCATCACCGTCGGAATCAGTATAGGAATGACCGGTAGGAATCATATAGCTGCGGTTATCGCTGCTCTCCCACATATCGCTGCCATCGGCTTTGTGAATCACATATTTGAATTCACTGGCAGCATCCAGGGATACATCATCCATTTCAAAGGAATTGACATACAATCCTCCCACTGAGGGATCTTCTGTGAGCTGATGGGCTTCGCCGGACCAGCCATTAAAGGCCCCCCGGACTATAACGATATCACCGCTGTCCGGCTCAAAATTCTCATTCAGTAGCTGGATGTTCATGTCTACATAGAAGTAGATCTCGGCATCCACTAGGGCATTGGGATTATAATCATCGAACCAGACAGTATCCAGGACCGCATCGCCTTCTACGATGTATTCCCGATTCGGAACGGATTCCCAGGTTGTGCTTCCGCTGAGCATGCGGAATTTGTACTCGATGGTATCCGGATCAATCGCAAAGGTTCCGGTGTAAATCGAATCATTGTCGGCATCCGACAATTCATCGCCACCGGCCCAACCATTAAATGAGCCGGCCACATCAAGCGTGTCATTAGCCGGGTCAAAGTTACCTTCGTCAATTTGAGCAGACATATTAACATTAAAGGTAACATTGGCGCCCAAGGCTAGACCAACGCTCAATAGGGTGAGCATACAAACAATTAACGTTTTTTTCATGGTTTCTCCTTTCTTTTGGTTCTTACACCTTTCGTTTCTTAGATCAATATTATTTAATGTATTTAAAATTCAATGCTGGTCGCAAAGTGATGGGTATCGGTCAGATGATTAAAAGCCTGAAAGGCATAGTCAAATTGCATGGTGAGTGTGCCGGGAACCTTAAAATGTACTCCGGTTCCCAGCGTTAGCCCCTGCTCACCGACTTCACCCTGAAAAAGGTTCTTGTAACCAGCCCGCAGGGAGAAAATCTGATAGAGGGTGTATTCCATACCCAGGTTTGCCATTTTGACATTATCACTGGGGTAGACACCGTCTCCGGTTACCCATACTTTATGATTGTCCTGGTTGAGAATTGGCATAGCAGCACCGATCCGGAAGGTAAGCGGCATGTTCCATTGATCCGTTCTTAATTCAGCGATGATTTTTTCATTATTCCCATAGATAGACTCATCAATGTCGTGAAAGGTATACATATCGCGACCCCGCATTTGCATTTTACTACCAAAATTGTATAGACTGATTCCCAGACGCATACCATTAAAATTGGTAATATAAAGGGTGCCGATGTCCAAAGCAATGCCTTCGGCTTTTTCATGGTAAATGGTCTGGGCAATATATTTGATTTGACCCCCGATGCTGAAGCGATCAGTTAAATTACGGCCAAAGGAAATTCCCAGCGCCAGGTCATTGGCTGAAAAATACTGGCCGGTACCATAAGGATTTTCAATGGTGGTTACTTCCATTTCGCCATAATTGACATAGGTCATGCCTATCCCAATGGTTCCCAGATAGGAGAGCTGATATATGATGGAAGCGAATTGCATATTAATTCCGGCAAACCAATTCAAATAGGTAAAATAGGCCATGTTTTGTTCTACCCGGGACATAGCGCCAACATTCCAGAAAATGACCGACCCATCGTTGGCCAGGCCGGTATATGCTCCGCCCATACCCACCGCACGCGGTCCCATTTCTATATTCAGAAAGGGCGCGGCTGAGGTGCCAACCTTACTCTGGGCGAAACTGTGGCGGAAGCCACCCAAACAAAAGGCAATTAATAAGATCGTATAAAAACGTTTCATGGTGTTTTCCTTTATGATAAATTAGCGAATAATGGCAAACTTGCCAATTTTTTGTCCTAATTTTTTGCTGCGGATATGATAAATATAAACGCCGTAAGCCACATTTTTACCTGCTTCATTTGTTAGGTTCCAGTCTATGGTACCATTAAAAATGTTGCTGGAATGTTCCAGTTTAGTTACCAAATCACCGCGCACGGTGAAGATCCGGATTTGTGCATCTTGGGGGACATTTACAAAGGAGATTTTATGCGAATAACTGCCCGGTGAGTTGGGCTCATAATCCCAAGACGCAGTCAGAATATAGGGATTGGGTACCACGGTGAAGTTCTCCCAATTGTCTTCAGCGGTCAGCTGCTCTCCAGCAGCCTGGGTGGTAAATTGATAGGTATCCTGATGCTGAAATTGGACGGTGGTGGAAAAAATCAGATAATCTCCCTTTTGATAGCGGTACTTTTCATTAAAGGCGATGTCATAAACATATAAGGTGTCATTACCAATGGATTCCCAAGTCAAGCCCAACTGGGTTGTATCTGAAATTTCAATCGGGATGGAAAACTCACTATAACTTTCAGTGACATGGAAAGTGGTATCTTTGGTCTCCGTTCCAAAATGTACTGTCTGGGGTGCAGTGGCCTTCAGCCAGCCTTTGAAATAATATAATCCGGGATTCACCAGACTATCCGTACCCAGGCTCACAAATTTGGGATTGGATGAACTCGGAGCCGCTCCTATCTCCCAGAAAAGAATAGTGGCATCCCCGGTTTTAAATAGCGGTATATTGCCAAACCCGGTCACTCTTTGATAGGATACCGTGCTGTCGGCATCTTGCCAGAAGAACAATCCACCCTTATCCGCGGATTGGTTGGCAATTAGATTATCACCATCAAAGAGCAGTTTAATGTACCAGCCGGATTTGTAAGGAAAGTTCACCGGATTACCACTGGTGTCCAGCGTATCGGCGAAAAGCGGATAGATAATAAAGTCATCTTTACCGGACACAGGACGGTAAGCAAATTTAACTGGCTTGTTATAGAGTAAATTAACCATACTAAAATCAACCGGTCTGGATTTCAGTTTAACAAATCCATGCTGGTAGGCAATGGCAGTATCAGCCGTGGTATCTGAAAAAGTGAGTTTGTATTTGCAGGGATAGCGGTTACCGCCTAGGTCGGAAATATCGGTTGAAATTTCCGGGTGCGACAATTGACTGCCTTGCCATCTGATACTGTCCCGCCTTACTTCTATCTGCTCAGGGTTATCGAGCTGAATTCGCAATCCGTTGAAAACCGGGGAAGGCTGAGAAATATTGCGATTGTATTTCACCAAAGTGTCGTTATTGACCGTATTCCGGATGCCATAGGCTGTGGTCTTATTGAGGAAATATTCCAGTGTGGAATTGGGGGTATAATGAGGATCATTGGAGGTGTCATAAAAATACACCTCGTATTGCATGTCGTTCTTTACTTTACGGGAGTCCACAACATCCAGCGAAATGGACCCAGTAGAAGGTCCCTGATGAGTAATCCCCGCGTCGTTGATCGAAGGAGGCGTATATCCCTTGGCATAGGGATTGGGAATGACCATGGTTGTGTTCTCGGCAAAGACATATGCGTCATTTTCGATCCGGATAAGTTTGTTGCCCTCTATGGGTAAGATATTATAAAGTGAATCGCCGTGATCATAGGCCACAACCGCATAAAAATAACGTTGGCCGTTAGACACGCTGGTATCTGTATAAGTATATTGCAGGCCGCTTTCATCTCCCAGGTACTGGGCAATGCCATAAGTGCCATCCAGGAAGCTACGGGCATATACCCCATTCATTAAGGAATATTTTTGGCTGCTTGGCCCGGTCAGGTCAATTTTCAGCTCATATAACCAGGGATGCGCGATATCCAGGATCACCTGAAAATCATTCCAGTTGCTAGGAGCGTTATTAACAGTGATGGCAGAGTTGACCTGGGGATATAGATTCAGCCCCCATTTACTGTTACCTGTCATGGTCAAACTGTCAAGATAGAAAACCGCGGTATCCTGCCAGGCATTGGCGTTGACAGACAGTTTATAATAGAATATCCCGTCTTGCAGGTTCTCCGGGGCGCTGAAGCTGCGGGAAAAATATTGATAAATAGAGTCATCCTCGGTATGTTCCCAGCCATGCTGGGTATATTCGTTGATCTCTTGATTGGGAAGGTAAGCCCGGTAGCCGGGGGTAATTTCAATGCTGGGGTCATTATCAAATATTTTGGTTTGCCAGGTATAGTCAGCCCCAGGGACAACGCGTGGCAACCGCTGATAAACCTCCTGGGTGAGTAGCTCCGCGGTGGAGGCCTTGATCCGGTTTATATATACCGTGGCGTCCTGCGCATTTTTGACGTATAAACTGACATCGGTCAGGTCACTACCCAGTTGACGATAATAGTTAAAACGAACCGTATCGGTTGGTAAGTTGCCCAGCCGCACTGTTTTCTCAGTTCCTTCATTCAACCCGAGATATAAAATTGCGCCTTGGGGTATGTTTTCTCCAGCGACTTTGACCTGATAAGCAGACCAGTCAGGCGCCTCAATTCTGAAGCTGGCAGGTAGGGACCAGTTGATACCTGCAATAGAGTCGGTCTTGATATCCAATTTTAGCCAGCCGGTTGAGTCAGCTGCATATGCAGTGATCCAATCCAGGTTCAGGGCTTGATGGTCATATATTTTTTCCCAGTCGGTGGTATCGCTGACTTCCTCGAAATCTCCATTTTGAATACGGTTCTTGGTACTGACATCCCAGAAGTTGGAGGCTTTTACCTTAAGTTGCCGGCCCGGTGCGCTGGTTTTATTGACCCCCTGGAAGAACATGCTTTCCGGTTGATAGCGTTTCCACATTACAGGATTTGACTGATCGCCACCGGTAAATTGATCAAAACCAGGGTTTTCAATAACATTCAGATCTGAAATTGTACCCTTGAATTGGTGAATAAAAGTATCCTCATGACTGGCTTTAAAGGCAATTTTCCAGTTTACTAATTGACCAATATTTTTCGAGGTATCAATATCCGTAATTGACAAGCGCCAAGTACCATTACTGGATTCCTGAAAGAGATTGTCATCCTGTTGCATGGGTCGGATATCGGGATAAAAGGGCGGCAGAGCGTTATCAAAGCTGTTATCACTGGTATTGGTAAAGACCAAGGGGATTCCTAAACCGCTATTTCCTTTGAAATGATCCTCAATGCCGTTAAGACGGTCAAATTGGACTAGAGGTTTGTAATAACGTTTCACCCCGTGTCCATCGGTGATGGTATGGATCCCCTCAAACTGATAGTCAGTGGCGCGATATATTTTATACCCCTCAAAATTATTCCATTTGGCCGGTGTTTGAGGATACAATTTTTTTAAGACACTGTCCACATCATTTTCCGGGGTAGAATTCCAATATATTTTTACGAAGCCGTCACCCGGAACAGCATCTACATCTGGATTGCTGGGAGGGATGGATTCCAGAGTCTGAGCCAAACCAAAACCGGCCCACAATATAATCAAACAGAATCCTGTTGTTACCGTTATAAATTCAGTTAAACTTTTCTTGTTGCTCATTTAATCACCGCGAATTTTCCAATAAAATCTTCTTTTAGTTTTGGGCTGGTAACATGATAGATATAGATGCCGTAGGCAATGGGTAAACCATCCCGGCTGATCAGATCCCAGGAGACATTACCACTGCTGTAGTTTCCATCATGATGAATCGTTTTGATCAAATCTCCCCGTACGGTGTAAATCCGAATGGTCGCGGAAACAGGTACATTCACAAAATCGATGCGGCGTTGGGCCCGACCCTGTTCAATATTGGTGCGTGGCTCCCAGAGTGCAGTGGCTTTATAGGGGTTGGGTACCACTCTGATTTTTTTATTTTTTTCGGTAATTTGATCGAAATCAACAGCACTGGATCTGGCACCCTGAATGGTAATGGTGAATTCGTCCCGGTAAGTAAGCGGTTTAGAGGTTGTGAGCGTGAGCTGATCTGTTCCAGCGGGTAAATTGGCCGAGGCATTCAGCGTGTTAAAAGTAAGCATCCAGGTGGCATGTTTCTGAATGGCCTGGGGATTGGCACTAGAGGTGGCGGGCAGATGTTCAAAAAATACAAGCGTGTCCTCTGCGCCAAACTGTTGATCGCCGTTGTCCTTTATTGCTAAGCTAATCTCACGGTCTGACCATTCATTATTGGCCTGAACATTGATATCCAGTAGATTAAAATTACCATAAGCTGAGGCAGAGGGGCTGAAGGAAGTATAATATTGACCGCTGAAGTTGAGCTGATAATTTCCAGGGGCGCGGTGACCCTGCTGACGCCAGGGTTGTAGTTGGGGCTCAAGTTGTACATTATCGGATTCCCAACTATACGAACTGATTTCCGGGGTCCAGGTATTGTTAAAAAACAGTTTCATACCCAGAGGATAATCAGGCATAAAATTATAGTCTTTGGGAAAGAGTTTGGCGGGGGTGGTATGCAGGGATTGGATGATATTATCCAGATTTTGCTGATTGATGCCAAAGCGATTGCTTTTATCGATAACCGTTTCACTGACCGTTTCCCCGGACTTTTGATAATTATCCACAATGGTATAAAATGTGGTAATGCGGGCCAGGGCTTCCTCTATATCAGTCAAAGTTGGCTGGAATTTCAAGAGTGTATCCACTGAAAATGTATCTCCCCGGGAAAAGGAGAGATGTACACTCTGAGTGTCCACGCTGGGGGGAATATAAAGGGTGGTATCATAAAGCGTGTAAGCCATGGTATCGGCTTTATAAATTAAACCGTCACCGTCATTATCAATATCATCGGTGGCAGTATCGAAAAAGTAGATAGAAATTTGATGGTCGGCATCCGCCGCTAAGAGGTTGGGATTCAGGAGTTGGTAAAATAGTTCCCCATCGCCATCCCCGCTACGGTGTGTGACACCTGCCGAAGTATCCGGCGGAATGTAGCCGGCGACATTGGCACTGGGTTGTACCGCAACGGTATTTTTATCCAGGATTACTTTTTCGCCTAGTTTCTGGATAGTTTTCGAGCATTCAGCCGGGAAAATCCCTGTGCTGGCGTCACCGCGGTCATAGGAGACAACCGCATAGTAATAATTCATACCGTTATTAACTGTGGTATCGGTAAAGGCGTATTGCAGTCCAGAATCATTACCTAGATAAAAGGAAATCCCGCCGGTGAAAGCGGCATCGCCCCGATAAAATCCTTTAATACCGTTATCAAGATCAAATTGCGCAATGGGCTTATAAAAATATTTGATCCCTTTGGCGTTGGTAATGTCATTGATCTCGTTGAATCCGATATCAGTAGCCCGGTAGATCTTATAGCCTTCAAAATCCTTGCCCAATACGGGATCAACGGAAGATTCGGCGGAGTTGTCCCAGTAAATTGTAACCTGACCATCCTGAGCCACAGCATGTACGATTGGTTTGTCCGGAGGGCGGGTGAATTGATAATTATTGTCGTAAATCTGTTGGTTAATTTCCTTATTGGTAAGAATATCTTCAAAATCTTCACCGAAGAGCAGGGCCATGGAGAAACGTTCGCTTACTCCGACCGGCAGTGGAAAATAGCCTGAGCCGTAAATAAAGTCACCGTCAGCCGGCTCCAGGACGATTTCATCGTAGTTACCCGGGGTCTGACGCGTCCATAATTCACCCGGAGTACGACTGGACCATTTGTAGTCATCACTCATGCGCACTTTTCCAGGCGGTGTAAAGTAATTGAAGCTGGTTAAACCGATCTGGTCGGATTCATTGACATCAACCGCATCAAAATTGGGCTCACCTGCGGTGGGTATGCCATCCCCTTCACCCGGATCACTGGTGCCGGCCACGCCATCGGCTCCCACATCATGAAGAACCGGATCCCAGTCGCCGTCATTGTCAATCCCGTCGTTGCGTCTTTCATCGATTAGTTTATCATGACTGCCCGCTCCAGTAACATAATCAACATACTTCAAAGGTGGCAAGGGTGGAAAACCTTCCCCTCGATTCAAGCGGTTATAATAGTGAGTATAATAGTCTTCGTCGATGATACCATTTAAATTATCATCAATAATGTTGCCGACTACTTCTTCCAGCAAATTATTTGCTAACAGGATGATTTTCCGGCCGCCTGTATAGACGGTATCCGGAAATTTTTCAATGGTGTAGGTGGTGCGTTTATAAGTAACCTTATCTATCAGTACGACCTTATCTCCGATATCGTAGTGTATCGGTTCAAAGGAGGTTTCCGAAAGTTGCGGTGAATTCGGATTTTGGCTGTCGCCGTCATTGTCGATGCCGTCAAAAGGATTACCCGGACTCTCCAAGAAGGCGTAACCCGCATAACCAACAGGTCCGTCATAACAGGGGCTATAGGAAGGCGGGGCGTCCCAGCTATAGGTAATGTCATTTTGATTGTCAAAATATGATAAGTCATCCTGGGCGTCGATATGATCGTTACAACGTCCGCCACTGAGCGTCCCGACCATCATGCCAAAAGTCACCTTCTGATAATTGGTAGTGCTGTTATTATTGACCTCATATAACCAGTAGATGATATCTTCAGCCAGAAAATGGGCCCATTGTAAGCCTCTGACCCTGACCTTTAATCCGGCCCCATATTTTTCGGGATAGGTTGTATCGGGTACAAATACCCGGGGGCCTTCTCCCTGCCGGTAATAGTTAAACTCTTTATCTTTGGAATCATCCATGACAAAGTAAGATTCCTGGTCAGCGGCCATCACCCCGCGTCCGAAGTAGCCATTCCAATAGGGAATCCCTTCCGGATTTACCCAGGACGGTTTATCGGGCCATACCCAAGGCCAGGAATCCGGTTTACCATCGCCGTCATTATCCAGATCGGTGCTGATGGCGATCTGATCCTGACTTTCATCAGCATAACCAGGTCGGGGCTCCAGGGTCCAGGTAATCTGCCCACTGCCCGGCCCATCCGTCCATCCGCGGGGACCATCTGAAGTTGCCACTGAGGTAACCGTATCACGGAAAGTGGCGTAAATGGTGTCGTTTCCCACGGTATGGTTGGCATATTCGGATAAACGGGTCAATTGAGTCAGGGAATCAATGCCGGAAATGTCATAATCAATACCAGTGATAGTACCATCGTCATTCAACAAAAATGACCATTGCCAGTGACGGCGTAACTCTACCCCAAACAGAGGACTGACATCCCCGACATAGCTGTTACCGCTGCCCCGCGGCCATTCACCTTCCGGTGCATTGCCAGTTATATCACCAGCAACTAATCCGGTGTTAGAAAAGAGAGTGCGAACCTTGTTTCCATTGTGGATACCCTCTTTACGATACACGCGGTCACCCAGAGGTTCTTGTTCCTGAGCAGTCAGTAACACACCCAGCATGCCGATAAGAACCAGAACAACTTTTTTTTGTATTTGATTTAAACGATGCAATTTTAATTCCTTATATTTCTATTTGATAACCAAAAGTAATGCGCATTGGACTTGAAAACCGAGACGGATCATTATAATATTCTTCCAGGGTATTGACTTTGCGACTGAAATCCGAATGCTGATAGATTATTTCGGATCGGGAATAGGTGGACCGTCCGCTGTCACCGTAAACATTGGTTTCATTGGCAATATCTAGCAGATTATTAACCTTGGTGTAGACAGTATGACGAAGCCCAAAAAGCTGGAGGGTTTTAGTGGCTTTAAAATCAAAGTTTATATAGACCGGCTTGCGGCCGTCGTTACGCACAAAGGGGGAAGGGGTATTGCGGGCTACAGCATCATAGGGTAATCCACTGCCGATAGTCATCAAAATACTAGTGGTCCAGTCATTGGGTTGTCCTAAAACAACATCGGCATTCAGGGTGTGTCGGCGGTCCCAGTCCAGCGGTAATACCTGCTTTTCAATTTTCTGACCGGAAGAAAGCCGGGTAACACCGGTATTGGGATCAGAACCCGTTCCTTCTGCGATTTGAAAGGTGTAATCCACTGTAAAACTATATCCATCCGCAAAACGTTTATTCAACTCCAGTGTAACCCCTCGGATACTGGCAAATTCGGAGTTGATATATTGGTCGTATATGCGTCCGTCACGGGCGATGACCCGTTTTTCCCGGTTGATCCATCCCCGTACATCCCGGACATAATAATCCGCATTCATTTTTAGGTTTTCACTCAGCTGTTGCTGCAAACCGATCTCATAGCTGATGGTTTGTTCCGCATCCAGATCGGGATTCCCCATAGTGCGAATATCACCAATATCATTGCCAAGTTCCCATTCCGGATTGGTATACAGGTGTTCAAAATTGGGCATTTGGAAGAAATGTCCATAGGAGATGTGAATCACACCCTGGTCGGTGATCGGGTAAGCCAGCCCTAAACGTGGACTTACTTGGACTTTGGGAGCTACCTTCTCCCACCAGATCTTTTCAAGCTGACTCCGGGAATAATCTTTTAGCCAGGACCTCAGCGGGGCATCGATGTCCGGATCAGTGGGATCGGCTGGCATTTTTGCTTTGGGATCAAAGTAATCAAGCCGCAATCCCGCATTCACGATGATATCACTGAATTCAATTTTATCTTGAACATAGAGAGCCACTTGTAAAGGGGTTACATTTAATTTATCACCTTGCGTCGAACCCGTGGTTAAATCGAAAGTATTGTCTCGGTATTTTAAGTGGTGGGATTGGACTTCCAGACCGGTTTTAACCTGGTGACGTTTGGTGATTTGGCTGGTAAGATCCGTCCGTAAAATATTCGAAGTGGTGTTGCGGTCATAATGATGATTCTCAATGCCACCGATATTATAAGTGTTGGGCGGCAAGCCATTTAGTCTGGCTGACAATACGCCATAAAGTGGATTAGCGGGGTCCTTAAAATAATATTCCTTATAGTTGGTATTGAATTGATTAATACCGATTGTATAAAAAGTTTTACTGCTCAGCTGGTGAGTTAATTGGAGGGTTTGATTAAAATTAAAATTTTCGCGAGTCAGGGTCCCTTCGGGATTATATCTGAAATTATGGTTATAATCCTGATAAGTCATGGGACTCATCGTGGATTTTTCGAAAAAATTCATGGGGTTTTCGGTTACAATATTGTATTTCAGGGTGATTTTATTCGTAACTCGCCAGGTGAGTTTTCCGTGGATGTTAATTTTTTCGTAAGGATCCATGGGTAACCAGGATGAATCTCCGGTTGTTAGGATAAAAGAGGTGGTATCGGCTTCAGCGTTACCTGAGATGAGATTAACCAGCGAGTCGACCATACTGATTTCGTTGACCACCATAATTTTCTGTTCGTTCGCTGATTTATGAAAGCCATCCTGGGGATTAAAGTACCGGCGACCCCAGTAATAGCCCTCCTCTTCATAAAAGCGCGTCGTCACATAGAAAAACAAGCGATCTTTAACAATTGCGCCACTGACATTGGCTTGTATATTGTTAATACTTAGGGGATTAAAGCGCTTGAGATGGGGGAAAATATTTTCATTTTGCAAAGTTAACCATTGGCCGGTATATAGATTCAAACCACCCTGATAGTCATTGCTGCCATCTTTGGTTACAATATTGACGACACCCGACATAGCGGTTCCATACTCAGCATTAAATGAGCCTGTGATAACTTCCAGCTCCTTAATGGCTTCGTTTTCTACATTAGAAGCAAAATTGCCCTGAAAAGGATCGGTGGCCGGCATACCATCAATCATGTATAGAGTCTCCCCCGAGCGACCACCTCTGAAATGTCCATCTACAATTCCGGCTTGCTTTTGAACCACTTCGTCAAAGGTTTCCACAGGGATGGCTTCCAATTCATCAGAGGAGATGCGCGCAGAGCTGGAGGTGATATCTTTACGTACAATAGGCTGCTGCGCCACGACCACCACTTCCTGCCCGGAAATGACCTGACTGGAAAGTTCAAAATCCTGCCGGGTTGTTAAATCAACGTTGACTCTGACATTCTTAACTACCACCGGCTGATATCCAATCATGGTTGCTTTAAGGTTATATTCACCGGGAGGCACATTCAGAATGAAATATTCGCCGTTTTGATCAGTGGCGGCACCCAGGTAGGTCCCTTCCAAAACAATATTACATCCGATGAGGGGTTCTCCGGTTTTCTGATCAGTAACGTGTCCGGTTATCTTACCGGTAGTTCCGGCCAGGAGAAGGCTGAAAAGGAGCATAATTACCGTGATAATTCCTCCGATTCGCCGACTGAAACCTAGGATTTGATAATGCAATGTTAATATCCTTTTCATGATTAAAGGTATGCTTATCTGTTTTGTTTTAAATAAACACAAAATCCTTGCGCGGGTAAACGATTCTGTCTAGCTGTGTCACCAAATATAGGGGTCCATTCTTGCAGGTTGCCATCAAATATAAGCGATGGATCAAGTGGTTGTTCTTGTCTCGATAAGTTAAAAATCATGCGCAGTGCTTCGTTGCCATGGGTCCGTTCAAAAGCAAATAATCCTTTTTGATCATCAATATGCAGGGTTTGGTAACTTCCATGGGTTAAACTCTTATATTGACGGCGTATTTTGATGAGCGCCTGATAATATTTAAATAAGGAATGATTCACTTGCACTGAATCAGGTGGTCTTTCCAATCCGAAAGGATGGGTTTCTTCCACCGCGTAGTCATATTCCTCCCAGATCATTGGCTTCCGGCAGTCAGGATCATCAGCACCCCACATACCCACTTCATCACCATAGAAAATATAGGGTGCTCCCAGATAAGTAAATTGAAAAGCCAATATGGCTCGCTGTACTTTACGCTCAGCGCTGGTCGGTTTGCGGATCTTGAATTCAGGATTGTAGCGGAGATGGCAGGCATGATCGATCCAACGGTCCGGGTTAATAACCATAGAGGCAAAACGTTCCGTATCGTGGCTGCCCATCAAATTTTGCACCACTGCAGCGGAATGATTGGGGTAGTTACGGACGATTTTTAATAATTCGTCCATTTGGCTGGGGGATACCTGTTGCTCCCGGTTGATAAAGGCTTTTAGCATTGCATCCCCAAAACGATAATTCATGACTGCGTTAAAAATATCTCCTTCAAGCCAGGGTGAACAATCATACATTCTATTGTCTGTAAAATTTTTCCACCAAACTTCACCTGTGAGATAGGCGTCAGGATTGATCTTTTTCACCCATTGGCGGAACTCTCGCCAGAAATTCGGACTGACTTTTTCAGCTACATCCAGACGCCAACCATCGATGCCATCGGATGGATCCCCATCTCCGTTGGGATCCCCCCAGCGTTGGACAATATGTTGGATATGTTTTCTATAAGCCGAGCAGGGGCCCTGTTTGTCTTCCTTGATTTCCGGCAGATCACGAAATCCGGACCATCCCTGGTAATCAAATTCATTTTCTGCAGTATGGGGATCGTCAAAGGAGTGGATAACAAACCACTCTGCATAGGGACTTGCTTTACCGTTCGCTTTAACATCCTGAAAAGCCCAAAAGGGAATACCCACATGGTTGAAAACACCATCGATAATGATTTTCATATCACGGGCATGAACTTCCCGAATGAGTGTCAGAAAAAGACTGTCAGCCGAAGTCCACTGCCAGGTATCCGGATCGTCCGGGATCTCAGCTTGCCAGATTTCCCTGTCACGCTTTGGATTAGGACCAAAATTGTTATCCACATGCCTGTACATGCTGGCCCCGTACTTGTGATAGGACGGGGATTCAAAAACCGGATTTAGATAAAGGGCGTTTACCCCTAAATGGCATAAATAATCCAATTTATCAATAATTCCCTGCAGATCGCCACCATAACGGCGTAACTGGGCATTGTAATAGAATCCTTGTCCATTTTGTTTTTCCCAGGGCTGGAAAGCATACCACTCCGCTGTCCAGGGCATTATATTCCAATGTTCCGGGAGGTCATAGGGCCAAGTACCCTGCAGACTATTTATAGTCGGATCATTCAGACTATCACCATTATAAAAACGATCTGGAAAGACTTGGTACCAGATAGCCTCTTTTGCCCAGGATGGTGCTTGGGCGATAGGGGGAGCTTGAGAACAGCTGCTCCCTATCAGGATAACCCTGAGGAGTATTGTCCAGATAACGCCGGGGAATCGGGTTAATTTCGGGCTTATTTTTGGTTGACTTCTCAATCGTAGTTCAAATTTGAGTTACTATTTAAAAATATAAACGGTAGTTAATATTTTGTCAACATATTTTTAATACTTTTTTAATATTTTTCTGCCTTTTCATAGAAATTGTGCATTGGCGGCACTTTAGTGCGATTTACTGTAGCTGATTCAACGATCAGATAGACGGGGCACACTTAGCCAATACCCACTAAAATACTTGTGAATTTAGACTCTTTTCTATTAAACTATCGACCTGAAACGGGCTATCGAAAAACAATTGATATGGAGTAGGTATGAAAAAAATCGTTGTATTGGCTAAACAAGTTCCGGATACTGAAAATATATCCGGTGAGGCCATGAAAGCCGATGGTACGGTCAATCGTGCGAAGTTACCCGCCATATTTAATCCGGAGGATTTAAATGCCCTTGAGATGGGATTGCAGATAAAAGAAAAAGTGGGTGGCAAGGTCTATGTTTTTACAATGGGACCGCCAAAAGCAGCGGAGATTCTAAAGCAGGCTCTTTATCGGGGCGTTGATCATGTCGGGCTAATTTCCGATATCAAATTTGCCGGAGCCGATACGCTGGCAACGTCCTATGTTCTGGCGACAGTTATAAAGCAGCTGGGTAATGTAGATATTGTTTTAGCGGGCCGCCAGGCCATTGACGGCGATACAGCTCAGGTCGGCCCTCAAACGGCGGAAAAAATTGGTTTCAATCAAGTTACTTACGTGACCGAACTGAAAGAAATTGACGATCATCATATGGTATTAATGCGTGATGGGGAAACACAGAGCGAGATCATTAAAACCGGTTGGCCGGTGCTTTTAACAGTTACTTCCCAAGCCAATACCCCACGTTATCCTAACTGCCGCCGTATGCTGCAATACTTTCGCAGTCAAACCAATGAAGCGGTCTCGCCCCAGCAAATTATCGATCAGAACCGAAATAGTGGCGAAATACCGGTCTACACCCGTAAAGATTTAGGCCTGGAAGTCCACCGTTGTGGTCTAAAGGGAAGTCCCACTAAAGTCTATAAGATTAAAAGCATTACCCTAACCGGAGGAGAACTGGAAATGTACGGCTCCACTGACAAAGATATCCGCAAATTGGTCAGAGATATAATCAAGGAATACACCGAGGTTGCCTAATGAAAACCATTGTATATATTGAAAAAAATCCGGTAAGCAAACAAGTGCGCGCGGTCAGTAAAGAACTGGTCTATAAAGCCTATAGCCTGATGAAACCATACAGCGGTGAGGTGGTGGGAGTGTTTTGCGGCGCCCAATTACCAACCGATATTAATAATCTGTTTCAGGTTGGATTGAATCGCTTAATCTACCATATTGAACCGCGATTGGAACACCTGCAATCCACAGCTTATCAACAATCTATCCAGGCCATGATCAAGCGGGAACAACCTGAGATCGTCTTATTCGGTGCTACTCATACCGGCCGGGACGTGGCGCCTTTGATTGCATCGGCCTTAAAAACCGGTTTAACCGCCGATTGCACGCAGCTATATATTGAACAGTATAAAGATAGCGGGGATATTCTCTACCAGGTCAGACCGGCATTCGGAGGAAATATTTTAGCCACTATTGTAACCCCTGATGATCGTCCCATGATGGCCACTGTCAGAGAAGGCGTTATGCCGATCATGGAACAAGATCTGGATCACCCGGTCAAGACTGAAGCATTTGAAATAGAGTTGAAAGCGGAATGGATCCGAAATGAATTCCTGGAGGTTATTCCCAAGAAGAAAAGTGTTGATTTCGCCAAAAGCGACATTATTGTCTCCGGGGGAGCAGGTGTAGGTAGTGCGGAAGATTTTGCCCTGATTCACAAATTGGCTACGGCCCTGGGGGCGGAAGTGGGCGCCAGCCGGGCAGCTGTGGATTTCGGATTTGCTGAAAAGGAACGGCAGATCGGACAGACAGGGTCGGTAGTGCGGCCTAAGTTATATATTGCTTGTGGTATTTCGGGCCAGATCCAGCACCGGGCCGGCATGGAGGAGGCTAAAAAAATAATAGCCATCAATAATGATCCTGAGGCACCGATATTCAATATTGCCCATAAAGGTATTGTGGGGGATCTGAAAGAGATCATACCCATTATGTTGCGTTATCTTAAGGAGGAAGATTAATGACCAACTATTATACAAAGGAGCGACAGTTTTATTTGAATCTATTCGATCTGGAGACCATCGTCAGGGATCTGGAAGGTGATTTTGAGAATAAACAACCCTCCCAATTGCATAGTTATGAGGAAGCATTGACCTGGTACCAAATGGTTCTGCAGAATGCCGGTGATATTTGTGCTGGTTTTATCGCCCCCCGTGCTGCTGATGTGGATGAAAAAGGTCCTCGCTATCAAGACGGAGAGGTTATCTATGCTCCTGAAACCCAAGAGAATATGCAGGTATTGGCTGAGGCTGGATATATGGGTGCTACTTTGCCCAGAGAATATGGTGGTTTGAATCTACCGGTAACAATTTTGAATGTGATTGTGGAAATGGTCTCTCAGGCCGATGCCAGTTTGATGAATTTATTCGGGCTTCAGGATATCGCGGTCACAATCAATAAGTTTGGATCGGCGGCGCAGAAAGAGCGGGTTTTGCCGCAGTTTTGTCGTGGCGAGGTAACCGGTTCTATGGCTTTGACCGAACCCGACGCCGGCAGTGATCTGCAGTCTGTCCAGTTGAAAGCAATTGAAAAAGATGGTCAATGGTATCTGGACGGGGTAAAGCGTTTTATCACCAATGGATGTGGCGATGTTTCACTGGTACTGGCCCGTTCCGAACCGGGAAGCAAAGGCGGGCGTGGATTAAGTATGTTTCTCTATGAACAGAAACGGGATGACAATCTTACCATTCGCCGCATTGAGGATAAACTGGGGATCCATGGTTCGCCTACCTGTGAGCTGCAGTTTAATATGGCCCGTGCTGAATTGGTAGGAAAACGCAAGTTGGGATTGATTAAGTATGTGATGAGTTTAATGAATGGTGCCCGCTTGGCAGTGTCCGCCCAGGCGTTGGGGATTGCCCAGGCGGCTTATCGGGAAGCCTTGACTTATGCACGGGAACGCGAACAATTTGGACAAAAGATTGTTCATTTTCCAGCCGTTTATCAAATGTTGAACCGGATGCGAGTCAAACTGGAAACTTCCCGGCTGTTACTTTATAACACTGCCTATTATGTTGATCTACAGGATATGTATGAACGAAAACTGGGGCGCGGTGAGAATGTCCGTGCGGCCTTCAAAGCGACCAAAGCCCTGGCTGAATTCTTAACCCCTTTAAGCAAATTTGTAACTACTGAAATGGCTAATAAAGTCGCCTATGATGCCCTGCAAATTCATGGTGGCTGTGGCTATATGAAAGATTTTCCGATCGAAAGGATCTATCGCGATGCCCGTATTACAAATATTTATGAAGGCACCACCCAGCTGCAGGTTGTTGCCGCTTTGCCCGGTATAAAATCCGATGTCCTGGCTGACCATTGGACAGAATTTAAAACCTTAAAGGTAAAAAGTAAACAGCGCGAAAAGCAAATAATCCTTGATTATATTGAGCAATATAACCAATTGATCAAAAAGGTGAAAGCGGTTGGAAGTAAGGAATTTTTCGATTATGTGGGCAATTATTTGGTGGAGCTGATCTCGGTTCTCTATCAGTTAAAATTATTTTTAGCGGTGGCAGAGGCACACCCCTCTAAGGAGGAGATATTTAATTTTTATTTACATGAGTCTCAGGCACGCATTAACTATTTGATCAAAATAATTCAGCAGCTAGCTGATAATTACGGGGACCAAATTGTAAATTTAAAAAAACCGTTGATAACATTGGACTAGTGGTTAGACCTAATAATAAGATATTTCAGAGGATGAAAACAGTCTTAATTTAGGCAGAAAGTAGTGTACTATACATAAATTGTATTTTTTAAAGCGAAAATATTATTAACAGTATAGATATAAAAACCAGGAACTAAATTAATTCGTCGTGCAGACCATTATGAGGGTGACCTTTATGCCTTTTATTTTGTATATTAGTGGGGTAGCTGACGGAAGCCGAAAAGAGTATCAGACATAAACGGTATATAGGATAAAGCACGGTAGAACTATGCAAGAATTTATTGTTCTGGTCGATGATGAGATTGATATTTTGGATTTACTATCCCTCCATTTGAAAAAAGTCGGCTATGGGATTAAGGCTTTTCAGAACGCAGACAGCTTCTTGCAATTTTTGAAACAGCGGACACCGGATTTATTGATTCTCGATTTAATGTTACCGGATCTGGATGGTATGGAAGTATGCAAACAATTACGGCAGGAAAGCGGTCGTTATAATTTTCCCATTATCATGTTGACTGCCAAAGATGAAGAATTGGATAAAATATTAGGGCTCGAGCTGGGTGCGGATGATTACATTACAAAACCCTTTTCCATACGGGAGGTAATTGCTCGGGTTAAAGCGGTTCTGCGCAGGAGTAAGGTGGATAAGCAGCCTCAGGCGATCCAGGTGGATGGCGAGTTGATTATAGATCTGGAAAAATATCAGGTTACCGTTAATAATAAGCCAGTTGATTTGACCCGGACAGAATTTAATCTGTTAAAAATTTTAGCTGAGAACCGGGGTATTGTTTATTCACGGGATCGGTTGCTAGATTTGCTATGGGGTAATGATAAAATTGTGCTTACCCGGACTATTGATGTACATATTAAAAATTTAAGGGAGAAATTGGGTGCCACAGGGGCAAAAATCGACAGTATCCGAGGGGTTGGCTATCGCTTTAAATAAATCTGAGAACACCACAGAGAGACTGGTTTGAATTATATTTAAGATAATGTTGGAGTAAACTATGAAACGACCGTCTTCATCTTTTGTACGCATATTTTTTAGCTTTTTAATTATTATCGCTGTTCTGATTTTATCGATCTACTTTTTTTCCTATCGTATTATTCGGGCCCATCATATCAATACCCTTACACAAAATCTGGGCAAGATTTCCCGGTCATTGACTGGGGAAATAAAAACCTTTATTTTGAATAATGAGCTGCAAAAAATTGATGACTATGTTAAAAAAATGGGCGAGCAGATTAACACCCGATTAACAGTTATTGCACCGCAGGGGTGGGTATTGGGAGATAGTGAAGAGGATCCGGAGAGTATGGACAACCACCGCTATCGGGAGGAAATCAGTCAAGCCCTTACAGGTAAGATAGGTAGTTCGCTGCGTTACAGTAAAACATTGCGGTTGGAAATGCTCTACGTTGCCACCCCTGTCTATCATCAAAATGAAATTATTGGCGTCATCAGAGCCAGTCTTTTTCTGGATGAAATTAAAATTTTATTAAATGATTTAAGACGGGAAATATTCAATATTGCCCTGATTATTACAGCGCTATCGGTAATCGGAGCGCTGATACTTAGCCGCACTTTTACTCGACCAATCGAGAAGTTGAAGCAAGCGGCCCGGAAGGCGGCTCAAGGTGATTTTTCAACCCGGGTAATTCTGAAGGACCGTACCGATTTAAAAACTTTGGCAGATGCCTTCAATGACATGACCGCCCGGATTGAGCGCCTCTTCGGACAACTAAAACATGAAAAAGATGAATTAAATAGCATTTTATCCTCTATCGATGAAGGCTTAATCGTAATTGATGAACAAGGTAAAATCTGCTGGTCTACTCACGGGTTTAATAAATTAGTGGGTCAGGATGCCAGCGGTCACTACTACTGGGAATTACTGCGAGATGAACAGTTTAGCGAATTTTTTAATCGGATCAAGCAGAACCCGCAGCACTTCTCGGAAGAGCTCAAATGGCACGGAAAAGATTTTCTGTGTTCTGTCTCCTACACAACAGCCAAAGATGAAGTTGTCTTTGTGATCAGTGATATTTCAGATATTAAAAAATTGGAAAAAGTAAAAAAAGATTTTGTCTCTAATGTTTCTCATGAACTGCGTACACCCTTAACGGCCATAAAGGGATTTGTGGAAACTTTAATCGAAGAAGAACCAAACGAAGAACGAAAGCGCTATCTTAACATTATCCAGCGTCATACCGATCGTTTAATCAATATAGTTAAAGATCTTTTGATGCTGTCTAAATTGGAAAAAGCCAGCCGGAAGCTGGAACCTGAAAAGGTTTACCTGCAAGAATTATTGGATGATCTGACCAAGATGGTTATGGCTAAAATAGAGGAAAAAGAGCTGGACTTTATCGTTGATATTGATCCTGATGTATCTCCGATTAAGGGAGATAGGTATAAGTTGGAACAAATGTTTATCAATTTGATTGATAATGCCATTAAATATACAGATAAAGGACAAATCAGTATTAACATTAGCCATCTGAATCATAAGATTTGTATCCAGGTATCGGATACCGGGATTGGCATTCCCATTATGCATATCCCCAGAATATTTGAACGCTTTTATGTTGTGGATAAATCTCGTTCCCGTAAAGCCGGCGGTACCGGACTGGGATTATCAATTGTAAAACATATCGTACTGCTTCATAACGGTAATATTGAAGTGGAAAGTCTACCTGGGGGCGGAACTACTTTTATTATTGAATTACCGCAATGATAGTATTTTCTGCTATTATCATTTTTCCGTGCCGGATATCCTATTTTATTGGGCGAAAATACGTACCAGAAATAAAGTTAGATCCGGGATATAGGTGATAATAAGCAGCGCCAGCAGGAGTAATAAGAGAAAAGGAATACTGACGCGATATAAATATAAAATTGATTTATTAAAGCGGAAACTGGAAATAAAGAGATTTAAACCAACCGGCGGAGTCAGATAACCGATTTCCAAATTGGCTAAAAAGATAATCCCCAAATGGACCGGATCTACTCCGTAACTCGTGGCGATGGGAACAATCAGAGGTACCACAATAATGATGGCGGAAAAAATGTCGAGTAAAAAACCAGTAATCAATAAAAAGATATTTAACAGGAGCAGGAACGTAATTTTAGAGGAAATGAAGGCCCGGATACCGGCTAAAATCGTTTGCGGTAACTGGGCATCAACCAAAAAATTAGTCAACCCCATGGCGGTGCTTAATATTATTAGAATTCCGCCCACTAACTGTACACTATCCCGTAATATACGCACCGTGTCTTTTCTGATGTTCAGATCCTTGGTGAGAAGAAACTCGGCAATCAGTACATAAAAAGCGGTTACAGCTGACGCTTCTACAACGGTGAGAAAACCGCCATAAATTCCACCTAGGATGATCATAGGTATCGGTATTTCCCAAATAACATCTTTGCCCTTAAGCAGCAACGACGCCAAATTCGGCAATTTGCGTTCTGTGGCAGGTACTTTTTCATTCATTACAGAATAAATAGAAAGAATCAGAATTATTAAGATACCGGGGATTATACCCGCCAGAAAAAGTTTATCAATGGACACCGAGGCAATTACGCCGTAGAGAATTAAGGGTAAACTAGGCGGAAAAAGAAGTCCCAGACTACCTGAACAGGTGATCA
Source organism: uncultured bacterium (assembly GCA_964640055.1). Lineage (GTDB taxonomy): Bacteria > Fidelibacterota > UBA2242 > UBA2242 > JAFGTP01 > CAZXFH01. The sequence continues at coordinate 17,354 of CAZXFH010000022.1, read as the reverse complement.
GCCCCAGGGAAAATTTTTCATCATATTGTTGTTTTAACAGAATGGGATAGACCAGTCCGCCAATCGCGATGATGGTGATGCCGGATGCACCGGTGAAACAGGTAAATACCGCACACATCAGCAGCGATACAATAGCGATGCCGCCCGGCAGCCACCCCAGGAGTTCATCCATAAAGCGATACAACCTTAAGGGTGCCTTGCTTTCGGCCAATACATATCCGGCAAAAGTAAATAAAGGGATAGCCAGAAGGGTTGGCGCCGAAGCGATTTTATACATTTCGACTATAACGACTGTCGGATCAATGTTAGCGGAAAGAAATTGTAATACTGAAGAAAGTCCAATGGCCGCAAAAAGAGGTACCCCTAGGCAAATCAATAGCAAGATTAAAATAAGGATGAGGATCGACATTAAAGAGCTCCAATATGCATGAATCGATAATATGTATCCATAAAGACAAGCTGTGCGATCAAACCAAGAACTTTCAGGCTATTAAATCCCGTTGCTTCTGTTCCCTTCCTTCTAGCGTACGTAAAGGAAAGGAAAGCGCTAACAGCAAGAAACCGAGCGGTAAAATTATTTGCACAATCCAGGCCGGTATAAGATCACCTATTTTAGTCCCAAATTCTATTTCCATCTGAATAAAAAGAATAGAGTACCAGCATAAAACAAGGCATATTACAGTGGCACTTAGCGAGATTATCCACTGCAGGATAAGTTTGACTTTTCCCTTGAGATATCTGGGTAGAATGTCAATCGAAATATGCCGCCCCCTTAGAGTTGTCAAGGCGGCGCCAATAAAGGCTATCCACAATACCTCATGCCGGATCAATGTTTCCACGGTACTGAAGGCCATCGAAAAAAAGTTTCTGAGGATCACCTGCAGAAAAGAGAGTAAGATCAGGCTCAACATTAAAAAAACCGCTAGTCCGGTAGCCGTATTTTCAACTATTTTTCTGATACGACTGATAGTGGTCTGTTGTGGATCGGAGTCCCCCTGATTATTTAACTGTTTGCCTGCCTTCATTCTGCTGACTCTGGTTCGTTTCGTTGGCTGCGGAATTCAGACAATAATTCTAAAACTCTATCCAATATTTCTTGAGAGTACAAATTATCAACCAATTTTTGGCGGGTGATTTTACCGGCTTCTTTATAATCAGCCTCGGCTTGCGGGGAGATCTCCATCATTTCCATACCAGACTGTTGTAAAACCTGGAGTGCTTCCTGATTATCTTTCCGGCTTCCCTGGGTAATTTCTGCAATGCTTTCGCGGGTTTTTTCTATTAAAATATCGCGTAGGTTTTCCGGCATGGCATTCAGCTGACGATTGGTCATCAGAACCCCACCAACCGAATGGGTCAGGGGATAATTCATAATATAATTGGTTTTGGTAAACCATTGCAAAGCCAGGCATCCATAGGGAGAAATGTAAACACCATCGATCAACCCTGTCTGTAATGATGTATATACATCAGTAACATCTAAAGGTATAGCGGGGATATTCATCACGTTAAAAACGGTTTTCGCCAAAGGATCGTCTTTCCAGAGCCACATTTTGGTTTTTTTAAAATTATCGACCCCCACTACTTTATTTTTCGTGAACAGGTAGATAAAGCCCACTTCTGCCAGGGATACCAGATAATATCCCTTTTCAAGAAAACGCTTATGAAAGTAGGGGAACAGGGCCTCGTATACATAATCCACTTCTGCTTTGTTTTCAAAAAGAAAAGGTAAATCAAGTACCCGGATATCCGAGATAATTTTTCCTAAACCCACGCCGGTAAAGGAGCCGGCATCCAATTGGCCCAACCGCATTTTACGCAGAACATCTACCTCGTCTCCCTGAATACCGTTGGGGTAAGTACGAAATTTTATCTGTTGGTTGGTGGCCTCATATACTTCCTGCTCAAATTCATGCATTTCATCCATCCAGGCTGACCCCTCCGGTGCAATAGTGGCCATTTTGATGGTGTATTGTTTCTGTGCAAAGAGGTTGACATTTAATAGTAGTGTGATGAAAATTAAAAGGATGATAATTTTTTTCATGAACTTTCCTTAGTAATAAAAATACTTTTCCTTATTGGCTTTCAGTTTATTGGCTTTCTTTTTGGCAATCGCATTCATAAGCCGTATCTCCGGATATTTATCAAGGTCTAAGTCTAGAATATCATTGATTAAGCGCTCAAAAAGTTCCTCGTCCTGAACCTGTACAGCATAGTACCGGGCATAAAAGTATTTGGTCAAATAAAATTTGTGCTGGGTTAGTTCTAGATTTCGTTCGTAAAATTCTTTGCCTTTTTCAGGGTCACCACCCAGCATGGGGGGGCGCGATGCATAGAAATTGCCGTAGAAAAGGTCGACACCGGCAAAATTATAGGCTTCATCCAATTCCAGACAGCGGCGCATAATTAATTCTACTTTCGCCAGATCAACCAGACTGCGGGGATCATCTAAGTTGTGTAAGATATAATTACCCCAGTTATATCCTACCCAAAATAGGGCGGGTACTTCTTCTTTGGTATAATCGGTCAAACACGTTTCCAGATCCGCCGGTAGAATCTCTTTAGTAAAGGCCTTTTCGGAGGGTAAGGCCTGTAAAGCATAATTCAAGCCACGGTTGTAAAACCGGACTGCTCTGGCTGCATCTTTGCTTTCAATAAAAGCCATACTATAAGCACCAAATCCTTGGGCAGCGAGCAGATTAAGCTGGGGATTGGTCGGGTCCTGAGCAATCATGACTTCAATCATTTTGAGGTTGCTACCCAGAAACTGTTCCGCCAGCTGTAGATCCTCCTCCTGGTAGACTACTTTGATACCATCATCAAAAAAACCAGCGGCCGAATTCATCACGAAGCGATTCAAGCTGCAGCCTTGAAAGAGCAGGACTGATAATATCAGAATAGAACATAAAAGGGTAAACAGGTTGTTAAATTTTTTACTGGGCATAGCTATGTTGTCGCTGTTCTTCTTTACTGGCCATAGCGTTGGTAATCCGGCCGACCCATATCTCAAAGTCCGACTTAACCGGTAAATAGGGCGGTTCCCTCCGGAACCAACCACGAAACTTTCCGGTAAATCCTACAATACCTTTATAATGATTCTCACCGGTTATCAAATAGGTTAGCTCTTTATCACCCCGGACTGTTACCCGTTCTTTTTCACCGGTAAAATTGATGTCGGAGATAACGAAATTTTCATCAATGATGGTCATTACCCGTTCGCTGCGTTTTTCTTTGACCAGCTGACGGGCATAAAAGAGAATTGAGGTGCCATCGATGGTATTGATCGGGAGCGTTTTCTCCAGATAGTCAAGGTGTCCATCCTCGTGGACTGTACGACAGACAAATTGACCTTTGTCTCGGTCAAAATCATAAATTTTATCCCAGATTTTGTTGTTCTCGCGGGTGTGTAAAAAGTGAAAAAGTGCCTGCTTGGTGTTTATATCAATATAAGTAATATAATCACTATGCAGGGAAGCAATAAAAGCCAGGGCTGGATTAGAATCCAAACTGAAAATGACCTTATAAACATCCTGGCCGCGAAAGGAAAGGGTATCAGGGATTGAGGTAAATAATTCCCCAACTTTAATAGGTCCCCATTGTACATTATACATATACTTCTCACCGGTAGACATGAAATGGTTTTCTCCCCCGCTGCGGTCCGGGATTGGTTCAAAGCCATGGGTATATATTTGTTTAACCTGCTGTTTTCTCAACCAATTTTTAACTTGATGGATTCGCGGATGTCCGGGGAAAAAATAGCTAAACATCCCGTAATATTTTTTAGCCTCATCCATGTTTCCGGCTAATTCATGGGCCTGTGCTAATTTCAGGATGATCTCTGCTTCATAGGAGCTTACCAGCCCCCTGTTCAGTAATTCGATGGCTTCCTGGTATTTTTGTTGCTCAAGATAAATATTTGCCAGTAGAGGATAGGGATAGGTAAATTTAGAATTTTCATCCAAGGCCTGTTTAAAATATTTTTCAGCAGCCTCATTTTTATTTTGTTTAGATAGATAAAGTCCTAAATAATAGGCGGGTAATTCTTTATAGCGATGATATTTAAGGGCTAATTTCAGTTTTTCCTGACACACTTCAAATGCACCCTGATGATAGGCCAGGCGTCCCATGAGCATTAGGCTGGGACCATAGCGGGGATTTAACTGTAAGGAAGCATCTACATATTTTTTAGCGGCCCTATAATCATTATTGAAAAAATATAAAAAAGCCAGATTAAAGTTGGTCACCTCTGGTAAGGAGGGATCGTCCAGCTGATCCTGATAGAGCGTTATGGCTTGCTCAATGTTACCCAGTAGCCAGGCTTCCTGAGCGGCAGAGAAACTGGCCATGGGGGTATCCAGAATTGAGGCCATGACGATGGCCGGGATAAATATGATTAGTATGTAAATCTGGGTTTTTATAAAACTGCGTTTCATGCTGAAAAAAATTGACTTTGGTATGCGAAATTTATATGCTTTAACCAGAAAATCAAACTTTTTATAATTATTTGTTTATAAGAAGGATTAGTATCGGTTGAAATTGGCAGAAAAAGGGAAAAGCGTCGTGACACAAGGGGGGCTTCTAATCCTGATTACAATTGTAATAGCGCTGTTGATTAATTGGAGCTCACCGCAGGGGATTCCTTGGATAACCCCATCCCGTAAAATCGCAATTGCCAACGACACGATTAAAGTACCCTTGTTCTTATCCCGACAGGAATTAGATTCATCCACTCAATTATTGTCCGATATTGAATACCATCCTCCACAGGAAATTAACCGGCGGCAGGCTTTTGAATTTTTTGCCCGGGGAAGTGCTCTTTTTATTGATGCCCGGTCGCGAGAACAGTATGCATCCGGACATATTCCCGGTGCTATCTCCTTTCCCCTGGAAGAGATAGACGCCAGCCAACTTTCCCTGGAAAATCTCAGTTCCGGCCGCCGGATTGTTACCTACTGTGAAAATAGGGGGTGTGGATTGAGCGTTGACCTGGCCGTGTTATTAAGTGAATTGGGTTTCACCGAGGTTTACTTTTTCCCCGGAGGATGGGAAGCTTGGCGGGCGGCTGATTATCAGAAGATCAAAGGATCAAAACCATGATTACTAGTAAGTTTATCGGTATTTTGACCTTTGTGTTGCGGCTCGTATTGGGTTTTATCTTTATTTATGCCTCTGTTGACAAAATTTTACATCCGGCCCAGTTTGCCAAAGTAATTTACCATTATCAGGTACTGCCGATGGAAATAATAAACGTGGTAGCGATTATCATTCCCTGGCTTGAAGCTATTCTGGGGATGACACTCATATTAGGTATTTGGTTAGAAACAACGGCTCTGATGTTGAGTGCTATCACTTTTGTATTCATTGCGCTGATGGGTAGCGCGATGGCCCGGGGACTGAATATTGAATGCGGCTGTTTCAGCCTGGATCCGGAGGCCGCTGTCATCGGTTGGCACCGGATTTTTGAAGATGGCTTAATGCTGTTCGCCAGCCTGTTTATTTTTATCTACGCTTCAAAAGGCAGTCCCGAAAAACCAGGTACGATGGCTTAAGGTTTGATTTCAATTAATATTTACTTTAATTCATCTAATAGAATAGCATTAAAGAGTAATTTGTAGGTTCCCTGGGTGGATCCGCGAAATTGGGGATTAAAGCCGAATAAAACTAATTGACCCCCTGATTTTTTTACCCAAATTAATAACGCCTTATTCGCCAGCTTTTCGATATGCTCTTCGTATCCACTTACAAAAATATCTTTTTCCGGGACGACACCGATTACGCGCCGGTCTGTGTCAAAATAGGGAATCGAAGTACTGAAAACCGGCCGTCCCTTGCAGAATACATTTAGCGGCGATTCCAAGCCCAGGGTCAGTGCGTTTTTTTTCACCAGATTCAATCGAATTAAAGCGCCCGGACTATATAATCCCGCTTTATGCAATTTTTCGGAAATATCCTCATAAGGCAATTCGAACTCTATGGTTTCATCATCATCTGTCTGGTAGGAAAGGATACCATTGAACAAGCGGGTTGAGCGTCCCCAGGCGATAATCCGGCCACCCTGAATAATGAATTGTAAGAGATTGCTTAATCCAGCCTGCCCCATTCCTTGGGTATAATCTGGCGGATAATTACTTAAATGGATTGCACCATTATACTTATATTTTCCCTGCATTAAGACTGATTTTCTGGTATCGGGAAAAATTATCACATCAAACTTATTAGACAGTTCTAACTCGGTCATCTCATGGGGATGAATAACATTATAGGGAATATGATAGTTATCCAGTATAAAGCGGGTCCAGCCTGCATCCATATCATGAAAGTAGGTTTCTACTAATCCGATTTCAGGAATTTCAAAATCTTCCGTTTGAATTTCCGGTATCTCTTTTAAAAGAACGGGAGAAACTTCTAATTCTTCTAAAAATTGTTTGATTTTTCCTGATTTCCAGGTACTATGATGAATGATAAAGCAGCCTTCTGGATAGCGCTGATGATTCAGGGTTATTTGGCTGGTGGTACGGGCTACTTTTATTCCCAATTCCACCGCTCGGAAAGCAGCCTGATAACTTTCATTATTATTCACCGGAAATAGTAGGGCGCTATACTTTTCCTGCTTCTCTTCTTTTAGATGAAAGGTGTCATTAATGGGAAGCAACAACTCTTCCAGCGCTGAACTCCGTTGATCGATTTCCCAGCAGGTTAACCCGCGATGCAGCGGCAAGGACCAGCTGGTAATATCGTAGGGTTTTATGATTTTTCCCTGAGGTGAATAATGACGGACGGGGTATTCCTGAGCCTCCATAGCCTCCTTAATAAATGAGCGAAAAGGTTGTGCTAAAGGAATTACAATATCCCCCTCTTCTAAGGGGTGTTGTGCCAGCATAAAGTCCTGTTGTAATACAAAAATTTGGATACCATGTTCACGTAGCAGATTGATTAAATTTACCAATTCACTTTGATCATATTGGTCCCGGGGTAATATATAATAATAGGGCGGTTGGGTAAGCCCCTTTTCTACCTCTTTTTGACATATCTGATTACGAAATGTCAGGATTTCTTTGCGGTAAAGAGCGGCCGTCTTTAACAGGGAGAATGTTGAAGTGCGCTCGTAGGTTACGATATCACTTAAGCGCCACCAGCCACCTGGCCAGGGCATGGGCATATTCACACTTTTTTTATATTCTGATAATCCTTTGCCATATCCCTTTAATTCGGTGGGTTCTACATAAATGGGGGTTGCGTATTGCACACTGGCACATTCGGTTAAGAGGCTGATCACATTTTTCCACAGACTGGTAGCTGTAGCTCCTGGCCAATAATCATCAAACAGATAGTGCTGAGAAACACCGGCCAGACCTTGTTGGGTCATGTCACTGATCAGATTAGATCCAAATAATCCCACCCAGGTCCATAATTCTGCATCCACATTTACGGCTATTGGATCATGGGAAGGAGGTACAAAATAGCGAACGGAACCGGAACCCATCTGGTGCTTTTCTACCATTACCTGGGGAAACCATTCCTGATTATATATTTGAGCAATGGCCTTGGTATCCTGCTGGGATAAAATCACAAAATCACGATTGTTGTCATGCCCCACATATTTGTGATAAACGCCCGGCAGGGAACTTCCTTCATAAGGGGTGTCTTTGTATTCCTGGTAATGGTCCACCACCATTTCCATACCGTCGGGATTATGACAAGGCACAATCATCAATACCACCTTGTCCAACCACTCTGTCAGCTGGGGATCTTGAGTGGTCGCCAATTGATAGGCCGTGGTAGGACAGGCTTGTGAAGGGCCGACTTCAGTAGAATGCATAGAAAGTGTTAGCAGACAGAAAACGCGCCCCTTTTCAACCAGCCGGTTTCGCTCTGCCACCGATAAATTCGGATTAAGGGCTAGGTTTTTGTTGATCAGTTTCAAAGTATCCAGATTTTTAATGTTACGTGCAGAAGAAATGAAGGCCAAGTACATCGTTCTGCCTAAAGGAGTTTCGCCGATCGCGCGTAGTTCCAACCGGTCATTCTGTCCGGCAAGCTGCTCCAAGTATCCGATTAATTGATCATAATTGAAAAGTTGACGATCAGCGCCCGGTTGAAATCCGAAATAATCTTGGGGCGCCAACTGCTCGGCGGCTAAATTGAAAAATTGGACAATTGAAAAAAATAAAATAAAACTGATGATGGCGATGACTTTTAACAACCGGGATTTCATGTGTGACCTCTCCCTTTTTTTCACTTAAATTTAGTTTTTATTTAAGAATGCGATCTAATTTTTTCCGCATTCGACGCGTATGCCCACCGCGCCAGTAAACTTTATCACAATGAGGGCAATATTTAAATGCCTGGAAATGTTTTTTGACTTTTATAGGTAGCCGGCCTTCTACATCTTGTTTGGAAACGGATTCGAGCACCTGATTACAACGCAGACAGCGCGTGAATAATTTTCCGGTCAGCAGTTGTAAGTCATATGCATTGATGACCTGTTTTAATTGCTCTGCAAATTGCTGTGACTTTATGAAGAGGACTTTTTCCGGCGAATGATCCGCAATCATGTGAGTGTTACGAGTCAGAATAGTCCTGCTCTCTCGATGGGCTAAGTTGATCATATCAGCAGGACTCTCCGGAGCGGGAAAGCGGGTATCATAGCCCATTAAGCGTAAATATTTGGCTAATTTTCCAAGCATATTGTCAGCGAGGAATTTCATATTTAAACAATGCCATTTTTTTACCATAAATACAACCTATTTTTTAATATTCATCATGGATATAATTTGTTCATTAAATACTAATTCTACAAAATGGTATGAATTTTTATCTTACCTATCATCATCCGTAGCAGAGGGATAAATTCTGGTTTCCGCCATAGGAAATGTGTAATTTTATCCGCCAGTAGAATTTCGATTAGCCATAGGAGCTCCGGGTATGGATCTATTAAGTACAACTCCTCGCCTCTTAGGCAAACAAATACAGAAACTCGTTAAACAGAATTATAATCAGGATATTATCAAGCATAACGAACTACCCAGTGAACGGGATCAGAATATCTATTTTGAATCTGCTGAAGGCCGAAAATTTATCCTAAAAATTAGTAATACACAGATAGATTCGGCGACATTAGAACTTCAGAATCAAGCCCTGGCCCATATTAGTGCTAATTGTAAAAAACAATTCTATCCTCAAATCTACTCCAATGTCAACAATGAAAAAATAGGGACTTTTTCCGATCAGGATGGAACACACTATTATTTCCGCCTTCTATCTTATATACCTGGAAGACCGCTGGCCCATTTAAAATATCACCGTCCCTTGCTGATCAGACAGATAGGCACCGGGTTGGCGCAATTAACAAAAGCACTGCAAACCTTTGATCATCCTGCCAGTCGTCGCGATTTGGTCTGGGATCTAAGCCAGGCTGAAGAGGTCATTGACCGGTATAAAGAACACATTCAGGACTCATCCAGGAGAGCATTGATCGACCACTACCAATCCTACTTTCAGACCCACCTGCAGGATAAAATAAAAACACTCCGCCGAAGCGTGGTTTATAATGACGCCAATGACTACAATATATTGGTTAAGATCAATGCAGACATGAATACCGATTTCAGTGGATTTATCGATTGGGGTGACTTGCTGTATTCCTATACTCTGGTCGATCTGGCGATTGCTTCAGCCTATCTTATGCTGGGCAAGACCGAGCCACTGCATACCGCCAAAATACTGATCAATGCTTACCATCAGATATTTCCTCTGACCGAAGCTGAAATTGCCGCCCTATTCGGACTGAGCGCTCTCCGGTTATGCCTGAGCGTATCTCTTTCCGCCTGTCGCCGAAAACAAATTGAAGACAATCCCTATTTAGCTATCAGTGAACAACCCGCTTGGGAATTGCTTGAAAAATTATCAACAATTCATCCCCGCTGGATTCATTATTATTTCAGACAAGCGTGTGAGTTTGAACCGCTTCCCGAAAAGAATAAAGTTGTCACCTATCTGCAAAAATATGCTAATATCCATTCTGTTTTACCAATTAATTTAAAACAAGCTAAAGCCGTTTATTTTGATTTAAGTATTACCAGCGATGATTTTGCAAATCTGGACGAGATCGAAGATGCAGCCAAAATGGATGCCCATATGCAAAAAAAATTACATACTCATAGGGCAGAAGTGGTAGTGGGGGGCTATCGTGAGCCAAGGGCGATTTATACCGGGACCTTATTTAAGGCGGCTGACTGGCGCCAGGAATCGCGCACCGTGCATATTGGAATGGATTTGTACCAGCCGGCAGGGACCGCGATTCTGGCACCCCTAGACGGCAAGGTGCATAGTTTTACCCATAATCAGCAGTATCATGATTATGGTCCTACTATTATCCTGACCCATACAGTCCCTGGGCAGCAGATAAACTTCTATACTCTCTATGGCCATCTCAGTCTCGATTCCCTCCACGATCTCTATGAAGGGAAAGAATTTCGGGCCGGAGATCAGATTGCCAAGGTCGGCAGTCCACCGATAAATGGAGATTGGCCCCCTCACCTCCATTTTCAGGTAATGATTGATATGTTTAATTTCCATGGCGATTATCCGGGGGTGGCGAAGCAAAGTGATTTATCGCTCTGGGAAGAAATATGTCCTGATCCCAACCTGATTCTACAAATCCCGGCATCCGTCTTTCCGCCTGCGGCCAAACCCAAAGAACAATTGCTTGAAAAACGGAGAAAACATTTTTCTGCTGCTTTGCGATACCATTATCAAGATCCCCTGCGAGTGGTGCGTGGCTACAGGCAATATTTGTATGATGCGGCCGGAAAAGCCTATTTGGATATGGTCAATAATGTTCCCCATGTCGGATATAGCCATCCCCGCGTAGTAGCAGCTGCCTGTAAACAACTGGCAAAACTGAACACCAATACGCGCTATCTCTATGATCAACTGACAGAGTACGGAGAAAGAATTTGTGAGCTGTTACCTGACCCCCTGGCGGTTATTTTTTTAGTCAATTCAGGCAGTGAAGCCAATGATCTGGCTTTGCGTCTGGCGCGGGCCTATACGGGTCGTAAAGAGATTATAGTCCTGGAGGATGCCTATCATGGCCATCTTTCCAGCCTGATTGAGATTAGTCCCTATAAATTTGACGGCTCCGGTGGCAAGGGAGCCCCGGATTTTGTATATAAAGTTAAAAAGCCCGATGTATATCGTGGCCCTTATAAAAAAAGTGATCCGGATGCCGGATCTAAATATGCAGCCGAGGTCCAACAGGTAATTAATCAACTGAAGCAGGCCGGACATCTACCGGTCACTTTCATAAGTGAGTCTCTGGTAGGATGCGGTGGGCAAATTATTTTTCCCCAAAGATACCTTAAAGAGGTATATCAGTATGTGCGTGCGGTAAACGGTATTTGTATTGCCGATGAAGTTCAGGTCGGGTTTGGGAGGGTTGGTTCGCATTTTTGGGGCTTTGAAACCCAAGCAGTAATTCCCGATATCGTGACCCTGGGCAAGCCCATGGGTAACGGATTTCCGCTGGCAGCTGTAGTCACCACCCAAACGATTGCCGAGCATTTTTACAATGGGATGGAATATTTTAACACCTTTGGTGGTAATCCGCTTTCCTGTGCCGTGGGAATGGCTGTTTTAGATGTAATTGAAGAGCAAGGTCTGCAGCACAAGGCTAAAAGTCTAGGCGCTTATTTTAAATCGGAGTTGGAAAAGTTAAAAAAACGACATTCCCTAATTGGTGACGTGCGGGGCCAGGGGCTATTCATAGGAGTGGAATTAATCAGGGATCCAAAGAGTCAACAGCCGGCCGAAACAGCAGCTTACTACCTGGTTGAAAGGATGCGACAGGCAGGTGTTTTAGTCAACTCGGAAGGACCGCTTCACAATGTCATCAAGATTAAGCCGCCTTTAATTATCACTCGTGAGGATATCGACCTGTTCTGTGTGATTTTTGATAATCTTTTAACTGAGGCTGAAATTATGCTGGATAAATAATCAGGATATTATTATGATATATAAATGGGGAGAATTGGCTGCTCTGGGAACTGCGATATGCTGGACCGTGACTTCGCTATCCTTTGAATCGGCCGGCAAAAAGGTTGGGTCACTTTCGGTTAATTTTATTCGTCTGGTTATCGGATTGTTTTTTTTATGTTTAACCACCCTTTTGATCCGGGGGTATTTTTTACCGCTGGATGCCAGCACACATGCTTGGATCTGGCTCTCGATTTCCGGACTGGTGGGCTTTGCCATTGGAGATTTACTACTTTTTGAAGCCTTTGTTATCGTCGGCGCCCGTGTCTCCATGTTAATCATGTCCTTGGTTCCACCAATCACCGCGATTATTGGTTTTTTATTTTTACACGAAAAAATGACAATGTTGGAATTATTGGGTATGTTTCTGACAGTGGGGGGCGTTGCGCTGGTTATATTAGAGCGGGCACCCGGTCAGAAGAAAATCAATTTTACTCATCCCATATCAGGTTTGCTTTGCGGCGTTGGGGGTGCCTTGGGACAATCCGTAGGCCTGATCCTCAGTAAATATGGTATGGGCAGTTACAATGCTTTTGCCGCAACCCAGATTCGCGTGATCGCTGGTATTGTTGGGTTTGCACTCATCTTTGCTTTATTGAAAAAATGGCGGAATATCAATATTGCGGTAAAGAATCCACGGGCCATGGTGGGCATCAGTCTTGGCTCGATTTTCGGCCCCTTCCTGGGCGTGGCTCTTTCCCTTTTAGCGATTCAATATACCAAAACCGGGATTGCTTCTACGATTATGGCTATCGTACCCTTACTGATTATTCCTCCGGCTGTCATTGTTTTTCATGAAAAAGTGACCTTAAAGGAAATAATTGGGGCCATTATTGCCGTGGTTGGTGTGACAATTTTCTTTCTCCCTGCCCAGATTTTACAACAAATCTAACCCGGATCAATATTAATGAAAGCGCCTGTGAGCTAGCGATCTATTTCATACTTTTACCAGCACATTTAAGTACTTCGCAGGCTTTGGCGACGCGATCTGCCATAGATGTAAGACCTTTGCTGAGATATTTGCGGGGATCATAAATATTTTTATTGCCAACTTCGCCATCGATTTTCAGTGCACCGTTGTAATTTTTAAAAAAATGGTCAACTATCGGACGAGTAAAGGCATATTGGGTATCAGTGTCTATATTCATTTTAACAACCCCGTATTGCAATGTTTCATGAATTTCATTCAGGCTGGATCCGGATCCACCGTGAAATACCAAATAAAACCGCGCTTGTGATCCGTATTTATTCAGGACCGCTTGTTGTCCTTTTTTTAGTATTTCCGGTTTTAATACCACATTACCGGGTTTGTATACTCCGTGTACATTCCCAAAGGTAGCAGCGAACATGTAGATACCCTTTTGAACCCTATTCAATCGCTCGTATACATAGAGCATATCTTCCGGCGTGGTGTACAGCTTTTGCCGATCAACGCCTTCGCGATTGACACCATCTTCTTCGCCTCCGACAACACCGGCTTCGACTTCCAAAATGATATCGTTTTCAGCGCATAATTCTAATATTTCGACTGCTCGATCCATATTGTCTTTTAAAGGCAACTCACAGCCGTCAAACATATGGCTATTAAACAAATTGGCCTGTCCCCGGCGGCGGCGCTTGTGGGTTTCTTCAATCAATGGGCGCAAGAAAGAATCAACTTTTTGGGGAGGGCAATGGTCGGTATGCAAGGCGATATTAACAGAGTATTGGGCAGCGATTCGATGAACATGCTCGGCCAGAACAATGGCTCCCAATACAGCATCTCCCAGACTACCGGCAGCATGCTTGCCGCCTCCCGGAGATATTTCAATGATTCCATCGCTCTGGGCTTTAGCAAAACCCTCGATAGCGGCATTGGCCGTATCGCTATTGGAAATATTAATGGCCGGATAAGCAAAATGACCTTGATGGGCCCGTTGTAGCATTTTTTGATAATTTTGTAAATTGACTACTGGCATTTTTGACTCCATTTTAAAATTACTTAAAAACAAACCCAAATTTATATTAAGGGAGGCAATAATAAAATATAATATCGCGCGGTAACACTTAATTATGCGTCCAAAAAATGCTTGCGTAGTGGTTGTTAACTACTAAATTTTAACCGCCGGACACAAGAATTTGTGTCTATTCCTACACTGTACTTTGGCAGATTCAATATTTTAAAATGAGGAAAATAATGGTTTCCGTTGGCTTAGTCCTGATAAGTTTAATCCTTTTATTTGGAGCCTATTTGACCTATGGTAAATTTGTCGCCCGTAAAATATTTCGTTTGGATGACACCCGCAAGTGTCCCAGCGAGGAATTCCGCGACAATATGGATTATATACCTACACACAAGCGTATCTTATTCGGGCACCATTTCACCTCAATAGCTGGGACCGGTCCCATAGTAGGGCCGGCCATCGCTGTCATTTGGGGATGGCTGCCGGCCATAATCTGGATTATTATCGGTTCTGTTTTTATTGGTGCGGTTCACGATTTGGGTGCTATGGTGCTTTCTATTCGGCATCGAGGACGGTCAATCGGTGATCTCTGCCTTCAGGTGATAAACAAGCGGGTGCGGGGTCTCTTCCTGTTGATTATTTTCCTGTTATTGTGGTTGGTAATTGCAGTGTTTGGATTAGTGATCGCCTTGGTTTTTCGTATGTTTCCACAAGCGGTTCTGCCGGTTTTTTTACAAATACCAATCGCTGTTGGCTTGGGGTATTTTATTTACAAAAAGAATTACAACTACACGATAGCTACCTTTGTGGCTGTTTTCCTGCTATATGTTACCATTGTTATTGGCACCTTTTTACCCCTTCAGATGCCTGGATTTTTGGGACTAAATTCATTGGCAATCTGGACAATTATGCTTTTAATTTATGCCTATTTAGCCTCCATACTCCCGGTACAAGTTCTCCTCCAACCCCGCGATTATATCAATGCTTATCAACTGCTGATTGCCATGGGCTTGTTAGTTCTGGGGATTGTTTTGACTCGTCCGCCGCTTGTTGCGCCGGTAGTAAATCTATCCGTGGAGGGTGCACCGCCGGTATGGCCTATGTTGTTCGTCATTGTTGCCTGTGGTGCTATCTCGGGATTCCATTCTCTAGTGTCATCAGGAACCTCTTCCAAGCAATGTGATCGTGAGACAAGTGCCCGGTTTATTGGCTACGGCGGTATGTTGACCGAAGCTTTTTTAGCTGTCCTGGTAATCATTGCTTGTGGTGCCGGATTGGGCATCGGTCTCATGCAAGGCAAAAACACCTTGACCGGTACAGCTGCCTTTCAACATCATTATGCCAGTTGGGGAGCCGCTCAGGGATTGGGAACTAAAATCGGTGCCTTTGTCGGTGGCAGTTCAAATATGGTAGACACACTGGGCATTCCCCATTCCATAGTACTGACTATAATGGGCGTCTTTGTGGCCTCTTTTGCCGCTACTACCTTGGATACGGCTACCCGGCTGCAGCGTTATATTATATCTGAAATTGCGAGGGTGGGCAAAGTAAAATTATTAACCCGCAAACATCCGGCCACTCTGGCTGCAGTGGGCTTGGCATTTCTGCTGGCATTTTATAATGGGACCGGGAGAGGAGCCCTGATTTTATGGCCGCTTTTTGGGACCTCCAATCAGCTACTGGCTGGCCTGGCACTACTGGTAATCACTATCTACCTGGCCCGTAAAAATATCCCGGTAATATTTACCATGCTTCCCATGCTATTCATGCTGATAATGACCGCCTGGGCGATGATCTATAACCTGAAGTGGTTTTTTAAATCGGCTAATTGGTTGCTTTTTTATGTGGGCTTGGCGGTGTCAGTTTTGCAGATCTGGATGGCTATTGAAAGCTATTTTGTGTGGCGCAAAATTCGAGACCAGGGTAGGCTAAAATAGAGCCAGGCGACAGATACAGCCCTTGAAAAAGATGTGATAAATCCTTATTTTTAGACAAAATAGAAAGGAGAATAATTATGTCAAAAGTAGCTGTTGTTTTAGCGGGAAGTGGGGCTAAAGATGGTTCTGAAATACATGAAGCCGTCGCTACATTATTAGCCTTAGACCGAGCCGGTGCGGATATTCAATGCGTGGCACCTGATATTGAACAGATGCATGTTATCGATCATGCCAAAGGAAAACCGGCGAAAGGTATGTCCCGTAATGTACTTGTCGAATCAGCTCGTATTGCCCGTGGTGATATTAGGGCTTTAAATAAAATTAAAGCAACTGATTTTGATGCCATTATTTTTCCGGGTGGTTTTGGTGCCGCTAAAAACCTGTGCGATTATGCTGTCAAAGGCGCGGACTGCAGGGTAAATTCAGAAATTGAAAATTTAATAAATCTGGCTTATGAACAGGGAATCCCTATGGGATTTATTTGTATTTCACCGGTTGTTGCCGCGAAAGTGCTGGGGGCTAAAGCCGACGTGCTGCAACTGACGATCGGTAATGACCCGGATACTGCGGCAGATCTTCGCAAAATGGGAGCCGAGCACGTGGAACGCAGTGTTGAGGATTGCTGTGTTGATCATGATAATAAGCTGGTTACTACGCCGGCATATATGCTGGGACAAAGCATTGCCGAAGTCGCTACTGGTATCGAGAAATTGGTCAAAGAAGTACTCAATTTAATTTGAAGTCAAGCACAACTGAATATCCGAAAAATTGACTGGTAAAAGGGGCTTGTGGACGTATAAATAAGCTGTTTGTCTTAATGGCTATTCCTGGGTTGTCTTTACAAAGGCATCCGGGTCATAACCTTGGTTAGTCAGGGTGGCATTTATCTCCTGCCAGTCTGATACAGTTAAGCGGGGAGTGCGGCTTAATACCCAGCCGTATTTGCGGGCAGGTTCTCCCACCAAAGCGTACTGATAATGGTCCCCCAGACCTATTATCCAGTAATTACCCCAAAACAGATTGATCCCCAAAATATTTACAAAGCTGACTTTTAATTTGGCATTGCTCTCTTTATCTGCAACTTTGGCAACACCATTAATACTGATGGTATCGCCATTAGTAGTTTCGCAACGATTGATCACTCTGATTTTCCCGTTTGCCTTCAGATGGTATTCTGCTGTGGTGTTACGGATGCATTTCCGTTGAAAAGGATTGGGTAATTTGGCGATTTCATACCAGAGGCCAACATATTGTGTAAGATCGACCTGACTCACTGTAGTCAGAGATTTGCTGTCAGGAATATCAGCATTAGACATATTCGTTTCCGCTCTGCCTGTGATCATTAAAAATATCGATATGAACAAAATCCTTGGCATGGAAAAGTCTCCTTTTGAATTCTTGGATGATGAAAAGATAAAATAATGTGATGATTATCATA
>CAZXFH010000021.1:46620-51129 GCA_964640055.1 uncultured bacterium | reverse complement strand
CTGAGCCCACTACCTGATAGTCCCAGCTCTCCAGGTACTGGCTGATCTCAGCCAGAATGAGTTGCTCACTTTCGGCGATCACCACCGTGATATTTTCACTCATGTCCGCATTCCTGCTGCTCCGGTGATTTTATTCATATTCGCTTGTTTGCTCGCCTGGTCCCGGGCTATAAATTTGGTGAGAAAAAATCAAATTTCAAGATAATAATCTTCTCTGTAATGGAATCTTTTGTAAAATAACAGCCGATTTCACTGATCAGATCAAATGATCCCGTGGTTGCGGATACTTTGTGTCCGGTTGAGAGCCTCACAAGGTAGCCTGTTTAATATCCAAGGAACGTCCTATAAAGAGATCGCAAAAGATCAGCGAGGTAACAAGGGGGGAACCAGACTCTGGCCTGAAGGTCAAGTTTCTGCCGTGAGGTCGAACTGTGTTATGAAAAGAAATTGCCAAAAAAAAGCCCTCCTTTTTGCGGGAGGGGTGGCGGCCAGGAAACCGCGGCAAAAGTCACCTGGCCGCCGGGTGTAAATACGAACCAAATGCCTTTAGAAATCATCCATTTCATTGTCGTCCAAAGGGATGACATCATCCGGCGTGATCTCTTTATCTTTAGTCGGTTTAGTGGTTTTCTGGGTTTCTTTTTTCCCGGAATCATTACCCCCGGATTTTCTGGCGATCTTTTTAACATTCTGTTTAGGAGCAGCAACTGTTTTGGTACCCCCGTTACCATCGCGGCTCAACTGGAACGTGCCGACCATGCCAGCCAATTCCTCGGACTGACTGTTCAACTCTTCGGCGGCACTGGCTGACTCCTCAGAATTCGAAGCATTCTGCTGGGTCACTTTGTTCATCTCGGCTACCGAGGTGTTGACCTGTTCGATGCCTTCGGACTGTTCCTTACTGGCTGCGGCAATCTCACCGATCAAATCATTGACTTTGGTAACACTCTGTACAATGCTTTCCAGTCCTTTGGCGGTTTCTTCGGTAATGGAAACTCCGTTTTCCGCATTGTTAACCGAGTCTTCGATCAACTGAGCAGTGTTCTTGGCAGCTTCGGCACTGCGCTGGGCCAGGTTACGGACCTCTTCAGCCACCACAGCAAAGCCTTTGCCGGCTTCGCCGGCCCGGGCGGCTTCCACGGCTGCATTCAGCGCCAGCAGGTTGGTCTGAAAGGCAATGTCATCAATGGTCTTCACGATCTTGGCGGTTTCATCTGAGGATTCCTTGATCTTGTTGATCGCATCGGTCATGCGCTGCATATCCTGGGAACCCTGATTGGCCGCTTTATTGGCCTCGCCGGATAACTTGTTGGCCTGATCAGAATTCTCGGAATTCTGCTTGGTCATGGAAGACATCTGTTCCAGAGTACTGGAGATTTCTTCCAGGGAACTGGCCTGTTCATTAGAGCCTTCGGCCAGTTGCTGACTACCGGTCGAGACCTGATCACTGGCTGAAGAGACCTGTTCAACCGCTTCGGCTACCTGCCGGAGCGCTTCGTCCAGGTTGTTGGCAGCAGCATTGATATCATTCTTGAAGTCCTCCAACTGACCTTTGTAATTACCTTCGACACGAGATGTCATGTCCTTTTCAGCCAGTTTCGCCATCACACTGGCGGCTTCTTTCATGGGATCGACGATATTGCCAATCGTCCGGTTGACTGCCCTGACAATCGCCTGATAATTTCCTTCAAACTTAGATTCATCGGCGCGTTCATCGAGGCGTCCGTCTTCGGCGGCCTGAGCCAGTTCACGGATACCGTCGGTAATCTGCATTTCTTTTGTAATATCCAGAACATACTCCAGTCCACCAACCACATCCCCCTTTTTGTTCTTGAGGGCTGCACCGGTATAGCGAATCGGCAGATCACCGGTGGATAGTTTAGCAGTGGTATCTCCGGTAACCACTTTACCGGTCTGCATGGCCTGCGCTACCCGGCATTCGGCGGTGTTGCAATGTCCGGTGTTGAAAAGTTCAAAACATTTCAAGCCTTTGACTTCATCCTGGCTCTTACCCACCGACTTGGCACCAGCCGGATTCATATACTGGACATTGAAATCCTTATCAACTGTCATGATCGGGGTGGGAATGCTGTCCAGATACTCCACTTTCAGTTCGGCTTCTTCCAGAGCCTGGAATACCTCGGTTTTATCAGAAACAACTTCGAGGCCACTAATGATCTCACCGGCCCGGTTTTTAACCGGTACACCGGAATATTCAATGTGTAATTCTTTTCCCTGAGGATGAGCATCGGTTTCTGATTCGGCGATTTGATCTGTCTGCATGGCTTTGGCCACGGCACAATTGGCCGTATTACAATCATCGGTCTTAAACAAATTAAAACACTTCTTGCCAATAGAATCTGACTGGCTCAAGCCCACCACTTCGGCGCCATGCTTGTTTATAAATTGAATATTGAATTCCTTGTCCACGATCATGACCGGCGCCTGGATCGAATCAATATGTTTAACCAGGGCATCAATGGTGTCATTCATACCGGCGACGATCTCCTTAAAATCACCTTCAAATTTATCTTCATCGCCCCGTTTATCCAGTTTTCCGGCAACCGCGGCTTTGTAAAGCTGATTGGATTCCTGGACTAAGTTATTAACCGCATCAATACAATTGTTCAGGTTATTCTTTACTTCAATGAAATCACCTTTATAATCATCGGTGATCTTTTCCGGGATATCCCCTTTACTGATGCGGTCAATATATTCAGCCATCACATTGATCGGCTGAATAAAAGCATCGATCAGATTGTTGCTTTCCCGCATGATGTCCTTGAAATCAATGGTGACCGATTCCACATCGCCGCGGGTATCCAGTTTGCCATCAGTAACGTCTTTCACCAGGGTTTTGAACTGGGTCTGGACATTGCGGATACCCTTATAGATCGAGCCGGACAGAAAAATGCCGGCGCCCACAGCCAGGGCAGCACAGATAATGCCGATGATCAGAACGGTATTCCGCAAACCAGCCACCGGCGCATTGATCTCTCCAAAATCGATTTCGGAAATGACCGCCCAGCGGGTTCCGGCAATGTCAAAAGGCGCATAAGCCGAGACCACTTTAGCACCCCGATAGTCCTGGATCACATCATGTCCACTCTTCCCGTCCAGGGCTTCCCGGACGGCCCGGGTATCAATCCCGTTTTCCTTGATCGTACCAGCAAAAGAGGCTTTTACCGAGTGATTCTGCGGATCCAGATAGGAATCGGAACGCATACGCTTATCCGATCCCACCAGATAGGATTCACCGGTTTCGCCCATACCAGTCCGTTCTTGCATGATATCATTGATATTTCCCAAACTGATCTGATAAACCAGGACACCTACCAAATTATTTTCCAGATCCCGCATGGGAGTGCTGATAAACACAGCCGGTTCATCGGATACTTCATACCAGGAAAAATCAATAATGACGGTCTCATTCTGCCCCTGTTGAAAGGCTTGTCCCAAACCAGACTGGGCTAAGGAACCGCGCTGCACATTTTGTCCCAGATCCGCTTCTTGGGCAACCGTGTAAACCACATCTCCTTCAGGTGAAATTAAGAACAGATCATAATACCCATATTCTTCCACATAGGTCTGGAATTTGGGCCCATGCAGCTGATTCCACTCGTTCCACTGGGCACTGTTGACCCCGCCTTCACGGTAGGCATTGATGAAACGGTCCGCGGCCATCTGAACCGCCGTATTAAAGGCGTACACCTTTATATCAGCCTGGCGATTATGAAAAAATTCCTTGATCTCTTTTTTCTTCAAAGTGTTAATCGCTTCCAGCTCATTAAAAGTCGCATGCTGCAAGCTGTCGGCCGCATTGTTCAAGGCTAGAATCGCCACGATCAGCATGGGGATAATCCCCATGGCAATAATGGCTGCCAATAATTTGGTTTTGATTCCCATTTTTTTAAACATGCTTATCTCCTTTCATATTTTGCTACTGGTCTAAATCACGATAAAAAGTAAAACGGGTAAAAATTTTGGATCTATTTTGAATATCACTGCCGATGAAAATGTCCAGACTGTTATGTTGACCATAATCCATTCCCAAGACAACCCCGACCGGAAAGGAACTCAAGCTTCCGCTGCTGAAATCGTAAGTCCATTCTAGATGAGGGCCGCAAGCCCATTGATCGTTGAAGGCATATTTCAACAAATACCTGCCATAGAAAGAATGGTTGTCACGCGTTGCACCCGCGGTTCCGATATTCAATAAATTCCAGGCTTCCCCGTACCAGGGCCCGGAATCATAATACAAATACACCTGCGGGATAAAATAGCTCATTTCTCCGGCACTCAAATCCCATAGCGGTCCCAACATCAGCACCAGATCCAACTGATCATCAATCAAACTAAATACCGGCCCGATTTCCGCTTCAAAGGCATAGTCCGTCGGAAAATAAATGATTTCATGCACCAGGTCATAAGATTTGTACTGGGAACTCCCTCCAAACCAGACATAGACCCCATTGGGGTCCCCATCGATGCGCATCCAGGTATTGGAAA
>CAZXFH010000021.1:0-46520 GCA_964640055.1 uncultured bacterium | reverse complement strand
AACCAGACATAGACCCCATTGGGGTCCCCATCGATGCGCATCCAGGTATTGGAAACTGCATCTATATTGCCGGATGGAATCAAAATCAGAACCAGAATAATGAATAATATTGCCTTCCGAATCCGCATATTTAGGCCTGATTTTCGGTTTTATCGGATATTTCAGAGAGCATCTGCATATCCTTGGTATCCAATACCTTTTCCACATCCAGCAGAATCTTGACCGAGCCTTTGGTCTTGGCCATCCCCAGGATAAATGCGGTGTTGATGTTTGCTCCCAAACTGGGGGTATTTTCTATATCAGCGTCACCGATATCCTCAACTTCAGAAACCGCATCCACCATGACCCCCATCTGCTGCTTCTCACCATCTTTCTCAACCACCACCACAATGATGCAGGTCTGGTCAGTGGCTTTGGTCTCCTGGTTGCCAAATTTCTTATTCAGATCAATCACCGGGTGGATCACACCGCGCAAATTGATGACGCCCTTTAAATAATCAGGTGTGCGCGGAACCGGTGTAATACTTTGTAATCCGATGATTTCGATAACTTTTAAGATTTCCAATCCATATTCCTCATCCCCTAACTTGAAAGTCAAATATTTGCCTGCTTTGGCCTTCTTGACCGCTTGTTCTTCCGTGTGTACCATTATGACACCTTACCTTCCTATTTTATCTCCATGAGAGGGGCGATATTGATTATTGGTATTATTTACTATCTGTTGAATGCCTCTAATAATTTTTTCAACTGCCATCTCATCACTGATGATCAGGATATTATCCTTGCTAACCTTTTTTTTAATCAGCTGATTTTTCTGCTGGGTCACAATGGAAATTACCGGAGTATCCAGCTGCAATTCACAAAAATTATGATAAAATTCCATGAATTCACTTTCATCCCGACAGATACCATGTACGATAATGTCAATATGACCGTTGACCTGATTGGCTGTCTTTAAATTGTAGAGTAATTCATGCCCGCTTTCACTCAGATTAAATTGGTACCCGTGTTTTTCCAGATAGATCAACAGATTCAACCGAAGGATAAGATCATTGATGGTAATTAATATGTTAGGGGTTTTTTTCATATGCTTAACTTAACACGGACCTGTAAAATAACTATTAACCTATTGAGTCAAATACAATGCCAGCTTAATTAAAACTGCCTATCTTTTGATTTATCAATTATTTGCAGATTTGGTCTTATTTGAGTAGCCATTGTATATTTTTATACAGTTAAAGCTGATTCCAGCTGCTAAATATGAGTCATACCGGTCTATAATTGGCACAATGACCAAAATCAGGCCCTGTATAATTTTATACAGGGGGGGTGAACTCACCTCCCTGGCTTTCTCCTCCGTCAGTAACCGGATTTACGACTTCGCCCTTCAGCGCCGCGTTTAATTCCCAAATACTTGATTTAATCCTATTAATTATCTACTTTTAGCATAATGGAATCTACGTTTAAGAAAATATTTCAGGTCATATTGATAATCCTCATTCTGGCTCTGATGCTCAGCACCTTTGTTCCTCAGGTAGCGCCTGAATCGCTTAAAAGCACAGCCGAAATCTCCACCCCGGCTCTGCTGCACTTTTTATATCTGGATCGTTTTTATTCCTCACCGCTTAACGTGGCACTCTGGGGCTTGCTCGTTTTATTGATTCTGGTTGCTGTGATTCTGGGGAGCGTGCGAAGATTACCCAATATCAGCCTGCATCTTTTATTAGCCCTGATCTTGATCGCAATATTTTTCGAAAAAATCAGCAATCAAAAATATATAGTACCTATCACAGAAGGTGAAACCATACAACTTACCCGCTTTCTAAAAGCGCCCGCCATCCCGGAGACGACAACCCTGCAGCTTCAGGAATTTAAAATTCAATATCACCCCAATTCCAGAATGCCCAAGGCCTTTAATAGTCACCTGGTGATTAATGGGCAGGACACCACTATTCTGTCAGTAAATAAACCTTTGGCGCTTGCCAATTACCGACTTTATCAGGAAGCTTACGATGTAGAGAATACCTTTAAGGTTCAGCTAAATGACACCCCCTATGAAATGATCCTGGGCGATACGGTTTTCTATCACAATAAGCCTTTTGTTTTAAAAGACTTCAATCATTCAAGCTATGCCTTTCAGTGTCAGTACGCTGGTAAAGAATATCAAATCTTTCCCGATCAAAACAACAGCATCGCTGACATAGCAGTCAAAATAAAATCCGAGGGTCAAAAATATATCAGCATTATCAAAGTAGCTGAGGTGGGCGGCACTAAGCTCATCTTGTTTCTTGCTTTGGTTTATTTAATAAACCTGGGATATCTTTTCTGGCGGAGAGAGAAATGACGATCAGTTTATTATTAATCGGTAGCCTGGTGTGCTATTTAAGCGCATTGTTACTCTATTGCCTTTACCGACCCAATCAGATCATCCATACAATACTGGCAATTTTAGGTGTATTACTCCACCTCAGCGCCTTAATTGTTTATACCATGAAAGCGCAGCATCCCCCCTTTACTAATTTATATGAAACCTTTTTACTGCTGCCCTTTTTAATTGCGCTGCGATTGATTCTTTTCAAGCGGCAATTATCCCCCTTTTACAAGGGATCGATTCTGACGGTTGTGGTATTGATCTTAACCATTACTTTTTTACTACCCGGGGAAATGAAAGCGCCCAAGCCTCTAATGCCAGCCTTGAACAGCTTTTGGATGTTTATCCATGTTCCGGCATATTTCTTTGGATATACGGCCATGTTCATTGGCTTTATATATGCACTGCTATTGTTGCTTGGCGTGCCCAGAAAATACAGCGGCTACACCGACCTGGCAAAAAAGCTGGATAGCGAGGTCAAAATCGGTTTCTTTTTCCTTACTCTCGGGCTGGTAACGGGGGCGGTCTGGGCCTATGTCAGCTGGGGCAATTACTGGGCCTGGGATCCCAAGGAAACCTGGGCCCTGATCAACATTCTGATCCTCAGCTTTTATTTTCATCTGAACCAACCAACCGCCAGAAGAAAGGCCTGGGTGGTGGTTTTTACTTTCCTTTCGATAATTTTTACCTATTGGGGGGTGAGTACTATTCTGCCCGGTTTACACAGTTACATGTAAAATGATATTTATTAGGATTGAAATAATAAATAGCACAGGTAAAATCATGAAATATCCAATATTATTCATCATCATGTTGGGAACAGTTATCGGTGCGGAGAATCGACCGGCCGGAGAAGCCGCCAAAGGCACGCAAGCATACAGGGATTATGAAAAGCCGGCTGTATGTGCCAGCTGCCATACCAGTATTTATCAGCAATGGCAGCGGGCCATGATGTCGCAGGCTTATACCCACCATTGGGATGAGATAGAATATTTCGATCTGGCTGTGGCGCATGCGGAAAAAGTACCTGAATTAAAAGAAGCGGTTGACGGTTGTAACGGATGCCACGCCCCGCTGGCTTATCTGGCCGGAGATGTCCCGCCTCCCCCTCCGTCTGAAAATTCCCGGGCCAATGAAAGCGTCAGCTGCGATCTCTGTCATACGATTACTGAGGTCAGGGAAGATCCACCGGTAAATTTTAGCTATGTGTCTAAGCCCGGACGGGTGAAGTATGGTGCCAAGCCCGGATTGGAATCGCCCCATCATATTACCAAACGGAATGAATTATTCACTAAAACCGAATTGTGTGCCAGTTGTCATAACGAAAAGAATCCCTATGGGATCTGGGTCAAATCCACCCAAATCGAATGGCAGGAAGGACCTTATTCAAAAGAAGGCGTGAAATGCTTTGATTGCCATATGCCCAAAGCTCTGGGTAAAAGCGCTACTATGGCGGAGGAAAGTATGGTGGCCCAGCATGTTTTTCTGGGCGCTCACAAACCGGCCAAGTTAAAAGGTGCCATTGAGATTTCCATGCATGCCCTGGAAACTGAATTGCCTTATGATGGCACGGCTGTTATTCAGGTGGAACTGTTTAATGCCAAAGCAGGTCATAAAATTCCTACCGGCTCAGTGGAGGATCGTATCCTGTGGCTCGATGTACGCGCGGTTGATGCGGATGGTAAGGAATATCATTTGCCGGTTGATCCCAAAGAATTTGAAGGGGAAAAATATACGATTGCGTCTGATGAGTTGGCTTACAGTGATATGGGCATCCCTCTGGGGAAAAAGGATTTCATGGGAGTTTCCCGGGATGGAGTTCCAGTTGGCAACCGGATCTTCCGCATGCCTTATTTTGATCAAGACGGAGTGATGACTATTATGCAGTGGAATACTCATTCCCTGGGCGTCGATTACCGGATTAGCCCCCGTGAAACCAAGCTCGAAACCTTTACCTGGCCCATGCCGGAGGATATTGCTTTCGGGAAAGTAACCCTCACCGCCACCCTCAATTATCAAAAACTGGTCGCACCGGTTGCAGAATATCTAAATGTTCCCAGCGAGGAAAGCGAGATTATTACCATGAATCAAACCTCAATGGAACTGGAAATATATGATTAAAGGAGGTAAATCCATGTTAGGCCCTAAAAATTACAATACCCTGTTGGTCGTGATGATCATTTTAATCCTGAGCAGTGCAATCCAATCCCTGTGGGCCGTACCGGTCTTTGCCCGCCGCTATAAAATTTCCTGCACTACCTGTCACGATCCTTTCCCCCGTCTGAAGCCTTACGGTGACGAATTTGCCGGCGACGGCTTTATTATGAAAGAAGAAGAACGCAGTCGCGATTATGTCTCGGCCGGCGATGACCTGCTCTGGTTGAATAAAGAATTTCCCCTGGCCGTCAAACTGGATGCCTATTCTGTGTTCAGCGATGCCACGGACATTGATAAGGACCTGCAAATGCCCTGGGGGGTAAAGTTGCTATCCGGAGGAACCGTTTATAAAGATATCGGTTATTATTTCTACATATATTTTTCTGAACGCGGCGAGGTTGCCGGAGTGGAAGATGCATATCTACATTTTAATGATATTTTTAAGTCTAATCTGGACATTATGGCTGGTCAGTTCCAGACTTCCGATCCTTTAATGAAACGCGAACTGCGTCTTCCTTTCGAGGATTACCATATATATAAAAAGAAGATCGGTTATACCCATTGTAATCTGGCCTATGATCGCGGTATCATGGTGGTTTACGGTCTGCCCCAGACCGGCACGGATATTATCGGTATGCTGGTAAATGGTAATGGTATTCCGGAAGCAGGAGATGACCATATCTTCGACCGGGATAAATATAAAAATGGCGGCTTGCGCATTAATCAAAGTATCGGAGAAAATTTGTCAGTCGGCGGCTTTTTCTATAGCGGCAAAGAAAAGGGATCTTCTCCGGACACTAACTACACCACAAGCAACGAACTCATCTATCTGGGACCGGATCTCACCTGCACTATAGACCGTTTTTCTTTCACCGGCCAATATCTGCTCCGGCGGGACACTAATCCCTTGTTCACCAGCAACCCTGGTGACGAAACGATAACCAGCGGCATTGTGGCCGAGCTGCTCTTTGCACCGCAATACGACCGTTCACGGTTTTATGGTACCTTACTCTATAATATGATTGACAGCGATTTATCCGGCCATGATTATCAAACGGTTAGTCTGAGCGGAACCTACTTGTTATCCCGCAATCTACGATTAATGGCCGAATATATCCGCGATCTTAATGATAATAATAATCAGTTCATTATGGGTGTTGTTTCCGCCTTCTAAACACCGATATTATTTATTCCAAAACAGGAATATCCACCTCCGGGATAGGACCCAGATCAGAGGCGGCTGCATTGTCCATGACCTGCTGCTTGGTCTTGGCGCCGGGAATGGCCACATGGGTTGCCGGATGACTGATACAGAAGCGTAAACTGACCTGCGCCATGCTCTGCTCGGAATATTTATCAAACAGCGGTTGCATTTTTCCCAGCTGGGTTAAATACTTATCCAGTTTCTCAGGCGATAAATTCATACTCCGATGATCATCTTCACTAAAGCGGCTGGACCGATCGAACTTACCGGTCAATAGGCCAAAAAGCAGTGGTATCCTCACAATCACGCCAATACCATACTTTTGCGCTTTGGGAAAGAGCTCTTTTTCCGCTTCCCTTTCCAACAGGTTATAGCGTACCTGGATGGTATCAATCAAATCATGATGCTCATCCAATAAAAATGCCTGTTCGGTTTCTTTAAAGGATTGCACGCTCCAACCGGCATGTTTGATCTTGCCCGCTTGTTTCAACTCGGCCAGGGCTTCCCAGGGATCATCCCGCTGCAGCTTTTCTGTATCCGGACTATGCAGCTGCAGAATATCCAGGCGTTCCACCTGCATGTGTTGCAGACTTTGTTCAGCCGCAAAGATAATATAATCCTTATCCGCATTCTGACGTATCGGCCCGTAACCCGCATCATCTTCTTCATCCGCGTGATAAAAATCATTACCGGCCTTGGTGGCCACGGTAATGTTGCTTTTCCCTTTTTCCGCCAGCACCCCGGTGACCAATTCTTCCGAATGGCCAAATCCATAGACATCCGCGGTATCAATAAAGGTGACGCCTTTATCAATGGCTTCCCTGAGGGCATTCCGGGAAACATCATCATCAGTTTCACCCCAATTCATCCCCCCGATAGCCCAGGCGCCGAATCCAATAGTTGACACCTGCGGTCCGCGATCGCCTAACTTTGTATATTTCATCAGACCTCCGCATGGTTTAATTAAATTTTAACATGTCCAAATATAGAGATAATTAAGGGATATTTCAAGTCTCAAAGCCGTAATGTCTTTTTCGTATCCCCTTATTTATAATATAGTTACATTAGCTGGCTTATGTTAATGTCTTTAAAACTAAAATTATGATTTTAAAGTCCCCTGCCGACGGTTAAATTATCCGGCAGTGATTGACTCGTAATCAGACTGAAAAACCAGCATGCGACAAAAAATTATACAGTTTAATCATAAAGAGCCTCCCCTTGAAACCGAGGAGTTAATACAATGACAAAAGTCCTAATCATTGAAGACGATGAGGTTATCCGGAACATGATTCGGGAATTATTGCTTAAAGCCGGATATAGAGTTTCCGTAGCTGAAAATGGTGTCGAAGGTGTCAATCTATTCAAACAGGGCACTTTTGAACTGATAATCACAGATATTATTATGCCAGAGAAAGAAGGCATTGAAACCATCATGGAAATAAAGCGGCACAGTCCGGATGTTAAGATAATCGCCGTTTCCGGCGGCGGACGGTTGCAGGCCAATGATTATTTAGATATGGCCGAAAAACTGGGGGCTAACAGGGTTTTTTCAAAACCCTTTCAAATAAATGATTTTATTAAAGCGGTCAAAGAGTTGGTGGGTACACCATGAAAAAAGCAGAGCCATCGGGGAATTACTCCTTGCCCGGTACTTTTGCGGCGAATACCCTTATACGCAACCATCGCTTAAATATTTATCTGACGCTCGCACTGCTACTAATTATTTGGGCTGTATCCTGTGTAAAATCCCGCAGTCATTTAGCGGGTAAGACCATTTGTATTGATCCGGGACACGGCGGTACAGCCGATACTGACGGCTACCGGGTCGGTCCTACTGGCGAACGGGAAGAGTGGATTAATTTAAGAGTGGCTAAAGCACTACAGGAGATTCTGGAATCCCGGGGAGCACAGGTGTTCATGACGCGCACCCGGGATGTTTCGGCATCCCTGCGACAACGGGCCCAGATAGCCCTTCAGAATCAAGCCGATCTTTTCCTGTCTATCCACCATAATGCCACTGCTGACAGTAGTGTTAATTTCCCAATCATCTATTTTCACGGCAATGCCTCGGAAAACAGGGCCAGTGTAAAATTGGGCCAAGCCGTTGCCAAAAAACTCGTCGCTGCGCTCTATAATGGTAATTCGCCGGTAAGTTTGGTTTCCGATCATGTGATTTTTCCCCGAGGCGGTACCGCGGTACTCCGCCATTCCTACGGTATCCCCGGAGTGATCGGAGAAGCCAGCTTTTTCACCCATCCGGCTGAAGAACAGCGCCTTAAAGATGAACAATATAATTATCAGGAAGCCCTGGCCTATGCGCAGGCGTTGGAATCCTTTTTTAAACAGGATACCCTTTCCATTCTTAAAAAATATACCCGGGTACAGCTCCCCCCTTTTAAAGTATTCCAGGAAGAAGAACGCATGCGGCCGGTAGCGAAAAAGTGGCGGGCTAATTATTTCCGGGCCCGTGAATTGTACGCTACCGGAATAGCGGATTCACTGGATAAAGCCTACAGACTCTTTACCCTGTCGGCCCGCTCTTTCCCGGATTCATATTTAGCGCGCAGTTGTCATTTATACCGGGCTGAAATACTAGAGCGACAAGAGCAATCAGCGGCAGCTGATACGGCCTTGCTCCGGGTACGAGAATATTATGTTGATCTTCAGCCAGAGAAATAGCTTATCACTTATTTTTTCTAACGACTATCAGTAAATTCGGTAAGTTAACAAACTATTTACTTTCTATTATGCACGCTATTTAGTAAACTATTCCGGCGAAAAATCGAGCTGAATGGAAATTGGCTATGGATAAAATTCAATTCGGTACAGATGGCTGGCGCGCAATTATTGCCAAGCAATTTACCTTCGCCAATGTAAGCAGAATCGCCCAAGCCATCAGTGATTATCTGCATACACAAACGAAGTCATCCGCTGGCGTGGCGCTCGGTTTTGATACCCGCTTTCAATCACCGGATTTTGCCCGGACAGTTGCGGAAATATTGGCTGCCAATCGGATTCCGGTTTATCTGAGCAAAAACTATTCAACTACCCCTATGCTATCCTTTACGGTAAAGGAACACCGTCTGGCAGTCGGCATTATGATCACAGCCAGCCATAATCCCTATACCTATAGCGGAATAAAAATCAAAGGCCCGTATGGTGGCTCCGCTTCTTCGGAAATGATGCAAACCATCGCCGACCTGATCAGTGCCACTCCACCTCGAATCAATTCGCAAACCACACAGGAATATATATATCCCACTGATTTTTTCATTCCCTACCATGATCATCTCCTTAATTATGTAAATTTCGATCTGATCAACAATTTATCACAAACTGTGATTTTCAATCCCATGCATGGTGCCGGTTGTGATCACCTGCAACCTTTCCTGCAAAAGACCCCCATAAAACTGATCTCAATCAATAATTCACCCGATCCCCTTTTCGGTGGCAAACTCCCGGAACCTGTGATGAAAAACTTAAGTGACCATCGGCAGGCCGTTTTGGACTATTCCAATAGTATTGGAGTGGCCACGGATGGCGATGGAGACCGGTTTGGGGTTATTGATGAACAGGGAGAGTTCGTTCAACTGCACGAGTTGATGCCGCTTTTATTTCGCCATCTGGTTGAAACCCGGAATTGGCGCGGCATGGCAGTCCGCAGTATCTCTATGGCCACTACCATCGACCGGGTTGCCCGAGAATACGGCCGCCAGTGTCTGGAAACACCCGTGGGATTTAAGCACATCTGTCAGAAAATGCTGTCCCAGGATGTGTTATTAGGTGGTGAAGAAAGTGGTGGTTTTGGTTATAAAAATCATATCCCGGAAAGGGACGGTATCCTCTCAATTTTACTTTTACTCGAAATGTTGGGTCGCCAACAAACACCTTTGCATACTGTGATTCAGGAATTAAGAGCAAAATATGGTGATTTCTATTATGATCGGATCGATAAATATTGTGCGCCAGCGCGCTTAAAACAAAACATGCAGCGGTTGCAGAAGCAACCGCCCCAAAAAATCGGTGATTACACTGTTGAACGAATCTCGACAATTGACGGTATCAAATTTTATTTCAGCGAGGGGTCGTGGATGCTGATGCGTATCTCCCAGACTGAACCGCTTGGTCGCGTCTATGTGGGCAGTAACAGACCCCAGAAAGTAAACCATATCCTGGAACAAGGGATCTTATTATTAACGACTTAACCGGAAATTAGGAGCATGAACAGTTTATGAACAGTTATAAAAAATATGGGCATTTCAGCCAGGACAATAAAGAATTTATTATTACCCGTCCCGATACACCCGCTCCCTGGGTCAACTATATTTCCAACGGCCGCTATAGCGGCCTCATATCTCATACCGGTGGTGGTTATAGTTTCTATCTCAATCCCAAAGACAACCGCATCACCCGTTGGCGCTATAATAGTTTGCCGGTCGATCGGCCGGGCCGTTATATCCTGATCCGCGATCAGGAGAGCGGGTCTTACTGGTCTCCCACCTGGCAACCCACACAAACACAATTAAGCCATTACCGGTGCCGGCATGGGTTGTATTATACTCAGATTGATTCCCGTTACGAACAAGTATCAGTTTCTCTATTATATTTTGTTCCCCCGCAAGACGATCTGGAAATCTGGAAAATCAGAATAAAGAATCTAAGCGATCGCCAAAAGATCCTAAACCTGTTTGCCTTTCAGGAACTCTGCCTGGGACATGCCTTGGTTGACTTGATCAACCAGCCCAATGACCAACATTTCAACACCGTCAGTTTTGACCAGCAGCACCAGATTCTGCTGGCCACCAAACGGTACTGGGTCAAATACCGGAAAGCCACGGTAGAGCAACCCAATGAAACCTGGAATAAAACCGTGTTTTTTGCCAGTGATCACCCAATTAAAGGGTATGATGGCAGTAAAGAGCGTTTTATCGGACGCTGGCGATCGGAGGCAAATCCCTATGCCGTGAAACAGGGACACTGTCGTAATTCCGAAATTACATCCGGAGATGCCATCGGGGCTTTACAAACTGCCGTGACGCTCGTTGCGGGTGAGGAAAAGGAAGCTGCTTTTTTCATGGGTATCCTGCCTAAAAAACAGGCTGCAAAGAGAGCCGTTGAAATTGTTCATAAATATCGTAAAAAGGAAAACCGTGACCGGGCTTTCCGAAACCTGCAAGATAACTGGCAGGACTATTTGGATCATATTGAGATAAGTACAGCTGACCAGGATATGAACCGCATGTTGAACACCTGGAACCAATATCAGACGGCAGTCACTTTTCAGTTTTCCCGGGATGCATCCTATTATCACGGTGGACTGCTTTTCGGCCGTGGCTTTCGGGATTCCTGTCAGGATATCATGGGACCGGTCATGTGTCGCCCCGAATGGGTCAGGCAACGAATCACTGAAATGGCCGGGTACCAATTTAAAAACGGCAGCACCTTTCATCTCTACTTCCCCACTTCCGGTACCGGCGAACGTACCGGCCATACCGATACCCCGCTATGGTTACCGCTGGCCATTATGGTTTATTTGAAAGAGACCGGTGATTTTGACTTATTGAGTGAGACCGTTCCCTTTTATGATCAAGGCTCAGCCACAATACGTGACCATTTATTTGCGGCTATCGATTACACCCTGGCGAATCTTACCAACCGCTATCTGGCAAAATTCGGCCCGGGTGACTGGAATGATACGCTCGACTATCTGGGTCGCGAGGGCAAGGGCGAGAGTGTCTGGGTCAGTATGTTCCTGGCCTATATTCTGAAAGAAGCCACAACTCTTTGTCGTTATCTTGAAGATACCACCCAAGCCGCTAAATATGAGTCGGAATATCAAAAAGTTAAATCTGCGATAAACCGACATTGCTGGGATGGGCAATGGTATATCCGTGCCACCAATGACCAGGGTGACCTGGTTGGCTCTTCTAAAAATAAAGAGGGAAAAATATTTCTGAACACACAAAGCTGGGCAGTGATCAGCGGAGTGGCTGAAGGAGAACGCGCTATCCAATGTATGCAGTCTGTTACCCAACATCTGGAAACCCCTAAAGGACCGAAAATCTTAAATCCACCCTATACCCGCCCGGACGACCATATCGGTCTGGTCACCCGGTGTGTGCCAGGGAAAAAGGAAAACGGAGCTGTCTTTAATCATCCGGTTAGCTGGTCCATTCTGGCCTATTGCCTTTTGGGAGATGCTGACCGTGCTTTTACAATTTATAAAAAAGCCTTACCCATGAATCCTGAAATCGATATCGACCGTTACAGCGTGGAACCATACGTTTATGCCGAATATGTTACCAGTCCTGATCATCCCACTTATGGTCAGGCCAGCCACTCCTGGTTAACCGGCTCCTCGGCCTGGATGTTGCGGAGCGGGATTGATTACATTCTCGGTATTCGGCCCACTTACCAGGGATTGCAAATTGATCCCTGTATCCCCAGAAAATGGTCTGACTATCGCGTAGTCCGTAAGTTTCGGGGAAAAACCTATCAAATTGAGGTTCAAAATCCGAAACATATCAGTCAGGGTATTGTACAGCTGGAATGTGAAGGTCATACCATTAAGGGCAATATCATCAATTTGGCTGACCCGCAGCTAAAAAAACAAATCGCTGACAAACCAGAACTCAGGATTCGGGTTTGCATGGGTTAATTCAAAATTTAAGTGAGTCAAAAATGAAAAAAATCACATTTTGCATATTTCTTTTGTGTTTTTTGACAGTAATTTTTGCGAAACCGGTTCAGTTGACAGATTATCAGGCCATTGTGACGACCTTAAAACAAGGATATACTCTCCGAGTCGTAATCCATTATCAGGATTGCCAGTTGATCAGCGATAATGAAATCCAGCCCTCTGTGCCCCATGCCATCGGTGGCATGACCATTGATACCTTTGAATGGTTTGCAGCGGGCAGTATCGGCAACGAACTGGCTTTTGTGGTCGCTTCGGAAAATAAGCTGATCGCTAATCCCCGGGGTAAGGGCTACGTTTACAACTATGCCAAGCTAAAGATCAGTTCTGATAATCAGGTCAGGCTAACCGCCCGCTATATTGATCCAGAAAACCACGACACCCTAATGGATGAAAATTTTTTCAGTGAAATAAATAATGGCAAAAATCAGGGTGCGGTCTATTGTTATCAGATTGATTAAGGAGTAAGTTTTGAAGCGAAATTCAATCCTGGCGCAAATAAAAGGCGGCTTGATCGTTTCCTGTCAGGCTGAGGCAGACGAACCGCTGGGAAAGCCAAGCATTCTGGCAGCAATGGCCCAGGCGGCCGTACAAGGCGGCGCTGTGGCAATCCGGGCCTCTTATCCGGAAAATATACGGGCTGTCCAGGCCGCTGTTGACGTACCTGTGATCGGTATCTATAAAAAAACCTACCCCCATTCTGATATCTATATCACTCCTACTCGTAAAGAGGCGATGGTTTTACAGGAAACCAATGTGGATATCATTGCCCTGGATGCCACCCGGCGTGCGCGACCTCATGGTGAATCACTATCCACGCTATTAACAATACTAAAAGAAAAGGGGAATTGTTTGCTCATGGCGGATATAGCCACCCTGGAAGACGGCGTACACGCTGCAGCACTGGGCTTTGATCTAATCAGTACCACTTTAGCCGGTTATACAGCAGCCACGCAAACCCGGTATACCCCCTACAAGCCGGATTTGCAACTCCTTGAGTGCTTGATGAAAAAGTTGGATCGGCAGCTCCCTGTTGTGGCTGAAGGCCGCTTCTGGCAGCCGGCTGACGCGCGCCAGGCTCTGGCGCTGGGCGCCCATGCCATTGTGGTCGGATCGGCCATCACCCGCCCCCAATTGATCACCCAGCGATTTGTGCAAGCGTTGAAATAATAACTAAATCTTAGCGCAAGCCGATAATCCCTATTTGCGGCAACATAATATAACACCGGATGATTTTTCCTATGTCCAGTGGTAAATTGGATTTCCGGTATATGGAATAGAGCGCTGCCACTGATTTTAATCAGTAGCAATAAGCTAAAAACGATCGTCAGGAACCCTTTTAACGGTTTCCACAAATGAACTCAGTCCTTGGCTCACTCTTCCGTTAGCTACCGGGTTTAAAACTTCTCAACAGAGGGGAAATAAAAATAATTTAGCTGGAATGTACAGTTTATAGCAATAGGAATTCAGCTGTTACCCCTGCCTGTACACTGAAAATCAAATCCGGTTTATGGCCTTGATTTGACAAGAATTTTCAATAAATTATTCAGAATGACGGCTTTGGTATGCATTTAAAACAACCATGTCCCCAGAAAACATCGGTTTTGATAAACCAGTCAGAAATCTATATATCGATAAAAGAGTCATTATTAAAAATTGAAAAATTATAATCCTAAAACACCTCCGGAGGAGCACTTGCCAATTAAACAAAAGGGTAAAAAAACAACCTGCTTATTAATAATAATTCTGACGTTAATGCCGACACTCATATTGGCAGAAGATGTTTGGGATTATCGCAAGCCGAATGTTAAATACCTGCACCGCACTACCAATGAGCCCTGGGATATTCATGTTTTAATCGTTGATCTGAAAAATCCCGGTACTTCGATCAGAAATGTAATTGGCCAGGATAAAACCTGGGGTCGGGAAGTTGTTTCTAGCATGGCAAGCCGGCATACTGCTTTTGCAGCTGTAAATTCGGATTTCTGTGGCTATGAGCGTGGTATCCCGGAGGGACTATGCGTCATCAATAATGAAATTATCATAGCTCCCAAATACCGGACAGCTCTTGGTTTCTCACAAAGTAACAGCGGCAGAATAGGTATATGGACGGATCGCTGGAACTGGCATGCTAAAGTCACTGACGAGCAGAAGAATGAACATGACATAGTCATGATGAATCTGGATATCAATGCAGATTGGTTGTGCCTGTATACCGATAAATACGGCCATACGACCCCCGGTACTTCCGTCAGTAATAATGTGGTAGAAGTATTAGTGGGACCTGATAGTACGGTCAATAGTATTCGCGATAATCAAACCGGAATTAACATATCCCAAGATCATTATGTATTAACCGGCCGGGAAGCAGCTGCGGATTGGTTGCGCGATCACATCAGTACCGGAGAAAAATTAAGACTAAATCTGACCACTGTACCGGACTGGAAAAACCTGTGGCAAGCCGCCAGTGGAGGCCCGCGTATCGTAAAGGATGGCGCCTGTTATGCTGATCCGGTTGCGACCTTTCCCAACGGAGAGGATTTCACCCTTGATTTCAAACAGGGATATTATAATACACGTAATCCGCGCTGTGCTGCCGGATTAACCGTAAACGGAGATACTCTTATTCTGGCCGTTGTTGACGGTCGGCAACCCAGTCATAGTGTGGGTATGACTCTCGCGGAACTGGCCAATTTAATGATTGAATTCGGGGCCTGGGACGCTCTGCAATTTGATAGTGGCGGTTCGGCAACTTTTTATTATCAAAATCAAGTGCGCAATCAGCCCTCGGATGGTACTGAGCGGGCTGTGGCCGGGGCACTCTGCCTTTACAGTGATAAAAATTATCTCAATATTGCGCCGCAATCTGCAGTATTAGAATATTCCGGAGAATATGCACCGGATTTCTCTGTAGATAAATTAACCGACAATAAACGCTACCGAGGAAGCGGAAAGTGGGCCGGTGAAGCCACAGATAGTGTCCACTGGGTAGAGTTGGACCTGGGGCGCCCCTATCACTTAACCCATTTGCAACTTTTCCATGGTTTTTACGTGGGAGATCCGGATTACTTAAATACCAAAGAATTCAAAATTTATACCCGCGATGATTCTCTGGCCAGTTGGATAGCGGACTTCCATATTAACAATCAATTTCAATCCCGGGACAATTTATGTACCTATGATAGCCCAAAATCGGTCCGGTATGTACGTCTGGAAGTCCTGCAAGCCAATCATGTCGCCGATGACAACATTCTCAGACAGCCGGAGTTTGCCATTTATATCGAGGATACTGCGCAAACAAATTTAGCGCCTGAGATATCATACCCAGCGGCTCATTATGAACTAAACCAAAACTACCCCAATCCCTTTAATGCAACCACCACTATTGTCTATAAAATCCCAATGACCGGAAAAGTACAGTTGACTATTTACGATCTCAATGGCTGCATAGTAGAAAAATTAGTGGCCGATTATCAAACTGCCGGACGATATGTCGTCCGCTGGGAGGCGAGTCAACAATCTTCCGGAGTCTATTTTGTACATCTGGTAACAAAAGATTTCACTGCTGTGAAAAAAATGATTCTGATGAAGTAAATACCACTCTGACTCCCTCCCTAAAAAGAGAGTGATAATTTGATTATTAAAAGGAGGGGTTCACTTTTATCCCGCTATCCAGAAAACCACGTATGTAAACACGTGGATGAATGGTTTTCTGGGCGGGATTCCGCCCAGACTCCGCCAAATGGCGGAGCCAAAAAAGGAACCCCGGCTGTAAAGCCGGGGGGCTCCATTCTTGCATTTGATCTTTAGTAAAAAACTGCTGATTGTACTAAAATTCAGCTAAGGTTTTATCTGTGCCAACTTCTCGCACCACTCAGTGGTCAGCGGAATTGCATGGCCGGTCTTAGTGTCCATGATCACAAAGGTAACCTCCGCATCCGCCACCAGTTTATCGGAACCATTTTTATAGACTTCATGCCGGAACACACTACTTCGGCTACTGATCTTTTTAATAAAAGTATGAATTTCTAAGAGATCTCCCAATCCGGCGGGCAGGCGATAATTAATATTTGTATTTACAATGACAATGGCCAACCCTTGCTCATGAAATTCAGGAAAATCAAAATAGTGGTCTTTGACAACCCAACGCGCTTCCTCTAAAAATTCCAGGTAGCGGGTATTATTCACATGCCCGTAGACATCCAGGTGATAGCCTCTGACCTTGATGGTAATTTTATCTTTCATAACAGATCTTTCCTGTTTACGATTTATTTTAGAAGAACCATTTTGCAGGTTTGAGAAAAAGCACCGGATTCCAAACGATAAAAATAGAGACCCGTGGTTAATTTCGGTGCTTGGCGACTGTCCCAAGTCACTTTGTGTTTTCCTGAAGTTAAAACATGATCGACCAGAGTGGCAACCAGCTGTCCCTGTATATTATAGATTCCCAGTTTGACAGCTGCGCTTCGTGAAAGCTGGAAAGCGACGGTGGTAACGGGGTTAAAAGGATTGGGGTAATTCTGCTGCAGATGAAATTGGCCTGATATCACATCCTCCTCAGAAAAAAGTGATGTGTTCGTCTCAAGAAAATTATAACAGGCCGTAAACACCGCTTCCTCAACATCGTACCAGCCGCTGTAATTGCCACTCTCCCATTCTCCGC
Organism: uncultured bacterium; assembly: GCA_964640055.1. GTDB lineage: Bacteria > Fidelibacterota > UBA2242 > UBA2242 > JAFGTP01 > CAZXFH01. The sequence continues at coordinate 29,428 of CAZXFH010000021.1, read as the reverse complement.
CATTGGTCATAAAAATAATTCCGAAATTCTGATCAGGAGAAAAATACAGATCTCCGATATAGCCATAGGCTTCCCCAGGATGTCCGATCATTGTTTGGCCGGGTAATAGTTTCCGGGTCTTGTGATTCCCCAGCGCATAATTATTGAATATACCGTGATAATTGTTCCCATTCTGGCCGTTGTATTCCCAGACCGTCTGATGCATGCGACTGATCGTGGTATCATTCAATATGGTTACGCCATTCCAGGAGCCCTGATTGGCATGAACCTGCATTAATTTAATCATATCCAGTAAGGAGGCCCGCAGGCCACCCTGAGGGGCAAAAATCGCTCCGTTAGTCCCCAGAATATAATTACTGAGATCCCGTTCCTGAGGATAACTCCCCTGATGATTATCGAATTGGTCTATCCAACTGCCTCCCTGTTGCCGGTATAGAACCGCCACATTGTCGATATTATCCACCTGCCTGATATTAAAACTACCTTGTATGTTAAGTAAATTTAGAATGTTTTCCTGACAATAGCGATCAAAGCGTTGACCGGAAAGCGTTTCGATCAGGGTTCCAATCAAGCCATAATTAATATTGGCATATTGGAAATAATTATCCTGCGGTGCATGGGTTCCGGACCACATATCTGCGGAATAATAACTGCCACCTGGTGCTACCAGCTCCTTGATATGCGGAATATTATCATTGTTATAGGTAGCACTTAAAAAATTGTGATATTTGGATCCATCCCTTAGGCTTGAAGTATGACTTAATAATTTTTCAAAGGTGATGACCTGGTCAGGATAATTGGGATTGCGCAGACTGAAATCCAGATAATCACTGACGTCATCATCCAAATCAAAGGCACCCTGTTCATAGAGTTGCATCAGTGCTGTGGCTGCCACCAATTTTGAGATAGATGCGATCCGGTAGAGGGTACTGTCATTGACCGGCAAATTACGGCTCAGATCCCGCTGACCCGCCGTGTGACTAAAAATCACTTCTCCCTGACTGACAACCCCCACGGATAACCCCACTAGACGGTGGGTAGATTTGATCTGGCCTAATTCCGCTTCCAAATCCGATTGCCCCGAGCATTTGATGCTCAATAGAGAGGCAATGACGAAAACGACGATATAATTTTTCCGCATTTTAATTATCACTTTCTATTTAATCAGAATGCACTTGCGGGCATCGCTAAATTGTTGAGTAGGACCGTTCGCTTGGAGATGGTAAAAATAGACTCCGCTGCTTAATTGCTGACCATTGAATTTAACCTGATGCTTTCCGGCTGATAATTGGTCTGCTACCAATTTCTCGACAACTCTTCCGGTGACATCGAAAACTGTTAAACTGACGCTGCTCCGTTCTGGCAGAAAAAACTCGATAGTAGTCACCGGATTGAAGGGATTGGGATAATTCTGGCCTAATCGATAGTGTTGCACGCTGGTCTGGTAAGGACTGATATTTTCTTCTATATCGTTTACCACTACCTCCGGAGATAATTTCCGGTTGATCATCAGCATGATTGCATCGGCGATCAGCCATTCTGCGGCCTCCTTTTCACTATTATCCAGGCGGATCAGCCGTTGGTAACCGGGCTCCAGATAATAACTGCCCAACCGTTGCCAGCCACGCCGGGCATAATCCTTTTGATCCAATAGCACTCTGACGGAATCCCCCCCGGAAAATACGGTGTAGGCCGCCTGCGGGGTGGCATATTGACTTTGCACAGTATAGGCGAACAGATCGAACCAGGCACGGTACGGCAGATCAACATAATATTCGATGGCAGCCGGATCAGCGGTTTTATTGATCAGAATATTAGGTTCGTAACCGTAATTATTGGTCGTCATCAGTTCCCAGGAACCTGTCGTAATGACTTGCGGGTCATCTTCATTGATAATAGTTGCTTTGGGACGCCAGATATTGATCTGCCGGTAAGGCAGTTGCGCCGGCTGACGGTAATAGGTGGCTTTCAAGGTATCACCCAGCAGATCATTATTTTTACGTAGTCCTTCATAAAAGAAAAATGCTTCTCCATTTATATTGCGTTCCCGATTGGCTGCTATGGCCTTAAGCAGATATTCCGGGGAAATGACATCGGATCCCACATTCATCAGAATCCCCGCAAAATAGTTCTCACGCTGATCGGGAAAATTCAGAAGCGAAAGATCCAGGGTGGTCAAATATTCGTTATAGGAATAGCGGTAGAGTTGGGGAATAACATCTTCACAAATATCCTCTGCCATCCAGGTTTTGGAATCTTGCAGATATTCCTGGTAAGACCAGGGATAAATACTGGGACTGGAAGAAACCCTGATATGGGGATCATAGGCTTTAACGGCGGTTTTTACCTCGGCAAACCAGGCACTCAACTGGTCCGCCCGCCATCGCATCCAGTCGCTGTCAGCATAATTATCCGGTGGCTCAGCACCATCGTGCACCTCCTGATAAAGACTCACCGTAACCGAATCATACCCCCCTTCCACCGGCATGGTCGGAATCCGGTCGGAATATTCAATACCATCGATATCATAATTACGGCATACTTCAAGGGTTAAGGCTTTTAAAAAATCCTGTACTTCGGGATTAATGGCTGACATCCAGTAAAAGCCATTTTTCCAGGTGATCTTGCCATCCCGGTCGTGCAGCGCCCATTCCGGATGCTGATCCAGAATATAGTCCGGATTCTCCTGTTGGGGCTGGTCCGGGTCGCTCCAGGAAGTGGCAAAGCCGTATTCGAACCAGGGGAACACTTCGATACCATTGCGGTGGGCCTCAATAATGACCCGATCCAAAGGATCCGCTATCCCACTCCCCACCGGACCGATCTCAAACCCAAACAAACTGTCCATCACCGCACTCGGATACAGGGTATAGGCCCCGCTGTAACCGCTGCCATTCCAGACCACTACCAGGACGGTATTGATATTGATAGCCGCCAGATAATCCATGGCCTCGGCAATATTCTGGCGCGAGGTCAATACATTGCTGTCCACATTGGTCAATTTAACCGCTCTGAATTCGGTCTGTGTCTGCGCCCATAATAATATGGGAATCAGCCAACTTAGGATTATTTTAAAGACTAACGTTTGAAATGTTTTCTTTTGTATGATTGTCTATCCCTTTTTCTGTAATGGTTACTACTAAGTACGCCAATATAATTTCTTTTTGGTAAAGTATTGCACGATCAGGGCAATAATCAAGGTATATACAACGCCCCGTACAAAGCCCAGCCAGGGTGAAATTTGGTTCAATTGATTAAACAGCTGGTTCAGGGAAAATATACCCAGAACAGGCCACAGCAGATTGGCAAATCCCACGTAGGCAATCATGGGATTCTGACCATTATCTATCAATAAGCGTACCCAACCGGATTTCTTAAACATATCGATAATAATCGTGAAGGCATTCAACAGGAATATCGCCAGTCCGGTGGTTACAAAGTAATAGCTCAAGGTCGGATGGTCTTTTTTGATCCCGCCTTCATAGGGTTCAAAGATCAACCCCAAAATTAAACAATAGGCGCCCCAAAAAAATAATCGCCGCAGCAATTTTTCTGTTTCACTGCCCGGCCGGGAAAATAAGGGGATACCGATCGCGATTAGACCTAAACTTAACACGACGGTCTGCCACACCCGGCGGGCCTGAAGTCCGACTAGCTGAATTACGAGAAAAGTCATCATCAGCAGGACGATACCCCATAACCGGGATGGCGACCATTGTCTTTCATTCTCAATCTCCGCTGTCTTGGTCCACCGCAGGAACAGATCGCCGGCCATAGTACCCGGAATGGCAATGAAAAGATATTGCAAATAGTAGAGTTTATATATCCAGGGGATGGGTGAAAAATTCCAAACAGCCTTAACCCAGCCGGTTTCCGGATGGGCCAACCGCAAAGCGATCAATAGTCCCAGAAAACAGAGGCGTCCCAGCCAGTTATGACGGGTCATTAAGTAAATCAGCGAACCGAAAAAATAGACATTGGTCAGCACGACAATGATAATATCACTGCGGTAGAGTGAAAATCCTTCGTCATTGGGGTAGCGTACAAATACCAGAAATAAAACCGCAGCGGTCCAGCCGCTGATTCTCAGGATCCAACGCCATTTTTTTGATAACTGTTTGGGTAAACGAACAAAGATAATAAACATTATGATAAAACCCAGCAGCGCCAATAGCCAAGTACCTAAGGTCGGATTGGAATAGATCCCCGGATTAATAATATGGGGACGGGCATGGAACAGAAAGATGGCAAAAAAGCCCAGCAAAAAGCTACGTTCAACAATATATTTTAGTAATTCAAACCTGGAGTAGCCTCTTTCTATGCGTTTGGTCAGGGCCAGTGCTAAGGCGGCGCCCAGAGCAAAAATAAAAAAGGGAAAGACCAGATCCACCCAGGTCAGGCCCGGTAGGTCGGGATTGAACTGCCGCGTGGGTGGTGGAGTTTGGGCATGGTACATCCAGGCGGGTAGACCTTTATAAGGAATAACTCCGGATAAAACCATGGTTAAAATTGCAAAACCGCGTAACGCATCCAGACTCAGGGCACGTTTACTTTTTGACATGCGAATATATTCCTATCTTGATTGCTGAGAACTTATATACTCACCGGCATTTTTTCTTAGCGGCATAATCTGTTCCACCGAGAATATTGGGTGTTTATTATTCTTTTTTTGCAGCAATCACAATAGCGGATTCCGACTCAGAAACCTTCTGTAGCTCGATATCCACCAAAGCCTCAATTTGCGAGGCTTCCACCAAACCAGTCAGATCCACGATTTTACCAGAGATGACCACAAAAATATCCGGGACCAAGGGACCAGCATCCCCATAAACAGTCAGTTCCTCGATATAATTTTTAATTTTCTTTTTAACGTTGTTCACCTTGGCCTGACTCACCTGGCAATCATTATGTTGCAGTTTAATGACTCCTTCTTTATCGATAATCCGCGCTTTTTGCCGGGTATTCTTGATCAGGCCAAAGAGTTTTTTTTCAGTCTGTAGGGTTGTAACCGCATAAAAAAAACCGGTTTTGGCCGTGATCGCCAACTGATCCGGATCAGTTTTCATAGAATGGGCACAGATTTTCAATAACTCTGCCTCTGATTTAGCCTTGATATCCATATCCCGGGAACGCATTTCACTGGATCCGGTGGCCACGGCAATCACTTTATTATCCCGGGTATCCACTTCCACGCTGACCTCAATTGTGTCAGGATCCGCTCCCATTTTCTGAACCGATTCCATGGCTTCGTGGCGGATAGAGACCAGATCCTGTTCCGAAGGCTCCACAACTGTGCGTTCCACCATATCCCGTATAATTCCCAACGCAGCGCCAATGGCGGATACTACCTCGGTATTCTCGGCCAGGCGATGATCATAGCCCATATATTTGGCCGTGGAAGGTACCAGAGCCGGTGCACCGCCGCCACCGCCAACAAATTGAATCAATTCGGGATCCAGTTTATATTCCCGGATCAGTTGCTTAATAACGGGCGCAATCTTATCAGCGGATATATCCAATATCTTCCGGGCAATATCCACTGCCTCGCAGTCCATTTTACGGCCAAAATTTTTAAAAAAACTCGCAATCGCTTTTTTATTGACGGGTGTATGGACTACCTGTTTAATATATCCCAAAAAATGGGCGGCACCAGTTGGGGTGATGGTCAGATCCTTTGCCTGGGCTGCGACTTTTAGATAATCCCGGGGATCATTCTTCGAGGGTTGGAAGGGTTGCATTTCCAGATCATCGAAATTATCTTTATCGCAAAAGCTGATATACCCCAGATTGGCAATGTGGGCACTGCGCGGGCCTACATCCACAATTCTATTTTTATTGATTCGCGGCATTGATCCACCCGCGATTCCCAGGGTACGCACATCCAGCGTGCGGACAAACAAACGGTTGCCACCGATCTGGGCACTTTTTATCTGAGGTTTGCCATTTTTGATCACCGAAATATCGGTTGAGGTGCCACCGACTTCAATAAAAATGCCATCCGTTACTTTGACATACATTAAGGCGGCCGCTACACCGGCTGCCGGACCAGACAACATGGTCAGTATCGGTCGCCTGCGCATTTCATTAATATCCATGATACCGCCGTCCGAACGCATGATCATCAGGGGCGCTTTGATCCCACTATTGCGGACCGATTCCTCGGTCATATTGGCGGTTTCCAGCATCTTGAGCGTCATACTGGCATTGATCACTGCGGTACGCGTCCGAATCCGCAAACCATAGAGTTTGGATATTGAACTGGCGGCTGTAGCATGGTAGTTCATATCCCGGGCAACCCTGGCCACTAACTCCTCATTTTCCGGATGATCCACACCAAAGGCCTCGGAAGCCACCATCACTTCGGCGCCGTCGGATACCAGTTTTTCGATCGCTGCCCGCGCCTGCTCTTCTTTTACCGGTTCCTGTGTATCAATAAAATAAAACCGGGTCTGTAAATATTTTCCGGGCGCAAGCTCAATATTTTGGGGATTGGCCTGTTTCTCAGCCAATTTCCCCTGCAAACCTTTACCCATACCAACGATCCCGACTGTGGCCACATCCCCCTCCAGCAGGGCATTGGTAGCCTGGGTAGTGGAATGCGCGATCAGAGCGATCTCCTCTGGCTGGATATGGGCTTCTTCCAATAGTTGCTGAAGGGACTTTACCACTCCGGCCGCTACCCCTTCTTTGGCCATGTGGGTCGTGGGTACGCAGGCTTTTCCCACAATGCTATAATCACTGACGTCAACCGCCACCGCATGGGTGAAAGTACCCCCAACATCAATACCGACTTTTATCTTGCGCTCCATCCTGCTTGGTTATCCTTTATGACAAGAAATATATGGCCGCTGCAACCAGTCCCAAAGCCGCTAAAGACCAACTATAGGGGAGTGTATTCCGAAGCACTTTCTGAACGTTTTGCTGCTTCTCATTGGCCAGCCAGACATTATGAGTATTGGTGGGATCACTGATCCCCTGCACCGCTCCTACTGACATCAATAAACCCATTACTGCCCCGGAATTCAGACCACTGGCCATCAGCACCGCTGCCACCCCATATCCCATCCCCCAGATATTTAAAGGACCGCGATACAGAGCCAATGGTGCGGCTAAACTGAAAACAATGATATACTGTAAAGGATTATCAGAAATGATCCTGGTCATCACAGGCCGTAATAAATTCAATACCGGCCAGCCGCCGGGATGATTAGCCGCCCAAACTTCACCGGGGCCCATAATAGCATTCAATAACATCCCGATCCCGAAAAACATAACCACGGCCGGCATGACCACACCGCCACCTTCAAAAACCGATTTTAAGAACAGATTGAGTCCGCCTTTTTTGTAGGTGGTGACAAAACCATATAACAGGCCACAGACAAAAGCCGCAATAAACCTCATATTGAAGATTAAAATAAGCAAGAGCGGGATTAGGGGGGTAAAATAGGCCGGCCAGTAAATGCTATCCCCTTTTTGAATCTGGTGTTTTCGGATAAACTTCTGATAAACGGATATCAGAAAAATAAAGGCCAGGCCTAAACCGATTAAATACTGTAAAATCGTGCCCGTATATTTAAGTCCCGATTTTATTGTATTCTGAACCGCTGCATTGGCCAGGGAATAGGCCAAAATGAACAAACCGATCACCACCGCAACCATCAATCCCCGGATTATGATCCGTCTAAAATCGATCTGATGCCCATCGCGATAGAGTTGAACGGTAATATATCCCAGAGCGACTATAAAAGCCAAAACAAACATGACCATGGCAAACGGCCGGATCTGGCTCACCTGCATATTTAGGACGTCCACGTAGGCAGCCCAATTGCCAACGTTTAAGATCCCGCCAACACTGAATCCAAACAGAAAAATGCCAATTGAAGTCATGGGCCCCACACCAATTGAGGACAGGATCGGTAAAATGATGGTTCCGGTCATGATCACCGCCCCTAAACCACCCAAAGTGGTAAATAAAGCCGCAATCAATAAAAACATGATCACCGAGATGACCCAGGGGTTGTCACCCGATAGTTCCGCTCCGATCTTGATAAAGTTTTCCGCGACTTTGGTCTTTTGCATCAGAACACTCAGCATGCTTCCAAAAATAGCGACCGTATAAGCCACATGTAGTTTGGTAGCCCCCATCCCGATCACATACTGAATGGTATTTGCAACCGACACACCGCCGACCAACGGGATTAAAAAGGCCATGATGGGTAAAGCAATCAGAGCGGGTATCTTCCTGAAAAACATGGCCAGGGCCATACTCAGAAAAATCAATATAAAGAGAATTACCTGAAAGGTAGCCATTGCTTAAATTTTCTATCTATTCAAACTCAATTGATAAATCCCTAAATGTTGTTGGAATATAATTAATGATGGCCTATATTACAAGTTAAATAAAGTTACTTAACTAACTGAAAACAGGGCCTATAAAATCAGATCAAACCGTTATGCAAATACTTAATACTGATGTTTTAATTGCCGGAGGTGGCACCGCTGGTGTGTGTGCCGCTATTCAAGCGGCCCGGGCCGGGGTAGCCGTTATTTTAGTAGCGGAAACGCCCTGGCTGGGCGGAATGCTGACTGCAGCCGGAGTATCCTGTACCGATGGTAATCAGCAGCTGCCGGCCGGACTCTGGGGAGAATTTCGTCAGCAATTATATGCCCATTACGGCGGTCCTGATGCTGTGGATACCGGTTGGGTCAGTCATACCAATTTTGAGCCCCATACAGGCCACCGGATTTTTCAATGCTGGATCAGACAATTTCATAATATCAGCACTCAGCACGGATTTTACTTTAAAAGTATCCAAAAACAGGATAATAGAGTCACCGGTGCGCGGTTTGAAAACAGGGCCGGACAGCAGCTTTCCGTAAAGGCTGACATCACCATCGACGCGACAGAACAGGGCGATCTGCTGGCAGCGGCCGGATGTGCATACCGGACCGGTGTTGATCCACGTTGGGAAACCCAAGAAAAAGAGGCACCTGAAAAAGCGGCTGATATTTTGCAGGATATAACCTATGTCGCTACGCTAAAGGATTATGGTAAAGGTGCGCATAGAACCATTCCTGAGCCACCTGATTACGATCCGGACCAATATCTGGGCTGTTGTCAAGAACATAGTCTGGATTCGCAAGCGGTCCGGGTCAGCGCCCTTAAAATGCTGAACTATGGTCGCTTACCCTATAAAAAGTATATGCTTAACTGGCCGATTAAAGGGAATGATTTTTATCTGGATGTGCTTACTCAGAAACCTATCCAAAGAGAGCGGTTTTACCAGGCAGCTAAAAATTTTACCCTGGGCTTTGTATACCTCATTCAAACCAAATTGGGATTTAGCCATTTGGGGTTAGCAGAGGATGAATTCCCTACTGCTGACCGGTTGCCTTTTTATCCCTATTTTCGGGAAAGCCGCCGTCTGAAAGGCGTGGTTACCTTAACTGTCAATGATCTGCTTGCCCCCTATGACAGCGAGCAGAGAGCAGTATATAAAACCGGAATCGCAGTGGGTGATTATCCCTTGGACCATCACCATGCCAAAGCCCCACAAAAGATTACGGAAACTTTTCCTCCGATTCCTTCCTATACTGTTCCTTATGGGTGTTTGGTTCCGCAACATATCCAGGGGCTACTGGTCACAGAAAAGAGCATCTCCGTCACCCACCTGGTAAATGGTACCACCCGGTTGCAGCCGGTGGTGATGCAGATTGGTCAGGCCGGTGGTGCAGCCGCTGCCCTGTGTGTTAAACAAAAGATCCAGCCAGCAGAAGTTCCGGTGCGGATTCTGCAGCAAAAACTATTGGATAACCGGTGCTATTTGCTGCCTTTTGCTGAATTGACGCCCGCTGATTGGGCTTTTCAATCAGTACAGCGCATCGGTGCCAGCGGGGTTATGCAAGGACAAGGAAAACCTCATGACTGGGCCAATCAGACCCTCTTTTATCCGGAAAAACAGGTTACTCTGGAAAATTTTAACAGAATTCTTTCCTCAGTAAACAGAAAAAATCAGGGCGTCGGTTTGTCTGACGATCAATCCATAACCCGCCAAACAGCACTGGTCACCCTTTACCAAAAGATCCATCCAACTGAAACATCTTCAGCCAGCCCGGAGAATAGTAAACCTAATAAAGAATTAACCGAAAGAGTGTGGCAATTTTTCAACCGTCAGCCCTGGTTCAATAGACTAAGCGATACGGGATTTTTTACTCTATCACAGGAGCTAACTCGTCAGGAACTGGCCTATCTGATTGATCATATTTTTGATCCGTTTAATGCTGAACCGGTCCAAATCAAACGTAAAACTTGACAATAAATGGGAGGATACCTTATGAAAAATTTATTTTATATCATGCTCGGTATACTAATTATACTGAGCCAATATGGCTGCAGTAAACACAACCAGGCTGACGTAACAAATGAATTGCGCGGCGTATGGTTGACCAATGTAGACAGCCAAGTGCTGGATAGTCAGGCCAATATAGCCGCTGCTATGCAGTTTTTAGCTGACCATCATTTCAATGTAGTTTATCCGGTCGTATGGAATGGGGGAAAAACACTGTATCCCAGTCAAGTGATGGAAGCGGAATTTGGAATAGCCATTGCTGAAAATTATCAGGGACGTGATCCTCTCAAGGAACTGGTAGCAGCCGCCTATAAACACCAGCTGACGGTCATTCCCTGGTTTGAATATGGCTTTGCCGCTTCCCATGTTAATTTCGAAAACCTGATTGCTCAGCAGCATCCGGAATGGATGGCCAAAGATAACCAGGGTAATATGCTCACCAAAAACGGTTTCCAATGGATGAATCCCTGCCACCCTGCAGTCCAGAAATTCATGACTTCGCTGGTTCTAGAAGTAGTCAATAATTATGCGGTGGACGGCATTCAAGGCGATGACCGCCTGCCGGCCTTACCCATTGAAGGTGGCTATTCGGAATTCACCCGTAATCTCTACGCCCGGGAACACAATGGTCAACAGCCGCCCACAGATTTCAGAGATCCCCGATGGCAACGCTGGCGTGCAAACAAACTGAACACTTATGCCGAAGAATTATACCAAGCGGTTAAAAAAATTGATTCCGGACTGATTGTTTCCTGGGCCCCCAGTATCTATCCCTGGGCCTATCATGAATATCTGCAGGACTGGCCCAGCTGGATACAGGGAAATTATGCTGATCTGGTTCATCCCCAGGTCTACCGGAAGACATTTCACGCCTATGAAAGGGCTCTGAGAACGGTATCAACCGATACCACTCACATTCATGCGCATCGCGAAATTATTTTCCCCGGTATTCTTATGAAAGTGGGGCCTTATGTTATGGATGAGGATTACCTGTTAAAAGCCATCGCCTTAAACCGCAAAAAGGGCTACCAAGGGGAGGTGTTTTTCTTTTACGAAGGACTGCGGGCTAATAATGATGCCCTGGCCAAGCTACTGTTAAAAAGCGCCTATCATAAACCGGCTAAATTACCCTTCAAATAATTATTCCTCGTAATCCGGGATCGCGTTCATCATTAATTGCTACCGTATCATATTTTTAGAGTTTATGCGGATAACATTGGTGGTTTGACCCTTTGACAAACAGTATTGGATTAATATTGCAAACTGGCACAGAAGCAGAATATCTGAGAAACTTAATAGTCTGTCTCAGACCGCTGAAGCCAATACAAGCGGATATCGTTCTCTACAGAAAATCAGAATAATCATTTATCTGTGACTGTAAAAACTCTGATTTTAACTTGCCTGGATGTTATCCACATGATATGCCGGAGAGCCAATTTTTATAAAACCTGTCTGTGAATTACAGAGAAAAAACTAAGTGCATTCCGGACAGTTGGATTAAGAAATATACTCTGACTATGAAAAATATTGCATTTTAAAATCAGTCCTTATAAACTTAGTAAGGGTTATTAACTAACTAGACACAGGTGGCAGCCGTGGCGCAAAAGGTAAGTCAATTTATTCCGAAGGTTTATTTTACCCGTCATCGATGACGGATATCCACACCCCTAAACAATACCCCTCTTTCCTGCAAAAATAAAACGAATATGCCGGAATGTGACCCAGCAAAATAAATAAGAGACTCCTATGATTAACATGAAAAAAAACAACTCGCAACTCATTAAAGAACTGAATGAGATCCGCATTTTAAACCTGATCCGCGCGAACGCGCCCATATCCCGGATTGAATTAGCTAAAAAAACCAATATTTCCAAGGTAGCTATTTCAGAAATTGTTAATCGTCTGGATAACGAGGGCTATATTCTTGAAGTTGGCAAGGGACAATCCACCAAGAAAGGCGGTAAACGTCCCACATTGATCAAACTGAATCCGGAGAACGGTTATGTGATCGGTATTGAATTCAAACGCAATAAAGTCCGCCTAGCCCTTTCCAATCTGGAATCCAAAATTATTACCCATCAACAGATTAATTATGATATTGGTCTGACTATTACGGCGGTGTTGGATAAAATATTCAAAATGATCGATAATATCCTGGATCAGCAAAATATCGATCATAGCAAATTAATTAGCATCGGTATTGGTATTCCCGGTTTTGTCAATTATGAAAAAGGTGAGTTGGCATTTGCAGATACCATGCAGGGCTGGGACCATACCCCCTTGGCTGCTCCACTGTCAGAACGCTACAAAGTACCGGTAGTGCTGGAAAACGATGTTAATACGATTGCTATGGGTGAGTATTTGTTGGGAGCTGGGAAGGATGAACAAAATTTAGTCTGTATCTGGATTGGTGATGGTATCGGAGCGGGAATTATTTTGGATGGCCGCCTGATCCGGGGTGACTCGGGCAGTGCCGGTGAGATCGGATACTTGGAAATAGGCAATGCCCTGGCAAATAAATCACTACTCAAGAATATGTATGCCAATCAACGCTATTTCGGTGATATTTTGTCGGAAAGATATCTTTATGAAATTTTACAAACAAAACTAAAATGGCATGCTCCCCGAACAAACCAAAAGCCCGAAGAACTGGGTCTTGAGGATATTCTGAAGTTAGGTGACAGAGGCAATACAGCTGTTCAGGAGGTCTTAGATGAATATGCCCTCCTGTTGGCAGTGGTATGCACCGAATTGATTAAAACCATCAATACCAGTCTGATCATTTTGTGTGGCCGTACGATTGAAAATTCATCTTACCTGCTCCATAAAGTGAAACAAATAATTAAGACCTCTACGCATAAAATACCCTTTACAGCCAAAGCTATCAAATTAGGTGAATTAGAACGGGAAGCCTGTGTAAAAGGTGCGATTGCCATGGCACTGCAGGTTATTTTTGAACCGCGTCTCAGCAAAACAGAACTCAGACATACAACCACCCGAAATTGATTTGATATATTCAATATAGTTGAAGCGATATCGAGTAGGAGGAGGGCTCACGCCCTCCGACCGCTCACACCACCGTACGTCCCGCAAAGGCGGGATACGGCGGTTCATACACTACCTTGAAATTCAAGTAACTTATCCAGCAATGATACCAGCGCGACCCTTGCTTCGGTCAATCACTCTCCTTCCGAACAGAAATGACCTCGCCTGGCCGGCAGCTTTGATACACTCTGGATGACCCTTGGAGATTCCGTCTCCTCCGCTCATCACAGGGGGTGAAGCCTCTCAACTCCACTAACTGTATCTCCACTCTCATCGAAATTCAAGACTCCTGTTCCATAGTGTATGGTCGCGCCTGCATCCCGGCACCCCGGAACTACTATACCCGCGGCTGACTTCTGAAAGTTCACCTGGCAAACTCTCAGACCTCCCCGGGTAATGCGCAACCGCCTGCACACGTATACCGGCTGCATTTACTTCCCTATCTTCCGGCAAGTACTGGACTTTGAGTCGATTAGCCCTCTCATCCGAGATGACGGCCTCCTATGTCCCGACAAGTCGGGATTTCAGGCCCGTGCTTTGCCTGCCGCTTCCTTCAGATTCCACCTCACGATGGACACCCTTGCCGTTCAGCTAACCGTTCTCCTTGCCGGGCCGGTAGAGGACTTCCGATTACATTGTCGATAAGTCAACTCCAATTGATTGCGCCCTGCCGGGCGCACTAAAAAAAAGGGGCTGAAGAATATCAGCCCCTTTTCGGTTATCAGCATCAAGAAAATATACTATTTGAGAATAGTCATCTTCTTTACATCCTGGTATTTATCCGCTTTTACTTTGTAGAAGTAGATCCCACTGGAGAGTTGACTGGCATCAAAATGAACTTTGTGATATCCGGCTTTCATGGGTTGGTCGACCAGGGTCACAACTTTCTGTCCCAAGAGGTTATATACAATCAGTTCCACATGGGCTTTCTTGGGAAGTGCCAATTTAATACGGGTCGTCGGGTTGAAGGGGTTGGGATAGTTCTGTGACAGGTTGAATTCCACCGGCAGTTTCTCATCAGCGATGCTGGTAATAATGCCATCGGCATCGGCCTTGAAATCATCCACGAACATACCACCGGTAATAGATTCGTCAACCACAAGGCCAACATGATAATTACCCGCTATTTCGATCGGATAATCAACATAAGCCCAATCAAAAGTCGACGGATTATCCAGAGTACCCAGGGTATCAATCCAGTTTGTCCCATCTTCCGTCAACATTACTTTGGCGGTCCAGTTATCACTGGTGTTATAGATACCATAGTAGAAGGAGACGTGCGTGGGATTTTCCAGCATGGGCGTCAGGACGGTCGTTGGCGATCCTAAGCCACCGTCCGGTGGTCCGATATAATTATCATCGCCATGACCATAACCATCAGTCCGCAACTCTACATTGTCACCACTCCAGTCATGGCCATCATAGCTGGTCCAGCTGGCAAAGTTCTCATTAATCGCCGTTCCTGTAATCCAGAGGCCGGCACCGTCAATCATCACATCATCCAGGAACATGGCGCCGGTCACATCGCCAGCCACTACAAATCCAATGTAAAACTCACCGGTTTGCTCAATCTGATGGGTCGCGATGTGAAAATCAAAATCACCCGGCGCATTATAAGTGCCGAGCGTATCAGTCCAGTTTTCACCATCTTCGGAAAGCACCACATGCATTCTCCAATCATCAGAACCACCACTGTATTCAGCATAATAGAAAACCAGTTGTTCGGGATTCACCAGCTTAGGTGTTAATATAGTGACCGGTTGATCAATGTTACTGTCTGAGGGGCCGATATAATTGGCATCATTATGGCCGTAACCATCGGTCCGGAGGGTGACGTTGGTACCACCCCAGCCGTGGCCATCATAACTATCCCAATCAGCAAAGTCTTCACTGATCAGATTACCCTGAATATCAACACAGTTGGCTTTGGCACGAACGAAATCCAGTCCGGCATTGGTGAAGAGCTTCAGTTCAGCCGCTTGATCACCAGCCAGGCCGGCCGGATCAAAGGTGAATCCATATTCGGCACTTCCCCCGGCGGCGATCGTATCAGCCATTAAGGGAGTGGTCAGAAAAGCGGCACTGGATTTGACACTATCAATGTAGAGTGGCTCTGTACCATTGTTATAAACTGTAAAATACTCGGTAGCAGCCGCGCCGACCAGATCTCCCAGATCATGCTCGCGGGGAGCCACCGACATAACCGGGATGGAGGGTGTGACGGCATCTTCCACAACAATATCAAAGCTGTAAGAAGAGATCCCATTATTGGTGACCATCTCCACCAGTGAATTATTAAAACCGTTATACACACTTTGAGCAGTTGCATTCAGGTTGGTTCTGAAGTGATAATCTTCGGTCGGTGCGTCCAGTAATTCATAAGCAGTACATAAACTATCACCGGGTTCACCATACAGTTCCACAACATAAACACCGGAGCTCCAGCCATTGGTAATCCCGATAAATCGTCTGACGGTATCAGGAATGTCAACTTCAAAATATTCGATAGAAGTTCCTGAAGGAATGACCGCCGGATCAAACTCATGGATCACAGTTCCGTCGGCTTTCATATAGCGGGGTATCACTCCCGGACCATTGGTGAATAGATAACCGTTGCCTGTCGCCGCAATACCATAACTGGCCGCTTTGGGTTCCGGCAAACCGACAAGCGTATGACTCCAGGTATCGCCATCCTTGGTAATAACGACCATATCGTCCAGATCATCATCGTTGCTGGACCAATATCCGGCGGAATAGATGGTCAGTTGATCGCCAGTCCCTTCGATGGTCAGGTCAGCGCCGGCGACAATACCGACATCCTGGCTGAAAACCATTTCCGGCTGGGCGGTTTCATCTGCATAATAGTAAATATTGAAGTTATCCGGGGTTCGTCCCAGACTGGCCACCATGATCTGTCCGTCTTCCGTGACCGCCACCTTATCCACATGATAGGTAGCGCCATTCTGAGCGATACCGGTGTTGTCCAGTTCCCCGATCAATTCACCGGTTTCCAGATCCAGCATATAGATATGCGGACCACCTATCTGACTCACAACATACAGATGATTGGTCAGCGGATTGTAGCCGACTCCGCGACAGTAATTCTGGAGACTTTCGGTCCAGAACCACTCAGAACCGGGATCACCGGCAATCATGCGCCATTCCAGCGGCCACAGTTCATAACCATAACCGGACATATGCACGGTCATGGCCCCAGCGTTGGTCACAAAGGTCGCCCGATTGAACACGGTGTCTTCGATCTCCGGATTGAAAGTGACATACAGCATGGTTGAGTCACCGGGTGCGACCAGATCGGCGCCAGTCGAAAAACTAAAATAATCTTCTGATAAGGGATAAATCTCTTTCTTTACTAGATTATCGGTGCCGGTATTATAGACTTTAACGGAAAGGGTCTTACTGCCATGGAAAGCAGTCTTATCAAAATCCAAAACGGTTTCTGCCAGTTCTAATTGAGCCGCTTCAGCATAATCATCAAAATAGATAAAGTCAACATAGACCTCGGATTCTGTACCATTGTTCATACCCCAAATCTTGATATAACCTTCTGAACTGGTATCGGCCACACCTTCGATATTGACGGTCTGAAAATCAGCAAAATCCGTAATGTCAACTGTATCACATTCCGTTCCAAGACCCTCGACTGTGACCATGAGATCATTGGTTGCATGTCCCCAGGCGGCCACTTTGGCATCCAGGCTCAATCTGAAGCTTGTCCCCTCGGTAGCATAAACCGGCCGTTTGGCCAGAAAACTCCAACCGGCATCAGTCATTTTCAGGGCTTTTTCCATGGGGTCGTGGGCAAATGTTGTATAGGCATCCGCCTCATCATGATTGCCCCAGTTATCCACATCAGAATCGTCTTCAAACTTGAGTGTGAAGTCCTGGTCATAGCGCGGCAGTTCCAGTGCCCAGGAGGCAATCCCGTTATTGGTTGCCATCTGGAAGAGGGTAACCGTACCGTCATCATTCAGCCGGTATTTGATATTACCGGCGACATTGGCATTCGGCTGTTCCACATTACCCATTTCAGCTGAGCCCCAGAATTGCGGAGCGGCCTCATCTTCGGTAATATCATAAACCAGCACTTTACGCCGGTTACCGTCGGAATGATTGGCATTGACTGCCAATAATTCCTCGCCATGGGCACCTTCCATATAGAGCACATTACCATAGTAATCCTCTATTCCGGAAGTGACCACCAACTCATTGCCGGCGGTATCAATCTTGGTCACCGAACTCCAGGCGGCATTGATCCAGAGCGTGGAATCATCTACGACGGAAATGCCGCCATTGGCAGCACCAGAACTGATCGGAATACTGTAAATTTCACTGAAATTTTCACCGTCCGTAGTACCAAAAACCTTGATCTCCGTACCACCCCGCGCACTGGTATAGAGTTTTGTATCAGTGCCGGATCCGTAAATTTCTAATACATCACCAAAACGACTGGAAACCGTTTGCTGCAGGGCTACTGTGGGTACCGCCGATGTATCAGCCCACCGGTAGATCTTGAAGTCACCACCGCTGGCCAGATTACAGGCATACATTACCCCATCTTTATCCGAGACCACTTTCATCAAACTGATACCGTAAAAACCGCCCGTAACATCGCTCATATCAAGGGCACCCTGATCGCTACCATCGGCCGCGTCAAGCAGGTGAATTTTATTATCCTGTCGGGAAGCAATCAGCACATTGTTGGTAACCGGATTATATCCCATACCGCGCACCACATCTCCGGAAGCCGGGAAATAAGTTCTTTCACCACCACCGATTTCCCAGTTCTGGGCCATATTTACCGGATCTTCGGGAGTTACCGGAACTTCCAGATGGTAACTGGCAAATCCGTTATCTGTCATCAGTAAAAAGAAATCGACCGTCCCGTCAGCATTGACGACCACATCAACATCACCGGTCATATTACCGTTATTGCTACTGGGACCCAGTGTTGGTGTGCCCAGTCCCCATAAACGAACCGCGTTCTCAATCCCATTGGTCCATTCTACTATCTGAGCGTTCTGTCCACTCCAAATAATATTCTGAACCACAAATTTACGACCCTTGGTTTCAAAAAAGTCAAAGGCGTTGCCATCACTGACCACTCCGGTGGAAAAGGAGTTCAATACAGTTCCATCTCCGGCTACATGACGGATCGGTTGACCATTACCGCTGATCAATATTTCATCACTATTATCAAAGGGTTGCGCAACTGCCTGCCGGTCCAGTTTGGAGACATCAGCCACATTGATCACTTCCGGAATATGATTAATCGTGTCCCCTTCCATCTGCCATTTATAGACTTCATTGCCTGTCCAGTATCCGTTAGCCATATAGAGCTCTAAGGAACCATCGGCATAACTACCTGTGACCGTAAACTTGTCCCCTAGCCGATAGTATGGGGTTGCACCGGCCGTATCCGGTAAGAACGTGAATACGCTCTCTCGGGTGGCATTACTGTCAGACCACATATAGAGCGTTACTTCGGCCGGAACCCAGGGTGAACCTGATTCCGCTAAATTGGTTCCGAAAATAACGCCGTCTTCTGAGACCTCCACATCGGCAATCCCGGTTTGACTATCATTGACCGTTCTTACGGAATCTCCGGAAGCAACATCAACAATAATAATCCCTCTGGATCGCCAGGATGCAAGATAGACGTACCCGTCATGATAGGCAAATCCCCGGTGATCATCATTATCCGTGGTAAACCAGGACGGGATATTACCATCATTGACAGAATACTGCCAATTCGTCGTCATAACCTGACCCAAGCCGATTGTAAAGCAGGTCAGCATGACGAAAACAATTAACAACCGCTTCATTCAATCCTCCTATTTAGTTAGTTAAACTACCTTACTCACTTCTTAAGTTAAAATACACTGCTAACTTTTGCAAGTAATATCACTAATATTATAATTTGATGTAAGTTACTATTTTATCAATATGATATATATTTCTATCCGGGAATGACTTGATAGGTTTTGATTTTTTTAGGTCCTAATATTATGGCGATCTTTTGGGAGTTAATTATAGAGATCTTATTAACTCGCTTTTCCTGCAGGTCGGTTTCAAATACTGCCGCAATATTGAATCCAAAACTGACCTTTGCTTTCACTGCCTGTTGGCCGGGATTGAATAAACGCAGGATACAACCTTGCCCATCTTCTGTCTTCTTAAATGCACTAATACTGATTTCCTCCGGCTCGATCGAGATAAAACTGGTCTCCCGGTCAATTTTCCCTTGTCCCTTTCCGGTCTGGATCAAGCGGGGTTCATAATTAAAAAGCATAGCTTCCCTGAAAACCTGGCCCTCTTGCCAATCACCCCTATGGGGATAAAAAGCCAGCCGATAATGGTGTTCACCCAAACATTGGGTTCCCTTATGATGACTATAATCCTGCATTGAGGCCACCGGGATCCGGTAATTGAAAGAACGCAATAAGCTGATCGCAATCGTCTTTTGAGCATTGTCAAGGACCTCATATTCTTTCAATCCTTCCACCAGGATAGCGGCTCCCTTGTGACCGTCATGGAGGTCCACAAAATGGTGCATGGGATAATCATACATCGGTTGTTCGACCCAATCCCTGGTATCGGAATGGGCCACTTTCCGGGCGACCACATCAAATTGACCTTCACCATAGGAATATTGCGCCTCTAAACCGGTGGGAAACATGAGGCGCAGACGATGAGATTCAGCCTGATTATTTAACTTTACCTGCAACTCTACCTGGCGTGCATTTTGATTTAAAATAATGTTCACAATGATCGGAACCGGAACGGTCTCCGGATCTTTTTTGTGGCGTTCCTTTAGATTTTTAGGGAGTTCAAGCCGATACTTGACCTGTACAATTTTTCGCAAGTCATTCGCTTGAACCACCTGAATTTCCGGTCTGGCTGTCAGGGTGGTGCTAAAGGGCTCTACCGGTTCATGCACCCAGGCGTGACCGGCTTCGCCCTCATCATAAAAATAGCCCAGATTATCATACGCTGTCTGATTCAGTTTATCATATATCCTGAGAGTGCCATTGGCATTCAGATTCACTTTTAGATATTGATTTTCCAATTGGGGCAATCCGGAGTCTGTTTTGCTTTGATTTTTTTGGGAGTTTAACGGTGTTTTAGCAGGCTTTATGGTCAAAACTTTATAGCCCATGGCAGGAATCTCTTTGACGTATAACAGCACCTGGTAGCGGTGCATGTCAAAATACATCGGCCGGTTAATGAGTCGTTTCAGAATCGGTTTTTGGTCTATAATATTCATGATTTTCATTTTAACAACCTGATCGTCATCCAAAATCCGGATATTGCCGGTATCCCAGTCCTCAGGGATATCAATCCAGGCTTCCACCAGTTCTTCACGTTGGTAAGATAATGGATTCAAGACCACCAGATTGAGTTCTCCGGGCAGGTCAGTCTGCTGCAGGATATATTGCACGGACCGGTCAAAAACAGAGCGGGCAATTTCCTGACACTGCTTATACCGGTTCATACCATCAATATGGATCTCGTCCAGGCTGCATCCACCGATCGAATCATGGGCTGAATTCTGTAACAACAGTTCCCAGGCTCGCGCCAACGATTGATCCTCGCCTTCCATACCGAACACACACGCGATATTATAGAGGGGTTCAGCATAATACTGCAACCACTTTTCTGCTCTGAAATTTTCCTGCTTGATATACATGCGGGCAGAAGTGGTATAGCCATATAGATTACTGGAACGCTGATCATATTGAGCACTGCGGCACTCGCCTTTTACCACTTGCAGCTTTTCCCAATCGACTGCTTCTTTCAGATCGACAGCATATTCCTCCAGCGTACTGTGCACCACCTTACCTGATTCTAGAAACTGATTGATTTCTTTAATAATGCGGACCACTTTGGGATTGGGTCCACTGGTATCATGCCCCTGCGCCCAAAAAATATGACGGGTGGTAAAATCCTTAACCTGATCGTCTATTATCTTCCGTACGGCTGGTTTCAGATTTTCCGGATAATAATGATCGGCCTGACGGATTAACGCATAATCTTCAGAAACCAGTTCTTGGTCACTAAAGTGAAAAGGAGTCCCAACCCGGTCCCATTGGGCTTCAATATCCTCCGGCTGTTCATTATGAACAACCGGTCGGTAAATATAAAAATAAAAATTATAGCGCGGCCAGGTCGAAAAACGGGAGGCCAGCGCCCGGGTTCCATCCGCCCCTTCCCAGATGAATTCCGCCTTGGGGCTGTCCAGACTATTAATGCCCCGGTAGAACATGATCACATCAATCCCGAAACCTTTGTAAATCTGAGGCAGCTGCGAGATCTGCCCCCAGCTAAATGGGGTATAGCCAACCTGCATGGTATGACCGAATTCCTGACTACTGCGGAAGCCCTTTAAAAGATTACGAATCAATGATTCTCCGCCAACCTGGAATTCTTCTGGTAAAATATACCACGGACCCACTAATAAGCGGCGTTCCTTGATAAATTTTTCCAAATCAGCGCGTCTTTGGGGTCGGATCTCTAGATAATCCTGCAGCACAACCGTCTGGCTGTCCAGATGAAAAGCACGGTAATCCGGATATTGATCTAAAATATCCAGGACCCGGTCGATCATCTCCACCAGACGCTGACGGTTCTTTTGAAAGGGATACCGCCACTCGCGATCCCAGTGGGTGTTGGAAATTACATGAAACTTATATTTTGGCAAGCAGGCCTCAAATGATAAATCGATTTATTTCAATAATAGCATTTTATTAATAAATACACCATACTCGGTTTTCAACTGACACAGATAAACTCCGGAAGCTAAATCATGAGGGTGATATTGAAGACGATAGGTTCCCTGGGGATACCGCTGGTCACGCATCAACTGATCCATCAGCTGTCCCCTTAAATTGTAGATCAGTAAACTGATCTTTGAACTCCTGGTTATCCGGAAGTAAATCTGGGTCCGGGCATTAAATGGATTGGGATAATTCCCTAATACTGAAAATTCTTCTATAAGCTGCAGTTGCTCATCAATATCCGTAACCACATCGATGGAATCCGGGCTTAAGAGGCGAATGGCATCAGCCACGACATAAGTGCCAGAAGTCGCCTGATTGGAAACAATGACCGCCTGGTCCGGGTCGCTCGAGAAAGTATAGGAGCCCAGAGAATTCCAGACCGCATGATTACTGGTTTGATCAACACGAATTGTATCGCGGCCGTTGGCGTGCACAATGACATAGGGAGTATCTTTACATCGATTAGAATGGGCCACCCACCAAGCAAAGACTTCGCAAGTCACGGAATTGTTCAATGAAATATGAAAGATGGCCTGCTTGTCGCCATTGCCTATGGTATTCAACATGGATGAAGTTGAGCCCCAGTACCCTTCATTAGCCGTTGGAAACCAGCCGCCACCAATCAATTCACAAAAGTCATCTCCGGTATCGATGATATGCTCATAGCCGGTCTCTTCGCCCCCATCGATCGAATCCCGGTTCACCAGGGCCAATATTGTGGGAACTGACCGGTATTCTGAAGGACTGTTGATAAAAGCGCCCGGCACCGCCATCTGGGTCGAGCCCCCGCCATCCAGATTCATGGCTTCTTCACATCCCAGGCTGATCATAATCTCTGCCAATTCGGTGAGACTCACCCCCTCACTGCTGGTTTGACGTCCGTCCGCCACCAGCAGGATTACCTCATTATTAGCGGTATATCCTACTGCAGTACGGGGGTCATTATTGGACAGACCCACTCCGGAACCCCAGAATATTTCTTCATTATATGTAATCTGAGCTGCACCTCCTTTTACCAAAGTTGGCCCCCCTCCAATACCGACCAATAGATCATGCATGGGCGTCCCTGCAGCACTACTGGGTGCTGATAAAGGATCAGGATCCTGGTAAGAATAGTTCAACGGAGCGTCAAAGGAGTAGATCGAAGCAGCCGTTCCCCCAAAATGATAGATCCAGTCCACCGAGGGTTCAAATGTTTTAGAAAGACTAAACAGGCTGCGAATCACCGGATAACTTTTGCTGTTACGGGTCACTGCGTCCACATTCCGGGCTTTAACTGCTTCCGGATAAATTACGGCAGCATAGGAAATGGATCCCCCGAAAAAACCCCCATTAACCGCAGCATAGGTGCCAAAACGCTGCGTCAGTATTTTCACATTGGCCGTATTCGTGGTAATATAAGAGCGCACGCCCAGAGCTTCATTATCCAGATCAATCTGCAGATAATAGATATCAAGGGCCGGGTTATCCCGCCGGCCTTTGAACAGAGCGACACTATCCGGTAAAGAACCATATTGATCCGTAACATCAGTCCAATTGATACCCGTTTGTGCGGATAACATATTCAGGGTGACTATTCCCAGGATCAAAAAACGAATCGATTTGCGCATTTTTCTGTACCTTTGCTAAATTAGTTAAAATCCTTTACAAACTCCCTGATAGCATACTCCTTTTAAAAATAAATATCAACTAAATATCCACGCTTAAAACATGAACCAGCCCTGATCCGGTTGACTTTTTTCTATTTTAATCAAGTTCCTTCTTGTAAATTCAGTTAGTTTAAATTGAGAACTAATTAGAGCCTTATGCCATCCAGGAATTTAGTAGCTGCATATCCTGATTTCTTTAAAACTGTAGAACTACAGAAAGGACAGCATGTGATGCTGCATAGTGCTTTTCGGCAAATCCGCAAAGCCTTCCCGCATACCCGCATTAAGGATATGCTGGCTGCTTTACAAGCCATAATAACCCCGGCGGGTTCCCTCATTATGCCGACCTTTACCTATTGTTTTAAAAAAAGTCAGGGGTATCATGATGTTTACGATCCCATCCAGAGTCCCAGTAAAGTCGGTGCCGTCAGCGAAGTATTCCGGAAAATGCCAGCTGTAGTCCGTACCGCTTCCCCGACGCATTCTTTTGCACTATGGGGTGAAATATGTCACCATATCTCGTCTGATAATGCCCCGCAAAGCCCGCTGGGCAAAAATAGTGTTCTGGACTGGTTAACGGCGCAACCTAATACTTTTATCCTCCTGTTGGGTGCCGATTTTTCCAGCCTGAGTTATCTTCACTATCTGGAAGTCAAAGCACCGGTTCCCTGGCACGATTACTCTCCCTGGGATTATATGCATGTCGAAAAAACAGGGGTATCTGTACATGGCGAGCAAAAATTAAAGCAGATCCCCGGATGTGCCCGGTCTTTTACCCATTTTGAACAATATTTAATCCATCAAAATCTAATTTCCAAAAAAACTTTCCGGGAACTGACTTATTATTTTATCCCTGTGAAATTATTGTATGCTGCTGGTATCCCCTACTTCCGAAAATATCCCCATAAACTCTTATGCCCTGGAAAAAGCTGTCCGGCCTGTCAGGCGCGGCGCAGTGCTTACCAAGATACGATTAAAGCCTTGGAATCAAAAAAGGATTGAAAAAATAGTATGACATGGCTGGATTATCTTATCGTCATTATCTATATCAGTGGTATGGTAATGATCGGGCTCTATTTTCAACGCAAGGCATCAGCTGGTATTGACTCCTATTTCCTTGGTAATCGGCGCCTGCCCTGGTGGGTTTTGGGAGCCTCAGGCATGGCATCCAACCTAGATATCAGCGGTACGATGATCAATACGGCCTTTATCTATGCCCTGGGTGCCATGGGATTTTTTGTGGAAATTCGCGGTGGTATTGTCCTGATCATGGCCTTTTTAATGATATTTATGGGCAAGTGGAACCGACGAGCTAATGTCATGACTATGGCGGAATGGATGCAACTCCGTTTTGGCAATACCCGTGAAGGCAAAATCGCCCGCCTGATCGCGGCCATTTCGGTAATTGTCAGTTCCATCGCCATTGTCACCTATTTTGCAGTCGGTGCCGGCAAATTTATCGGCGAATTTTTAGGCCTGCCCGCATTGTTCGGTTTACCACCGCAATTCTGGGCAGCCAGTTTAATGATCTTCTTGGCCATGATCTATACGGTGGCCAGCGGTCTCTTCGGCGTGGTCTGGACCGATGTATTTCAAGGCGTGCTCATTTTCATCACCATCGTTACGATCTGTTATATTTCCATGAAAAATTTCCTGCTCCCGGATACTTTTGCGGTTTCCCTGCCACTGAAAGAAGGTGGTTTTATAGCCGTAGAAACCACCCGTGAACAGTGGACAAACTTTTTCCCACAATGGCGGCTTAATATCCCGGAAACCACCACCTACTCGGTCTACAGTCTTTTTGGGATTGCTATTATTTTTTATCTGATAAAAACCGTCATTGAAGGCAGTGCCGGGACCAGTGGTTATATGATTCAGCGCTTTTATGCCTCACGCAGCGACCGTGACGCCGGATTGTTATCCATGTTCTGGATCTTTCTGCTTTCCTTAAGATGGCCCTTTGTGGCAGCTATCGCTATCATGGGCATTAGTTTTGGGGCTCATACCGGACAAATCATCCAGGATCCCGAGGCGGTTCTGCCGATTGTTATTAACCAACTGGTGCCCATGGGACTTAAAGGTCTCTTGGTGGCCGGCCTTATGGCAGCCGCTATGTCTACCTTTGATTCGGTTATTAATGCGGGGGCTTCATATTGGGTAAAAGACATTTACCATACTTTTTTAAATCCAAAAGCCACCGACAAGCAGTTGATGCAGCAGAGTCGGCTCGCTTCTATATTAATGGTCCTGATTGGTCTTTTCCTCACCCTGGGGGTTAGAAACATCAACGAGATTTGGGCCTGGATCACCATGAGTATCGGGGCCGGCCTGATCATTCCTCTCTTAATCCGCTGGTATTGGTGGCGGCTGAACGGATATGGCTTTGCACTTGGAACCCTGGGCGGCATGTTCGCTGCCATTGCCCAAAAACTATGCCTGCCACAGACTCCCGAATATATCTCCTTCTCGGTCGTCAGCGGTTTTTCATTATTCTGTACCCTATTGGGAACCTTCATCACCCGGCCAACTGAACAGCAAACCCTGCTCAACTTTTACAAACGCACCCGCCCCTTTGGTTTCTGGCAACCCATTCGCCAAAAGATTCCCAAATTAATAATGGATCAGGTTAATGTGGAAAACCGCCGTGACATCATTGCTACCCTGTTCGCTATACCCTGGCAAATGATCCTGTTTTTGACCATTATGATGATCGTTATGAAACGCTGGGACCTGTTTGCCTATTTATTGATAGGATTGATAATCTGCTCCACAGGCCTTTATCACTTCTGGTTCAAACACCTTTCGGCTGAAGTGAAAATAGATGCTTAAATATTTTCGGCCCGCTAAGTTTGGATTAAATTTTTGGAATTTTACCTTAAATTTTTCAATCAATTAAAATATAAAGAATTGCAAGGATCCTGCCGATAATACTAAATGGAAGCCCCTTTGATAAAAATTTGTTTATCAATAGCTTCATAGTCAGGCTACTTAATGTTTAAATTACTACTCAAATCAATTTTCAGCGGCAATTTGGATTCTCCGGAAACCGAATCTGTTTTTATTTTATATGCAGGCTATGCCATTGTGCCCTTATCCCTCCTAGCCCAGCTTGAAACCATACATTTGATAATCGGGGTGATCGGTTTACTTTGTCTCATTCTCCTGGTTGTCCTAATGTGGAAATATACCCTGACCTGTAAAATGAAAGCCGGTACCCGCCTCCATCAAGATAGCGGAAAGCCATACCGGACCCTGATCGACTCCTACCCTAATCCCATAATGGTCATCCAAAAAGATAAATACGTCTTTGCAAATCAGGCAGCCATTAAAGTCTTGGGTTACTCCAAACTGGAAGAAATAATCAATTTACCCTTTAGGGCTACCATTGGTTCTGAATCACTATCCCTTTTTAAGGAACAACAGTTAGAACAGATCGGATCGGAACAAACAAACACCACTCTGGAAATAAAAATCATCCGACCGGATGGCACTGACCTTTATCTCGAATCAACCTTCGCTCCAATAACTTATCAAGGCAAGCCGGCTGTAATGTGCGTCAGTCAGGATATAAGCCAACGAAAAACAATCGCCGCGGCCCTGGCGCACTCTGAAACCAAATTGAGTGGCATACTAAATGCCATGGTGGATATTGTCTTTGTTATTGACAATCAGGGCCGGATCATCTTCTATCATGCACCTGAAAAAGAAAAATTGTATCTTGCTCCGGAAAATTTCATTGGTAAAAAATATACTGCTATCCTTCCCAGGCATGTGGTGGTATTAATTACCAAGGCGATTGAGAAAAACAAAGTGGGCACAATCAGTGACCTTGAATACTGGATTGACATCCATGATCATCCCATGTGTTTCTCAGCCAAACTTTCTCCAATTATAAAACAGGACATTTATCAAGGATCCGTGGCAGTTATTCGTGATATTACCGAATATAAACGCATATCCGAGAAGATAGAAAAAAGTGAAGAACGTTACCGTACCCTCTTTGAAAATGCCAATGATGCGATTTTCATCCTCAAGGATCAACATTTTATCAAATGTAACCGCAAAACATTAACAATTTACGGATGTGAACACTATGACGAAATCCTGGGATTTACACCCTGGGATTTCTCCCCGGCCTATCAGCCTGATGGTACACTTTCTTCCCTAAAAGCACAAAATTATATTAACGCTGCCCTTAAGGGACAACCCCAACGCTTTTACTGGACCCATCAACGGAAAAACGGTGAAGAATTCCATACGGAAGTGACCCTGAACCAACTGCTCATAAAAACAGGAAATAACCTGATGGCCATTGTAAGGGATATTTCAAAGCAGCGGTCAATGGAACAGGCCCTGCGTGCCAGTGAGGAACGCTTCCGCTCCCTGTTTGAGAATGTCGCCATCGGCTTATACCGGACCACTCCCGATGGTAAAATACTTTTGGCCAATCCAACACTAATTGATATGATAGGCTATTCCAGCTTTGAAGAATTAAGCCACCTGAACCTGGAAAAAGCCGGATTTACCCCCCAATACTCCCGTCATGAATTCAAACAAAAAATTGAGAAAAAAGGACAAGTAGTCGGTCTGGAATCTGCCTGGAACAGAGAAGACGGGAAAATCCTGTTTGTGCGGGAGAGTGCCCGGGCTATCAAGGATGAACAGGGTAAAACAATTTACTATGAAGGTACAGTCGAAGATATTACCCAACGCAAGGAGGCGGAAAATAAACTTGAAGCTTACCGCCTGCAGCTGGAAACATTGGTATCCCAGCGTACCCAAACCCTGCAAGCGGTCAATGAGGAGCTGAAAGCCTTTGTATACACTGTCTCACACGATTTACGCGCCCCTTTACGAGCTTTGGAGGGATTCTCTGTTGCACTACAGGAAGATTGCGCTACCCAACTTGATCAAGCCGGACAGAATTATATCAACCGGATCATCAAAGTATCCCAGGAAATGGATACCTTGATCAAAGACCTCCTGGAATATAGCCGTTTGACCCGCCGTGAAATTTCTATTACAACAGTAAATCTCTCCAATTTGATTAGCGAGGTTGTTAATCAATTTGAACAAATGATTGCAAGCAAAAAAGCCCGCCTGGTAGTTGCCCCCCCTTTACATTCTGTCATGGGTCATCCCCTTATCTTGAAACAGGTCATCCAAAACCTTTTAAGCAATGCCTTGAAATTTGTATCACAGGAGAAAGTACCTTATATAAAAATCACTACCCAGGCAATTGATTCCCGGGTCCGATTATTGATCAAAGATAATGGTATCGGTATTGCAAAAAAGCATCAGCAAAAAATCTTTAATGTCTTTGAACGGTTACATGGTATTGAAAATTATACCGGCACTGGTATCGGACTGGCAGTCGTTAAAAAAGCCATGCAACGGCTGAATGGAAGGTATGGAGTCATATCCAAACTAAATCAGGGTAGTACTTTCTGGATTGAATTACCCAAAAGTAATCCGGAAATCGCTGATTATCAAAATTAATGGTCTTATGAATAACTTAAATCAACAGAAAAAACTCACTATTTGGTCCGGTATTTTGATTAAACCTGAATATATTCTGCTTAAATTA